>JAFYNS010000009.1 GCA_017556505.1 Bacillota bacterium | reverse complement strand
CCCCATGAAGCTTTTGAAGAAAAGGTGGTTAAAATCACCCTGGGAGAAGAGCTGTATTTGGAACTTGTAAAAGAGCGGCTGGTTCAGCTTGGATACGAACGGATGGGTGTGGTGGAAGCCCGCGGTGAATACAGCATCCGCGGCGGCATCATCGATATTTACACACCGGACGGAGAATGCCCCTACCGAGTTGAACTTTTCGGCACAGAAGTAGACTCCATCCGAACCTTTAACATCGATACCCAGAGATCTGTGGAAAACCTGAAGTTCGTGGAAATTTACCCTGCAGAACAGGTTTTGCTGGAAAAGAACCAGTTCCGTGAGGCGGCGGAAAAAGTCCGGAAGGAATACACCGCAGCTGCCAAGCGGATGGAGAAAAAATCGGAAGAAACAGCTGAGAAACTGCGAAGACGCAGAGACGAGCTGTGTGAATATATCGAGCAGGTGGCCAATGTGCAGCTGCTGGAAAACTATCTCCACTATTTCTACGAGGAAACAGAATTCCTGTGGGACTATATGGAGAAGGGATGGATTATGATAGATGATCCGGACCGGATTTATGAAGCACTGGATCTGAGAACCAGAGAACTGAAAGAAGACTTTGGGGTTATGCTGGAACGGGGACAGGTTATTCCGAAGGACGAAGCGCTGCTGTCTGACCGCAGCGACTTCATGAAAATTCTTCAGATGCCGAAGGTTGCGGTATTTACACCGTTCCCAAAGGCTGTATCCGGAATCGACCGCTTCGACAAACTTTATAACCTGCAGAGCCGCCAGACACTGATTTTCAATGGCAAGATGAACGTGCTGGAAACCGAACTGAAGTCCTATGTAAACAAGGGCTACAAGGTTACTATCGTATGCGCTTCGAAGGAGCGTCTGGATAATCTCCGTGAGTTCGTGGAGCGGATCGGCATTATTGGCGTGCAGAAAAACGGCGGTGAAGTCCGGTTCGAACAGGGCGTTCTGAACAGCGGTATTGACCTGCCGACGGAAAAGCTTTGCTGGCTCAGTGAAAAGGATATTTTCGCAAGTCAGAAAGCCAGCCGGAGAAAGAAAAAGTATAAGGATAAAGGCCAGAAGATACAGAGTTTTGCCGATATGCGGCAGGGTGACTATGTGGTTCATGAAAATCACGGTATCGGCCGCTTTCTTGGAATTGAACAGCTGACCGTCCAGGGTGAAAAGAAAGATTACATTAAAATTAAATATGCCGGTGACGATATGCTTTATGTTCCGGTGGAACAGATGGACATCGTTCAGAAGTACATCGGTAACGATGCTGCCGCGCCGAAGATGAATAAACTGTCCGGCGGTGAGTGGAAGGCTACCAAGGCTAAGGCAAAGGCTGCCATTGCGGTTATGGCGAAGGATCTGATCGACCTCTACGCTCAGCGTCAGATGGAAAAGGGCTACAGCTTCTGCCCTGATACGGTATGGCAGAAGGAGTTTGAAGACAGCTTCCCATATGAGGAAACTGATGACCAGCTCCGCTCCATTGAAGAAATCAAGGCAGATATGGAAAAACCGTTTTCCATGGACCGTCTCCTCTGCGGTGACGTGGGCTTTGGTAAGACGGAAGTTGCTGCCAGAGCTCTGTTCAAGTGCGTGGCCGACGGCAAGCAGGCGGCTGTTCTGGTTCCGACCACTATCCTGGCCAACCAGCATTACTACACTCTGAAGGAACGGTTTGAAAACTTCCCGTTCAAGGTGGAAGTCATGTCCCGGTTCCGCAGTGATGCACAGAATCAGCAGACACTGGATAAGCTGGCAAAGGGGCAGGTTGACCTTGTAATCGGTACCCACAGACTCCTTTCCAAGGATGTAAAGTTCCAGGATCTGGGACTGCTGGTAATTGACGAAGAACAGCGTTTCGGCGTAGAGCATAAAGAAAAGATCAAGCAGATGAAAAAGAACGTGGATGTACTGACTCTGTCTGCCACACCGATTCCGCGTACCTTAAATATGTCCCTGACGGGAATCAAGGATATGTCCCTCATCGAAGAACCGCCGGAAGAACGTTATCCTGTACAGACCTATGTACTGGAGCAGGATGATCAGATTCTGAAGGAAGTCATCGAAAGAGAACTTGGCAGAGGCGGGCAGGTGTATGTTGTATTTAACCGTGTACGCGGTATCCAGAAGATTGCAGATCAGATCGAGCAGCTGGTACCCGATGCCAGAGTTGCAGTGGGCCATGGTCAGATGAACGAACATGTACTGGAAGATGTAATGCTCAGTTTCATCAATGGGGAAAACAATGTTCTGGTTGCGACCACAATCATCGAGTCCGGTATTGATATTCCGAATGCAAACACCATGATTATCATGGATTCCGACCGGTACGGTCTGTCCCAGCTCTATCAGCTGAGAGGCCGTGTAGGCCGTTCCAACAAACTGGCGTACGCGTACCTGATGTACCAGAAGGATAAGGTCCTGACGGAAGTGGCGCAGAAACGTCTGACAGCCATCCGTGAGTTTACCGAATTCGGATCCGGATTTAAAGTTGCCATGCGTGACCTGGAAATCCGTGGTGCCGGAAACCTTCTGGGTACCGAGCAGAGCGGCCATATGATGAACATTGGTTACGAACTGTACTGCAAGCTGGTGGATGATGCTGTCCGTGCGCTGCAGGGCGAAATCGTCAATGACAATAAAGAGGAAACCTCTGTGGAAATTCAGATGCCGGCATATATTCCGCAAGCGTATATTGAAGATGAATCTCTGAAGCTGCAGATGTATAAAAAAATCGCCTCCATCCGTAATTACGATGATGAAGACGAAATCATTGATGAAATGCTGGACCGTTTCGGCGATGTGCCCCAGGCTGTTGTGAATCTGGTGAAAATCTCACACATCCGCTACCTGGCAGCAGGTCTGTCGGTGCAGCGGGTATATCAGCAGGCGGGTAAGCTTATCTTCCAGTTTGGAAAGAAGAATCCGCTGAGCGGGTTTGCTCTTATGAATGTCACTGCAAAATTCGGGCAGCGGGCATTCATTCACGGCGGGGTGGAACCGTTTATCCGGCTTACCACCGACCCGAAGAAGCTGTTGGATGATGCAATAACTTTACTGGATACTATCGATGCAGATAAAAAGAGCGCAGGACCTTTACAATAAAGGTCCTGCTTTTTTTTGAGAAAAATCAGCTTTCCATCTGTCGGGCCAGGAAACTGGCTCCGATTTCCGCGGCCATCAGCTCTGAATCGCCAAGGGGCTTGGTGCCTTTGGGAAGAATGGTGATGGAACCGATGGGATCGCCCTGTGAAATGATGGGAACTACGATTTTCGCATCATTTAAGTAGCGGTTTTTGCTCTGAATGATCCGGTCCAGTTCCATATCTACCATTTTATCGGTATACTCTTTTCTTGATGGTCCGGCAGCAGCAATTACCTGGTCTGTATCAGATACGATAACGGTGCTTCCCAGAATCTGAGCCGCAGTATCCGCGTATTCTCCTGCAAACTGGCCAAGTTCACTGATAGGGGAGTATTTTTTCAGGATAATTTCTCCAGTGCTGCTGGTATAAATTTCTAATGGGTCGCCTTCGCGGATCCGCAGGACACGGCGGATTTCCTTGGGGACAACTACCCGTCCCAGGTCATCAATTCGGCGTACAATTCCTGTTGCTTTCATGTGTGTTTACTCCTTTTAAGGTTGGAATTTCTTTGTAGTTAGTATCACTCATTTTATTGAAATCATGAGCAGTATTTCCCGAATCTCATTGCTAAATTTTGCATGTTCCCACCATATTTACTGGAATCTTACGTAAATATATGGTATACTGAATTGTTAGAATATTAAAATGGATAAACTATGCGCAGATATGAAAAGTTTAACAGGAGGTTATTATGCTTTTTAAGAATATCGCAGTATTAAATAAAGATTTTGAAGTTGAAAAAGAACGTTATGTTCTGGTGGAGGGAGACCGCATTATTTCCATCACCGGTGAAGCTCCAGTGGATTATACAGGGGAAACTTATGATGGAAAGGGCAAACTGATGATGCCTGGCTTCTTCAATACCCATGCACATTCCCCAATGACACTGATGCGCGGCTATGGCGAAAACATGGCTCTGCAGGACTGGCTGAACAAGCTGATTTTCCCATTTGAAGATCACCTGACAAGCCCTGCTGTTTACTGGGGTACTACTCTGGCTATGGCAGAATCCCTGCGTTTTGGTATTGTATCCACCAGTGACATGTACTACTTCATCGACGATATGGCCGCTGCCGTAAGAGACGCTGGTGCTAAGGCAAACATCTGCCGTTCCATCGTAAACTTCTGTGAACCGGATGTATGGAATCTTCCGTCCATGAAGGAAATGGTAGATACTTACAACACCTGGAATGGTGCAGAAAACAGACGAATTATCATGGATATCAGCATGCATGCCGAATATACATCCAACGAAAATGACGTACTGGCAGTTCAGGGTTTTGCGAAAGAAAAGGGTGCTCGTATGCACATCCATATGTCTGAAACCCAGCTGGAACATGAAGAATGCAAACAGCGCAGAGGCGGAAAGACTCCGGTACAGTATTTTAACAGCCTGGGCTGCTTCGATATGCCGACAACCGTTGCGCACGGCGTATGGCTGGAAGGCGAAGATTTTGACATTTTGAAGGAAAAGGGTGCAACTGTAGCGTCCAATCCAATCAGCAATCTGAAGCTGGCCAGCGGTGTGTGCAATGTGCCTGAATTACTGAGAAGAGGCATCAACGTGGGTATCGGTACAGACAGCGTATCTTCCAATAACTCCCTGAACTTCTTCGAAGAAATGAAGGTGTTTGCTATGGCATCCAAGATGTACTACAAGGATCCGACTGCAGTGACTCCGCAGCAGACCCTTTATGCGGCAACCAGAGCCGGTGCACTGAGCCAGGGCAGAGAAGACAGCGGTGTGATTGAAGAAGGCATGAAGGCAGACCTGATTGTGGTTGACATCGATCAGCCGCACATGCATCCTGTTCATAACATGGCGACCAACCTGGTATATTCTGCATCCGGAAGCGATGTGGTGCTGACCATGGCTGACGGTAAGGTTCTCTACCAGGATGGCGAATACAAGACAATCGACATCGAAAGAACTATTTTCGAAGTAGAAAAGGAAACTGCAGCTATCCTGAAGAAGCTGTAGGATGTGGAGGCATTGATTTATGTCAAATTCCAATAGTAATAAATTTCTGAAAGGTGCGGCCATTCTGGGGATAGCCGGTGTCATCGTAAAGATTATCGGTGCCGTGTTCCGTATTCCGCTGACCAACTGGATTGGAACAGACGGTATGTCCTATTACGGATGTGCGTATCCGATTTATTCTCTGTTTCTGACCATTTCCACAGCAGGGATTCCGGTTGCCATTTCCAAAATGGTATCCGAGAGAGTTACGGTCCGCAATTACGGCGGTGCACATAAGGTATTTAAGGTTTCCCTGGGACTGCTCAGTGTGATGGGGGTTGTGTCCTTCCTGCTTTGCTACCTGGGGGCTGATTTCATCGCCGGTACTGTGCAGAACAATCCGGAAGCTGCATCTTCCATTCGGGCAATCGCTCCGGCATTACTGTTTGTACCGATTCTGTCTGCATTCCGCGGATATTTTCAGGGCCGTCAGAACATGAATCCAACAGCGGTTTCTGAACTGACTGAACAGACTGTCCGTGCTGCAGTAGGTCTGACGCTTGCTTACAGTTTCCTCTCCGTAGGACTTCCGGAAGCGGCTGCAGGGGCTACCTTCGGGGCGTCCGCAGGTTCCTTTGCATCCATGGTGGTAATTGCACTGATTTATGTTCTGAACCGCAAAACCATTCATACGAAGATTCGCCGCGGGGATAATAATCTGGAGGAAACCGGAGAAATCCTGAAGAAGGTTCTCATGATTGCCATCCCGATTACCCTGGGTGCTTCCATCATGCCGATTATGAATGCCATCGACTCTACGGTGGTTATGGGCCGTCTGGAGGCTACCGGCTGGACCCATGACCAGGCAAAATCTCTCTTCGGCCAGCTGTCCGGTTACTGTGCTTCTCTGATCGGTCTGCCGCAGATCTTCACTCAGGCTATTGCTGTGAGTCTGGTTCCGGCTATTTCTGCTGCATGGCTCCGTCAGGATCGTGGTGAACTGCAGGAAAATGTAAAGCTTTCTCTCCGTGCAACCATGATTGTGGGGTTCCCTTGTGCGGTAGGTATCTTTGCACTGGCAGAACCGATTCTGCTGCTGCTCTTCTCCAGCCGTCCCGCAGAAGCCAGCGCTGCAGCGCCGACACTGATGGTAATGGCAATCAGTGTAGTATTCCTGGCTTCCGTACAGACTCTGACCGGCGCATTGCAGGGCGTAGGCAAGCAGAGTGTTCCAGTGTGGAATCTGGCAGTAGGAGCTGTATTCAAGTTTGCAGCTACATGGATCTGTGTGGGCATTCCTGCTATTAATGTAAAAGGTGCACCAATCGGCACCATCATTGCATATCTGATTGCCATGATTCTGGATCTGCGGGCTGTGAAGAAGTATACAGGCACAAGTTTTGATATGAAGACCACTTATGTGATTCCATGTGCCGCATCCCTGCTGATGGGTGTTGGTGCTTATGCAAGCTACCGCCTGTTGTTTGCTGTGACCGCGAGCAACGGTATTTCTACACTGCTGTCCATCGGTCTGGCAGTGCTGATCTATGGTGCGCTGATTCTTCTGCTGAAGGGTATCACAAAGGATGAAATCGCAAGACTGCCGAAGGGCGACAAACTGGTTCGTCTGTTGGGCAGATTTCTCAGATAAAGTGAGGAAATACAAATGAAGAAAGAGTATGAGGTACTGAAGGCACCGGCCGATACTGCGGAAGCAGCGATCCGGCGTCTGGATGAAATTCTGAAGATTCTGCGGGTGGAATGCCCGTGGGACCGGGAGCAGAACCATGAATCTATCAGGGGATGTCTTCTGGAAGAAGCTTATGAGGTGGTGGATGCCATCAACAATCAGGATGATGCAAATCTGAGGGAAGAACTGGGAGATGTTCTGCTGCAGGTTGTGTTTCATTCCCGCATGGCGGAAGAGGAAAAACGGTTTGATCTCTGTGATGTAATCAACGAAGAATGCGAAAAAATGATTCGCCGTCACCCCCATGTTTTTTTAGAAGAAAACCTGAAAACTATTGACAAAGTACTTGAAAAATGGGAAAATATCAAGGTAAAGGAATCTGGACAACCAGACCGGACCAGCAGACTGGAAAAGGTGCCCAGGGCTTTGCCTGCATTGATTCGGGCAAAGAAAGTGCAGAAAAAAGCTGCAGACGTGGGGTTTGACTGGAACGATGTCGCTCCTGCCCTGGATAAAGTAAACGAAGAGACTTGTGAGCTTCGTGAAGCATGGATGATGGGTGACCGGGACCACATGAAAGAAGAACTGGGTGATTTACTGTTTTCTGTAGTAAATGTAGCCCGTTTTCTCGGTGTGGATCCGGAAGAAGCACTGACTTTCACAACAGAGAAGTTTATCCGCAGATTTGCTCATATTGAAAAAGTTGCCATGGCTTGCGGCAGGCAGATGGAAGATATGAGTCTGGAAGAAATGGATCAGCTGTGGGAGCAGGCGAAGCAGAAACCCGGGAACGCACCTGATGCTGGTAAATAATAGACGTTAATTGTTAAGGAGGAATATCAATGAACAAGGCTGAATTAGTAGCTGCAGTAGCAGAAAAGACTAATTTTACTAAGAAGGACGCAGAAACTGCAATCAACGCTGTAGTAGACTGCATCGAAGAAGCTTTAGTAAAGGGTGAAAAGGTACAGTTAATCGGTTTTGGTACTTTTGAAACAAGAGAAAGAAAGGCAAGACAGGGCAGAAACCCTAGACAGCCAGAAGAAGTTATTGAAATTGCTGCTTCCAAGGCTCCAGTTTTCAAGGCTGGTAAGGCTCTGAAGGACGCTGTAAACAAGTAATTCAATAATCAATAAATTTTGTTAATATGGGCAGAAATGCCCTTATTAAATATTTTAAACCTATTGCTCATTGAAGGTTGATTTATTATGAGAATCGATAAGTTTTTAAAAAATTCAAGACTTATAAAGCGGCGTACCGTTGCGAAAGATGCCTGTGATCAGGAGCGAGTAAGCATAAACGGTAAAGTCGCCAAGGCTGGAACTGAAGTCAAAGTGGGCGACATCATTCATATTGAGTTTGGCAGCAGTTCGATCGATGCCAGGGTCCTGAATCTTGTGGATTCCTGTAAGAAAGAGGCCGCAGCAACTATGTATGAAATAATCCAATAAAAAAGACCTGAAAAGGTCTTTTTTATTATGTAGGAAATATCGTTCCGATATTTCCGGAATAACAAGAAAGTCTACCGCTGAAAATATAATCGGCGAAGCCGGCTTCCTTATTTTTTCAGAATACATTCTGAAGTGTCAGTTTCTGATTATCGGTCAGAAATGAGAGCTGTTCGATGACAGAGTTCAGTTCACCTGCCGTATTGGAGTCATCCTCTGCCTGGGCATATTTTATGGATCTTGCGATGCCGTAATCAATGGAATTAATCGTTTCCGTATGGAGAAGATATAATGTGACTTTTCGAAACTGGTGCCAGTCATCATTCAGTCTGTTCATTTTTTTCTGAACGGAGTCCCAGTTTCCCTGATTGATATCCGGAAAAATCTCCTCACGGATATCTTTGATGAGGTCCTGGCTTTGGTTGTCAGCGTAATGAAGAAAGAGAATGCATCCTCCCAGAGTCAAAATCATAATCAGAGATGCTGCGATAAAATCTTTCACAGTCTCACCTCCTGTGCAAAGTCTTGTCCGCGGCTGTCTTTCATATAGATGTGGATCTGTTTCTTTTCATCGGAAACTGCAAGAAAAACGGATTTATAAGATGTAATCCCTTTTTCGGCAAGCCGGTGCTGAAAATCGGTTTCTTTCAGATTCAGCATGACTAAATTTCTATGGTATACGATGCCGTCTGCAATCAAAATAAGCGGGAGCATTCCGTCAACAGTAGAAAGATGAAGATCCTGCGGAGTCACAGGACTGACATCAGCCTTTTGAATGACGGATAACTGACCGTTTGATTCCATGATGGCATATTGTACGTTGCAGATGGAAGGACAGTTTTCCAGACGAAGCTGTTCCAGAAGGTCCGTGGTGGTAATCCTCAGCCGCTTCAGTTCTTTCATATTCAGTTTTCCTTTTTCAATAAGAATTGCAGGTTTGCCGGAGATGAAATTCTTGAATCCCTCACTCCTGACAGAAAGAAGGGAACAGACTATCTGCAGGAACATAAGTGTGAAAATGGCAATGATTCCATTAATCAGCGAGACATCTGGATCATCGATAGGTATGGCAGCAAGTTCTGCAATCATAAATACAATAACCAGCTGAAAAGGGGACATTTTGGAAAGCTCAGATTTACCCATAAGCCGTACGGCGAAAAGAACCAGAGCGTAAAGAATCAGCGTTCGGACTGCAACAATCAGCACAGCAGACACCTCCGATATTTATAGGATAAAACTATTGTTAACAGGAAGAAGGTTTGCTATACTTTTTTTATTCTCTGCAGAAAGGAGCAAATATGAAAGATTCTTTTGTGCGTACGACAGCTAGACTTTCCGTTTTGTATTTTTTTATATACTGTCCGCTGGGGGCACTTTGCCCGTTAATCAGCCAGTACCTCAGCTTCATTGGATTCAGCGGAACCCAGGTGGGAATCATCACATCACTTGGAACTGCCACAGCATTCTTTGCCGGAATCTTCTGGGGGGACGTGTATTCCAATGCAAAACAGAAGCGAGTGATTCTGGCTGGAATGTGTCTGGCTGCGGCAATCCTGGCGCTGGCAGGTTCCGGAATAAAGGGATTCCTTCTATATACACTCGTGTACTGCTGCATGTATTTCTTCCAGTCCCCCCTTCATGGCCTTTGTGACTCCCTGGTACTGGGCAAGGAGGGGAGTTTCCCTGTTATTCGTGCTTTCGGAGCAGTAGGCTATGCAGTATGCGTATTCATTACAGGAAGGCTGTGCGATGCGAATGGACTGCAGATGCTTTTCTACGTCTATGCAGCAGCATTCATAGTTGCGATGGGACTGCTGTTCCGTGAGGAAGAGCCGGAAATAACAGTAAAAAAAGAAGAAAAAATACGGATATCAGCACTGCTTCAGCAGAAAGAATTCATAAGGCTGACCATATCTGCCTTTTTCGTAATGGGTACCAGTGTTGCACACAACACTTATTTTGGTTTTCTGTTCCGAGACGGCGGAGGTGATGTGAGCGGGATTGGACTTGCTTTTATGCTGATGTGCGGAAGTGAAGCTGTATTCATGGTTCTGATTCCGGGTATGACGAAAAAGTTCCCGGCAGAGAAACTTATTCTGTTTGCCATGATTCTATCTGCCTGCCGATTTGGTTTCTATGCAGCAGGACCGACATCATCTATGCTTCTGGCAACATTCTTCCTGCAGGGGATAGCAAATGGTATTCTGCTGGTGGAACTGATTAAGTACGTAAACTTTCTGGTCGAACCCAAATACAGCAGCGCAGCGATTGCTGTATTCTATGCAGTGGCAAGCAACCTCAGCGTTATTGTATGCAATTTCATAGGAGGAATCATACTGGATGCTGCAGGAGCCAGAATGGTTTATGCCTTCTATTCTTTATATAATGTGGCAGCCGCGATTCTGTATATAGCATTCGGTCTGCATAAGGATAAAAAATATCAGAAAAAGTAGAAAAAAATGACGAAAAAAGGTTGACTTTAGTATCCGGGTGTGGTAATAT
>JAFYNS010000112.1 GCA_017556505.1 Bacillota bacterium | reverse complement strand
GCTGGCAAACAAGATGGACGAAGAATGTGACTTCGAAGCATCCGTAGTAGGCCGCTGCTGCGAATCCGGAGACATCATCCAGGAACACGTAATGCTGCCTGCAAGCGTAAAGAGATACGACACCCTGGCAGTCTGCACAACCGGTGCATACCACTACTCCATGGCATCCAACTACAACAAGCTGCCAAAGCCACCAATCGTAATGCTGAGAGGCGGAAACGAAAACTATGTGGCTGTTAAGAGAGAGTCCTTCGAAGACCTGTGCAGAAACGATCTGTAAAATACTGAACACCAAATATAAACACCTAAAAAAGGGCGGATAACATGAGAAGTATCCGTCCTTTTTGTTGTTTTTTTGGAAGAATTATGGTATGATTTAATTTGTATGAGTATGTCCTTATATTTGTATAAATTTTATGGTATATAGTTCGGAGGTAACGACGATGAGAATTATTTTAGACGGTATGGGCGGTGACCACGCTCCGGCTTCTGTAGTAGAAGGCGCAGTGCTGGCATCTAAAAAGATTGAACACGAAATCTGCATTATCGGTCAGGAAGAACTGATTCAGGCGGAACTGGGCAAGTATAAATATGATGCGGCAAAGATTACGGTAATTGATGCCAGAGAAGTCATACAAATGATGATGCACCGGTAAGAGCAGTCCGTTCCAAGAAGGATTCTTCTATCGTTAAAGGTATCAACATGGTTAAGAATGGAGAAGGGGATATCTTCATTTCTGCAGGAAGCACCGGGGCTCTGATGGCAGGCGGACTTTTCCTGCTGGGAAGAATTCAGGGGATTGACCGTCCTGCACTGGCAAGTGTATATCCGATTCTGGGCAAAAAAGCTTCTCTTCTGCTGGATGCAGGTGCCAATGCGGAATGTAAACCGAACAATCTGCTGGAATTTGGTATCATGGGAAATATATACATGGAAAAGGTTCTGGGACGCGAAAACCCAAGAGTCGGCCTGGTAAACCTGGGTGCAGAAGCTGCCAAGGGCAGCACTTTGACCAAGGCCGCATACGAACTGCTGGAACAGAGCCACCTGAACTTTATCGGTAATGTAGAAGCAAGAGAAGTTCCAAAGGGAGCCTGTGATGTTATCGTTGCCGATGGTTTCACCGGAAATGTAATCCTGAAGCTGACAGAAGGTCTGGCATGGAACATTCTGCAGGTAATGAAAAAGAAGTTTACCGACGGAGTGAAGGCCAAGCTGGGCGCAGCACTGCTGCTGGATAAGATCGGTGAGCTGAAGAAAGATTTTGACTATTCCGAATACGGCGGAGCACCAATTCTGGGCGTAAAGGGTCCTGTTGTAAAGATGCACGGTTCCTCCAGCGCCAATGCAGTAATGAACACCATTCTGAAGGGTATTCCATTTGTAGAAGGAAAAGTTGTGGAAACCATTCAGAACTCTGTACTGGAAATCGAGGAGATTACGCTCAGTGAATAATTTGGAATTTGAAAATGTTATAGGATATTCTTTCCAAAATCCGGAATATCTGGACCGGGCACTGACCCACAGTTCCTATAACAAAGAAATGAAGACACATCATATGGATAATGAGCGCCTTGAGTTTCTGGGGGATGCATTCTTTGATGCCATCATCAGCGTGGAACTGTTCCGCCGTATGGGGCATGTGACAGAAGGCAAACTGACCAAAACACGTGCACAGGTGGTTTGCGAACGTTCGCTGGCAGAAACCGCACGACGCTTAAATGTGGGTAAATATATCAATATGGGCCACGGGGAAGACAGTGCCGGAGGACGTCGTAAAGATTCCATTCTGGCAGATGCCATGGAAGCTATCATAGGTGCCATCTTCCTGGACGGCGGCTATGAAGCGGCACAGAAGTTTGTTGTGTCAGCCTTTGATGAGACCATCGAAAAGGCTGCGGCAGGAAAACTCTTTTCCGATTACAAATCAGAAATTCAGGAACTGCTTCAGGCGAAAGGCCGGGCAGTGAACATTACATATGAAATTGACAGGGAGGAAGGTCCGGCACACGATAAGACCTTCTATGTACGGCTGGTATGCAACGGACAGGTGCTGGGAAGAGGCAGCGGCAAGAGCAAAAAAGAAGCCGAACAGAATGCCGCCCGGGCAGCCCTGGAGAGAGGAGAAATTTAATGTATTTTAAACGACTGGAGATGCACGGATTCAAATCCTTTGCGGAGCCTGTTACCATCGAGTTCCATGAAGGTGTTACCTGTATCGTAGGCCCCAATGGTTCCGGAAAGTCCAATATCAGTGACGCAATCCGCTGGGTACTGGGAGAACAGAGTCCGAAAATGCTGCGTGGCGGAAAGATGGAAGAAGTCATCTTTGCCGGTACAGCCAGCCGAAAATCCAGAGGTATGGCAGAAGTTACTCTGGTTATCGACAATACCACAGGGATTCTGCCAATCGATTATAACGAAGTAGCCATTACCCGCCGTATGTACCGTTCCGGCGAGAGCGAATATCTGATTAATAATAATCAGTGCCGCCTCCGTGACATCCGTGAACTGATTATGGACACCGGTATCGGTGTGGACGGATACTCGCTGATCGGACAGGGTAAGATTGCAGATATCGTAAGCAGCAAAGCAGAAAGCCGCCGTGAAATCTTTGAAGAAGCGGCAGGGGTTGTACTGTATAAGTCCAAGAAGGCGGAAGCAGAACGCAAGCTGAATTCTACCAATGCCAACCTGGAACGTGCCAACGATATTATTAGCGAAATTGAAGGCCGTATCGACGGTCTGCGGGAAGACAGCATCAAGGCCAAGGAATACCTGCAGCTGAAAGAACGTTATCAGGAACTGGAAATCAACATTTCCCTGAAGAGTATCGACCGTCTGGAAGCGGCCAATGAAGCCCTGAAGAGCGATATCGGTGAATTAGCGGCAGCCATTGAAACACTCAATGCTTCCAAGGCTGAGGCAGACCGTCAGCTCAGCGAAAGCCGTCAGCGCAGCGAGCATCTGGAGCAGCTGGGAAGTGAAGCGCAGGACAAGCTGCTGGCCAAGGTGGAAGAAATCAACCGTCTGACAAGCCAGTCCCAGTTAAATGAAGAGCGCCTGTCCACCATCGAACGTGATAAGGCACGTATTGCCGATGAAATCGCTGATTACAACGAAAAAATGATCCGCGAGCTGGAAAATGCACAGGCACTGGAAAACCAGAAGGCAGAAGTTGCAGAAAAGCTGGAAGGTGCAGAGCAGCTGCTGGCTGAAAAAGTTGCAGAGCACAGCCGGGTTATGGCCGTTGCCGCAGGATTCACCGAAGCTGCTGACAGTGCGAGAAACCAGCTTTACGAAGTAAATAACAAGATATCCGAAGAAAAGTCCGAAGCACGGACCTACGAAAACTATAAAGAAACCCTTCAGAAACGTAAGAACCAGATTCTTCAGGATCAGGATGAAATGGAGCACAATGCGGCATCCTATGAAAACCTGATGGCACAGGCACGCCGCGAAAAGACGGAAGCCGATGATTTGCTGGAAACCCTGAAGTCCTCTCTGGAAGAAGCACGTGCCGACAGGGAAGAATATATGGAAGAGCTGCGTCAGCTCTCGAAAAAGAGAGAAGACCTGCGTATGCGCGGAACCGAAATGGCATCCCGTAAGAAGACCATCGAAGAAATGGAAAATAATTACGAGGGTTATAATGCCGGCGTCCGTTATATCATGAAGCACAGACGTCCCGGCATCCGCGGCGTAGTTACAGACCTGATGAAGGTTCCTGCCGGATATGAAACTGCCATGGAAACTGCACTGGGTCTCGGTGCACAGAACATTGTCTGTGACAATGATGAAGACGCAAAGGCCGCAATCCGTTCCCTGAAGGAAAATCGCGCCGGCCGCTGTACCTTCCTGCCGCTCAGCTCTGTAAAGAGCCGTAAGGCGGATGTGGAACGCCGTGTGGAACAGGTAGAAGGTTACCTGGGTCTGGCGGTGGACTGCATCGAATTTAAAAAAGAATACGAGGGTGTATTCAATTATCTCCTGGGCCGCGTGGCTGTAGTGGATAATATGGACAACGCCGTTATCCTGAGCAAAATGTCCGGTACCGGTGGTCTCCGTTTCGTCACACTGGATGGGGAAGTCATCAATTCCAGCGGTGCCATTACCGGCGGTAAGAGTAAGAACTCAACGGGCCATCTTCTGGAAAGAAAACAGGAAGTCTTCCGCATGGAAGAAGAACTGAAAGAGATGCGCAAAGAAATCGCAGCAGCCAATGAACGTCTGGAAGAACTGAAGGAAATTACTGCTGAGATGGAAGAAGTTATTAAGGATACCGAACGTGACTTCCATCAGGCCCAGCTCCAGTCCAGCACCCTGAATACTCGAATTCAGACTCTGGAAGAAAGCGGAAAAGACCTGGAAAAAGGCCGTGAAAAGTCCGAGCGGGAACTGGCGGCAATTGAAAATGATTTTGCTGAGGCAGACCGCAAGATTTCCCAGCATCTGAAAAATGCGGATGAACTTAAGGAAGAAATCAGCCGGATTAACAATACCATTGAAGAAAATCTGAAGGCCTGGGAAGAAGCGAAGGCTGATGTGGATCATGCAAGTGAAGCCATTACCCAGACCCGAATTACGAAGAATGAATGGGACAGCAAGCTGGATTCCTTTAACCAGCTGCTTGCAAGAGTGAAGGAAACCACCGATGATCTGCAGAACCAGATTGATAGCCGCAGGATGCAGCAGGACAAGCTGGAGGCAGAAAAGAACCGTATCCTTTACGGAACAGAAGGTTCAGCCGGCAAGGTTGAGGAAATGGAAGCCGAAAAGGCAGAGCTGGAAAGCTACATCAGTGTGGTTCGTGAAGAACGTGCCCAGCTGTCTGAAACCATCAGCCGTCTGTCTGAAGAACAGAGCCAGGCAGCTGATAAGCTGAACAGCTTCCAGGATCAGAAGTACCAGACTGAAATCAAAATTGCAAAGAACGATACCCAGCTGGAAACCTTCAAGGAAAAACTCTGGGAGGAATTCGAAATTTCCTACCTGCAGGCAATGGAATACCGGAAGGCGGATTTTGCCATGAGTACTGCACAGAAGGAAAGCAGAGACATCAGGAACCGCATCCGCGAACTGGGCGATGTCAATGTAGGCGCAATCAGAGAATACGACGAAGTCAACGAAAGATATACGTTCCTGACCGAGCAGCGTGCAGATATTCTGAAGGCCATGGACGAACTGAAGAAGATTATCCACGATATGGACCGGAACATCCGCGAAAAGTTCAAGGAAAGCTTTGACCAGATTGTAATCAACTTCGAAGATATCTTCCGCCAGCTCTTTGGCGGCGGTCATGCAGAACTCCGTCTGGACGATGAAAACAATCCGCTGGAATCCGGAATTGAAATCATCGCACAGCCGCCTGGAAAGAAACTGCAGAACATCAATCTGATGTCCGGTGGTGAAAAGACCATGACAGCGATTGCTCTGATGTTCGCCGTTCTGAAGACCAAACCGACCCCGTTCTGTATTCTGGACGAGGTGGAAGCGGCACTGGACGATGCCAACATCGACCGTTTCGCATCTTACCTGCGTAAGTTCGAAAATATTCAGTTTGCAATTGTTACTCACCAGAAGGCTACCATGGAACATGCCGATGTACTGTACGGCGTAACCATGCCGGAACAGGGTATTTCCAAGGTTCTGAGCCTGCGTCTGGGTGACAGCTTCGATATATAGCAAGATACAGCAAGGAGGACAGAAATGTCATTATTTAAAGAAAAGAAATCCTTCTTCGGACGTCTCTCCGAAAAAATCAGTGACGTAATTATGATGCGTGCTGAAGTGGATGAAGACCTGATGGATGAACTGGAAGAAATCCTGATTACTTCCGACATCGGTATGGACACCACCATGCATATCATGGAGCAGCTCCGTACGAAGATCAAGAATGAGAATATTACATCACCTGACCGTGTAAAGGATGCTCTGAAGGAAATCATGACCGGTCTGGTGGACAAGGGTGAGCGTCAGCTTCTCTGCAGTGAGACACCGCTGGTAGTTATGATGATCGGCATCAACGGTGGCGGTAAGACTACTTCCATCGGTAAGATTGCACACCGTCTGAAGGGTGAAGGCAAGACCGTTATGCTGGCAGCTGCTGATACATTCCGTGCAGCGGCAGCAGAACAGCTGGCTATCTGGGGTGAAAGAAACGGTATCAATGTGGTAAAGCACCAGGAAGGTGCAGACCCGTCTGCAGTTATCTTTGACGCAATCCAGTCTGCAAAGGCCAGGAAAATCGATGTACTGATCTGCGATACAGCAGGACGTCTGCAGAATAAGAAGAATCTGATGAATGAACTGGAAAAGATGAACAAGGTCATTTCCAGAGAATATCCGGAAGCATCCCGTGAAACCTTGCTGGTTCTCGATGCTACAACCGGAAAGAACGCAGTTTCCCAGGCGAAGGAATTCGGCGACGTGGCGGATATTACCGGCATCGTGCTGACCAAGCTGGACGGAACTGCCAAAGGTGGTATCGCCATTACCGTGGCGGACGAGTTTGATATGCCGGTGAAGTTCATCGGTGTAGGTGAGGGCATCGAAGATATGATTGCTTTCGATCCTGACCAGTTTATAGGAGGAATTTTCGATGAGTAAACCAATTGTTGCCATCGTTGGCAGACCAAATGTTGGTAAATCCACATTTTTCAACAAAATCGTAGGACGCCGTGTATCCATCGTAGAAGATACACCGGGCGTAACCAGAGACCGTATTTATGCAGAAGCTGAATGGCTGGGCGTACATTTTGCTCTGATCGACACCGGCGGTATCGAACCGGCAAGTGCAGATATCATCCTGTCTCAGATGCGTGAACAGGCGCAGATTGCAATGGACATGGCAGACGTTATTCTGTTCGTAGTAGACGGTAAGGACGGCCTGACCACTGCTGACCGTGAAGTTGCAACCATGCTGCGCCGTACCGGTAAGCCTGTCATTCTGGTTGTAAACAAGATTGATGCACCGCACAAGATGGGTATGGATTTCTATGACTTCTATGAGCTGGGCCTGGGCGAACCGATTCCGGTATCTGCAATCAACATGCTCAACTTCGGTGACGTACTGGATGAAGTCGTTCAGAGCTTCCCTAAGATTGACTATGATGAAGACGACGATACTACCAAGATTGCTGTAATCGGTAAGCCAAACGTAGGCAAGTCTTCTCTGATTAACTGTCTGCTGGGTGAAAACCGTGTAATCGTTTCTCCGATTGCAGGTACTACCAGAGACTCCATCGACACACCGTTTGAACAGGACGGTGAAAAGTATATCCTGATTGATACTGCAGGTATCCGACGTAAGAGCAAGGTAACTGACGATATCGAACGTTACTCTGTAATCAGAGCAACTGCAGCGGTAGAACGCTGTGACGTAGCCCTGCTGGTTATCGATGCGGCAGAAGGTCTGACAGAACAGGATAAGAAAATCGCAGGTATTGCACACGAAGCCGGCAAGGGTATTATTATCGTTGTTAACAAGTGGGACCTGATTGAAAAGGAAACCAACACCATGCGTGACTTCCAGAGAGGTCTGGAAGCAGAGCTGCTGTTCATGAACTACGCACCTTGTCTGTTCATTTCCGTTAAGGACAAAGTTCGTGTAAACCGTGTTATCGAAATGTGCCGTGCAGTTGCCGAAAACCGTGCAATGCGTGTTCCTACCGGCCAGCTGAACAGCCTGATTTCCGATGCAACCATGATGAAGCAGCCGCCTTCCGATAAGGGCCGCAGACTGAAGATTTACTACGCGACTCAGGTTGGCGTAAAGCCGCCTCTGTTCAGCTTCCAGATCAATGACCGTGAGCTGATGCACTTCTCTTATGCTCGTTATCTGGAAAACAAGATCCGTGAAGGCTATGGCTTCAACGGTACTTCCATCAAGTTTGTCTTCAGAGAGAAGGGAGAAAAGTTCGAATAATGGGTGCAATGGAAATTCTGGCAATTGTAATTGCATATTTCCTGGGTAATATTTCCCCGGCTATCATCCTGGGAAAAATGAACGGGATTGATATTAAAAAAGAAGGAAGCGGAAACGCAGGCACTACCAATGTACTTCGTACTCTCGGAAAGAAAGCTGCCTTAATTACTATGGTGGTTGACATTCTGAAGGGTGTTATCGGTGTAAAGCTGGGACTGCTTCTTGCTGGTCCTGCTGCAGCAAGCTGGTGCGCTGTGGCTGCTTTCTGCGGACACATCTGGCCGGCACTGTATAACTTCCGCGGGGGCAAGGGCGTAGCAACCGCTTTCGGCGTTATCACAGCTGTAAACTGGCAGCTGGGGCTGGCTGTTCTGGCAGTGGTAGCAGTCTTTGTTATCCTGTCAAAACGTATGTCCTTAGGTTCCATCATGGGGGCTGTGTCTTTCCCTCTGCTGGCGTGGCTGCTGGAACCGGGATTCTTTGTTCCCGGATGCATCATGGCGGTTATCGTTATTGTGAAACACCGTGCCAATATCGGCCGTCTGATCCGCGGGGAAGAACCGAAGATGTCCTTTAAAAAATAAAAGGGGATTGGAATAAATGAGTAATATAAAGAAAATTGGTGTAATCGGTGCAGGCAGTTTCGGTACTGCACTGGCTCTTACACTGGTAAATAAGGGTCATCAGGTCCGTATCTGGAGCCGTGACAGCCAGCAGCTGGATCTGATGAAGGAAACCCGTGAAAATCCGAAGTTCCTGCCGGGTGTAGTTCTTCCGGAAGCGCTGGAGATGGCGTACACTCTGGAAGACGCCATGAAGGGTGCAGATATCGTACTCTTTGGTGTTCCGGCACAGGCATTCCGCAGCGTGTTTGCTGCAGCATCAGAATTTCTGGATCCGCAGACCATTGTGGTCAATGTGGCGAAAGGGATTGAAATGGGTACTTTGCTCCGCCTGTCTCAGGTGGCAAAGGAAGTGAAGCCGGATGTGCGTTACGTCACACTGTCCGGTCCGTCCCATGCAGAAGAAGTGGCGAGAAACCTGCCGACAACCGTGGCAGTGGCTGCGGATGATGAAGCACTGGCGCTGGAAGTGCAGGAAGCTTTCATTACAGAACGTTTCCGTGTTTATACCAACCAGGACGTGGCTGGTGTGGAACTGGGCGGCTCGCTGAAGAATATCATTGCTCTGGGTGCAGGAATTTCCGATGGTATGGGGTTTGGAGACAATGCCAAGGCAGCTCTCATGACCCGCGGCATTACGGAAATGTGCCGTTTGGGGTCTACTTTGGGAGCAGATCTGACTACTTTCTCCGGACTGACCGGGATTGGTGACCTGATTGTAACCTGTACCTCCATGCATTCAAGAAACCGCAGATGCGGGATTCTCATTGGACAGGGCATGGCACCGGCAGATGCAGTGAAAGAAATCGGCATGGTTGTGGAAGGTATTACCACAGCAGAAGCTGCTTATGCACTTGCCCGGAAGGAAGGCATAGAAATGCCGATTACCGAATGTATCTATAAAGTCATTCACGGGGAAATGGATGCCCGTTATGCTGTTCCTTACCTGATGGAACGCGGTATGAAAAATGAAATGCAGATCTTCTAAGCAGAAGTAAGGAGGAATTTTCATGAAAAACAGAATTGAACAGCTGAAAGAACGTGCAGCTCTGGCAGTTACTGAAAACATGCCGGAACTGAAGCGAATTCGTGACTATCTGTATCAAAATCCGGAAGTAGGCGGAACAGAGGAAAAAGCATCTGCTATTCTGACCAAAACCTATGAAGAGCATGGTTTTCAGGTGTCCAGAGAGTTCCATGGAATTCCATACTGTTTCCGCGCTGTGTACGACAGCGGTAAGCCGGGTCCGTCCATCGGTCTGACCAGTGAGTACGATGCTTTGCCGGAAATCGGACATGGCTGCGGTCACAATATTATTGCAACAGCACCGATGGGAGCTGCATTCGGACTGAAGGCTGTACTGGATGAGATTGGCGGTAAGGTTGTTGTATTCGGTACGCCGGCGGAAGAATGTTTTGTGAGCAAGGTACAGCTGGCAAACGAAGGCGCTTTTAAGGAAGTGGATGTGGCTATGACCGTTCATCCGAATCCGGTGAACCTTGCCAGCGGAAAAACCACAGCTCTGGATGCATGGCAGGTGGATTTCTACGGAAAATCTGCCCATGCAGGTGCGCATCCGGAAGAGGGAGTTAATGCTCTGGATGCTGCAGTTCATTTCTATACTCTGATTGGATTCGAAAAGCAGTATCTGAAAGAAACAAATATTTACGGTGTTTTTGCAGATGGAGGTGAAAAGTGCAGTGTGATTCCGGATCATGCGGCAGTTAAATATCTGGTCCGCGCCAACACCGTGAAGGATGTGATGAAAGTACGTGCCATGTTTGAGCGCTGTGCTTCTGCGGCTGCAGGCGCAGTGGGAGCTACATATAAAATCTGGAATAATGAACCGGGTAATATGGACATGGTCACCAATGATACATTAGGTGATGTATTTAACCGGTATTACGAAGAACTTGGCGGTGGCAGGATGCCGAAGGGAAACAGCGGCGGTTCTACTGACATGGGTGATGTGAGTCATGTGGTTCCTGCAATTCATCCGTGGATTGGTCTGAACTGTCCGGCCTTTAATCTCCACTCCAAGGGATTTGCTGATGCTACAATTACTTCAGCCGGAGATAAGGCCATCGAGATTGGCGGCAAAGCACTGGCGCTTACAGCTATCGAAGTGCTTACCAGTCCGGATCTGCTGGCCGAAATCAGGGCGGAATTTGCGGAGGCACAGAAAGAATGGTAAATAAAACATTTCATATAACAACTTACGGCTGCCAGATGAATGAGCATGACTCTGAGACCATGGCAGGCATGCTTCTGGAACGGGGATATACCCGAGCTGAAGATCAGAAGAGCGCAGATATTGTTATTTTTAATACCTGCAGCATTCGTGAGAATGCAGACAACCGTTTCTTAGGCACTCTGGGCCAGCTGAAAAAAAGAAAGGTTGCATCGCTGAAAGATTTAACAATCTGTGTTTGCGGCTGTATGATGCAGCAGCCACAGGTTGTCGCTGAGATGAAAGAAAAATTCCCCTGGGTAGATGTCATTTTCGGCACTCATAACATACATGAGCTGCCGGAACTTCTCGAAAAATATTTTGAAAAGAACAAGAGACAGCGTTCTGTCTGGGAAGAACATGGTGAAATTGTGGAAGGTCTCCCATGTGACAGACTGTTCCATCACAAGGCATTCGTCAACATCATGTACGGATGCAACAATTTCTGTACGTACTGTATCGTGCCGTACACACGTGGAAGAGAAAGAAGCAGAAAACCGGAAGACATTGTAAATGAAGTACGTGGCCTGGCAGCTGATGGTGTGCGTGAAATCATGCTTCTGGGACAGAATGTAAACTCCTATAAGGGCGTGGATGCTGACGGCGTGCAGAGAGACTTTACAGACTTGATTTATATGCTCAATGAAATCGAGGGTCTGGATCGGATCCGTTTCATGACCAGTCATCCGAAGGATCTGTCTGACAGACTGATTCAGGCATTTGTGGATTGTCCGAAACTGGCTAAATGGATTCATCTGCCGGTACAGGCAGGGTCCAGTGCGGTACTGAAGCGTATGAACCGCCGCTATAGCAG
>JAFYNS010000111.1 GCA_017556505.1 Bacillota bacterium | reverse complement strand
TTTATTTCATCCTCTTCTTTGCGCTCTCAATCGCCTTCTTATACGGCATAATCATGCCTTCGTTCATCTTGCCCGCCATCTTGCCTTTCAGCTTCGGATTGGACATGAGTGCGCCCACCAGGTACATGGCCATCATGCGGCCGCGGTTCTTCTGCGGGAAGTCGTACTGGCCGTGGGCTTTGTAGAACTTGTGGTCCGCTTTCATCATGCCCTGCATGGTCCAGATCAGGTCCCGGAAAATCTTCATGCCGCCGATACCGTAGAAGTTCTGCGGCGGATTGTACTTGCGGCCCAAAGCATAGTTCAGAGACTCCGCCATACGGTTGATTTCGTGGTCCGGATTAAACTCGTCGGTTGCTACGCCTGCCAGGAAGTTGCCGCCTACCTGAGCACGTCCTTCGATAATCATCTGCAGGTTGAATTCTTTGCTGTAATTGCCGGAAACCAGATAGCCCATCGGCATGCCCATGGTCACGGTCCGGTGGCCGTTGCAGAACTGGCGGTCATCATAGAGCTTGAACCGGGAACCCATGGAATGATCGCGGATGGTGAAGGCATAGACGATAGCTTCGCCGGTCTGAATTTCATTACGCAGGTAAGCATCAAAGCCGTCCTTATAGATGCATTTGCCGTCCACTGCACAGTTGAAGCAGCCAAGGCAGCCGCCTTTGAACGGGTACTCGGCGATGTTCACAACCCTTGATTTTCTCGGCAAAACATCCCGGAACCGGGCTATCATAGCTGCCAGCTGTGTGTCTTCTTCCCGGCAGTCGGTGACGATGACCACGTCGCCAGACTTGTCCGCAGTGGCTGAACCGCAGGATTCGACAGAATCAGGCACCGCAGAGACGCTCACAGGCTTATGAGCCGGTGCTTCTGCTGGCTCGGGCAGCGGTTCGTAAGCGTCCTGTTCCACGCTCCAGCACACGTAATCGAAGAAGGATTCGGCTTCCTTCTGTCCTTTTTCTGTGGTCAGATCGTCCATGTCTGCAGACAGTCCACGGATGTATTTCAGGCCCAGGTCTTTGCAGTTGTCTTCCACGTAGCGATGAGCGGTTACGTCGTAAAAGTGTTTGGAAGTGGACAGCTGTGTGGCGTATTTTCCTGACACATCGACGCCGTGGGTTTTCATCAGTTCGATAAACTTATGGAGCTGGTATGGTGCGATGAAGGTATATACCGGATAGGAGAAGAGCAGCAGGTCCGCATCCTCAATGGCCGCAGCAGCTTCAGTGAAATCCTTTTCGTAAGATTTGATTTTCTGGCCCGCGTGCAGCACAGTGAATTCATGTTCCGGATGGAGAATTTCCAGGTATCGGACGGTCTGCAGGGTCACACTGTATTCGCCTTTTGGGCTTCCGTTTATTACTGAAATTTTCATGGTATCATGCTCCGTATCTTTTAAAAATTTATTACAATTATATCATACTGTACGAGAAAATGATTGCAGAAAGAAAAAAATTTCCTTTCATAGTTTGTACGGCGCTGTACACAATAATCACTGAGGAGGGATGAAACTATGAAAGAATATGAAAACAAGAACCAGAACAACACCAACAAGCAGTCTAACAACCAGAACAATAACCAGAATAACAACCAGACCAACAAGCAGACCAACAAGCAGAATAACACGCAGTCCAATAACCAGTCCAATAACCAGAACTGCAAGTACGACTACTAATTTCACAAAACGCTATATTATCGAAGGAAAAGAGCAGAAAATATCTGCTCTTTTCTTTGCATTAAGTGCCAATTTGTTATATAATGAAAAGAAGTATATATATGTGAGGGAATTGGCATGGATACTGAAATTCGCGAATGGTTCGATGAAATCTGGGCATACTGTGAAGAAAACTGGGTGGCAGTGCTGGCTTTTGCCGGAGTGGCACTGGTTTTGCTGCTCTCTGTTGTGCTGATCAGCGCGGCAAAGCGTGAAGACCGGAAGACCCTGCAGGAGCAGAATGAGCAGGAAACCGGGGCGGAAGAGATTTTGCCGGGTGCAGAACCGGAGCCGGAAGCTGCAGAAGATCCAGAACAGGAACTGGAACCTGAGCCTGAGGTTCAGGTGCAGGAACCAGATGAGACCAGAGAACTGCAGGAAGCGGCCATGGGTATGGTTGACAGCCTGGTGAAGAGCGTGGAAAGTGCCGCAGGAGCTTCCGGACAGAAGGTGGAATCCATCGAGCTGAAGATTGAAAAAGCTCAGCTGACCATCCGCTATGCAGGCGATGCCGAAAAGACCGTGACAGAAGATTTGTTTACGGAAAAAACCTCTGAAAAAGAAACCGCAGAAGCTGAAGAAGAAATTACAGCAGCAGCGGAAGTGGAAACGGAAAAGACAGATTTTGCAGAAAATTCCGGCCGTCCGAAGCGGTTCGGATTTGACAATATGAATATGGCACGTTCCGGCCGGGTTTATACCGAAGAGGAACTGCTGAATCAGATTAGAGACTAAATAGCGGAGGCAGACATGTTTTGTACAAACTGTGGAAAAAAATTACATGATGGCGATAAGTTCTGTGCCAACTGCGGAACGAAAGTCAGAAAGGATACACCGGAAGTAAAGCCGGTGAGCAATGACATCGTATTCAATCCGCCGTTCAAGGTGGAAGCGGAAAAACGGACCAATGAAATTTACAGAGGATTTGTGTCTGATAAGCCGGCAGAAGAAAAGAAGCGTCCTGCAGAGCCGGTAAACTTTGACTGGAATCTTTCCGGCTTCCCACAGGAAACACGGAAGACAGACGATGTGGATTTCAACTGGGATTCTGTAGTGGAACGGAGAAACCAGCAGAGAAGGGATGAAACACGGCAGGAGTACCGCCAGGATGCACCTGCACCGGTTGTGGACAAAATTGACCTTCACGAAGCTGAAAAACAGTCTTCTCAGAAAGCGAAGGCGGCAGATGCTCTGTCTGAAGAAGATATTCTGGCAGCTCTTTCTGTATCCGGCCGCGTGCGGACTCCGTTATATGATGGTCCTCTGGTGGAACCTGCCAAGGCTGCAGCCGAAATGTTCACAGAACCTGTATGGGAACCTGTGAATGTGGCCATGGAACGTGCTGCGGCAGAACCGAAGAAGCCGGCACCAGAACCTGTACCGGAGCCTGTGAAAGAGGAAGAAGCGGAAGCAGAAACGTCTGAACCTGCAGTTACTGTGGATACCTTCGATCTTTCTGAACTGGGTCTGATTACTGAAATTCCGGAATTGATTCTCCCGGCTGATCCTGAGGAAGCTGAACCGGTATGTGAAGAAGAACCGGAAAAAGTGCCTGCAGAGGAACCTGCGGCAGAGCCTGAAGCAGAACCTGTGACAGAATCTGCGGCAGATGAGCCAGCTATGACCATCGAAGAACTGGAAGCGGAACTTTTTGGCAGCCACTATAAGGGCCTGGGCTCCATGGCACCGGAAGAAACGGTGAAGAGTACTGCCCAGCTGGAAAAGTTCTATACTTATAACAAGAAAAACGAAGAGTTCCAGCAGCTGCTGGACCAGGAATATGAACGTCTCCGCGGCATGGAAAGTGCCCGCAGAGCAGATACCGAGTCTCTGGAATTCACATGGGCCAGAACTCTGTTCCCTGAACGTAAAGATGAAAGCGTTGCTGAACCTGAAGTACCGAAGCCGGAAGAAACTCCGGTTGAAGCAGCTGCAGCCGAAGAAACACAGCCTGTGTCCGATGCCACATTGGACTTCAGCGCAGTGCGTGAAGAAGCCCGCATGAAAAAGAAACTGGAAGCAGAAAAGCAGGAAGCGGAGCAGCAGGTAGCTGCAGCTGCCGAAGAAGTGCAGCCTGCTGAAGAACCGGAAGCAGCTTCGGAATCTGCACCGGAAACTGCAGCAGAACCTTCTGAACCTGCAGCAGAACCTTCTGAACCTGCGGCAGAACCTGAAGTTTCCGAAGAATCTGCGGAAGCAGAAACACCGGAAACTGAGAAAGCTACTCCCAGCGAAGAACCGGCCGCTGAAGATGCCCACGACGAAAAAGCCAGACTCAGATATTCTGACATCTTTCCCAGGGAAAACCCTGATGATGACAGCAATGCTGGCAATGGTGATTTATCAGGCACTGCGGCCAAAGTGTCGGAAGTGTTCGATGAATACGACGAGGACGACGAACCGAAGAAGATGAACATCATCGTCAAGCTGATTCTGCTGATTCTGATTCTGCTGATTCTGGCAGAAGGCGTGGTTCTTCTGGCAAAGTTTATCGCACCGGACAGTGTCTTTTCCCAGAAAGCTGATGAGGTTATAGAAATGCTCATGGACCGCATCACCGGAGGTGACGGAAAGACGGACGGAGATGATGAAGGGGAAGGAAGCCTGCCTGTATCCGGAGATGATCCGGAAGCCACATACATCTCCGATATCCTGACAGAAAAAATTGAACTGCCGGATACCATCGGTGAAGTGCTGGAAGATCCGGCACTGAAGTATGATGCGGAGGGTGAATACGCTTTCGAAGAAATTCCGGATGCAGAGATTCTGGAAGAAAGTGAATGGAAGACCGGAGAAAATGATGAACCGGTAACCTATGCAGAAGGCATCCTGACCGCAGTGGTGGATTACTACGCACAGTGGCAGGCAACTAACAAAGATACCAGCCTGATAGGTATAAATAAACTGGAAATTGGTGAGATTCGAACAGGGGAAAAGGGGTACTACACACTTTGCCGGCTGACCTTCGCAGGTGCCGACGGAGATGAGGTAGTAAAGTATGTAACCGCTTGTGTGAAAATTTCTCAGAATTCCATGGTACTTAATGACATTAAGGAGGAGAAATTATAATGGAAAAAATCCAGAAGAGAGTCAGCATCGTGATTCTTGTGCTCGTACTGCTGCTTGCGGCATTTTTCAGTGCGATCACATTCATTACTGACTTCATGTGGTTCAAGGAAATGGGCTACGTGGACGTGTTCCTGAAGGAACTGACCACTCAGCTGAAGGTGGGAGTACCCACATTCCTTGCCGTGACCGGCCTGATGGTTGTCTACATGAGCCATCTGAAAAAAAGTTATTTCAAAAAAATTGCGTCCAGTGAGGACACTGACCAGAAGAAGCTGCGTCAGATTACCTGGCTGCTTGGTGCAGTATTCGGTATCTTTGTAACTGTAAACACTGTAAGCCAGCTGTGGTTTGAAATACTGAAGTTTGCAAACAGTACAGATTTCAACCTGGCAGACCCGCTGTTCAATCTGGACATTTCATTCTACATTTTCCGTCTGGAATTCCTGACTCAGCTCAATGAAATCCTGCTGGGGGTAATCGTAGGATTCATCGTGCTGACCATCGTGTACTACATCGTTCTGATGACGGTGCGTACACCGGATATGTTCAAGACTGAATTCCCGGATGAAGAAGAAGAAACAACCTTCGGCCAGCAGTATACTGACGAAGAACGTTATTCCGGAAACTCCAGTCCTTTTGAAAATGGTCCGGGGGCAGCAGGCGCAGGCTCCGCAGCCGACGATATGTTCGGAAAGTTCCAGGAAGCATTCTTTGGAAAGAAAGCGAAGAAGCGTGCACCTAAGCCTAAGAAGCAGTTTGACGACAACAACTTCAAGCAGCTGCTGTCCATAGCATCCGGCAAAATCGGTCTGCTGGGCTTCATCTTTTTCCTGATGATCGGTGTGAACTTCTTCCTGCAGCAGTTCAACCTGCTGTACGGACATACCGGCGCGGTTTATGGCGCAGGCTTCACTTCTGTGAATGTAACTCTGTGGATGTACCGTATTCTGGCCGGTCTGGCAGTGATTTCCGCAATCCTGTTTGTCGTATTCCTGAAGAAGAAGGATTACAAGAAGCTGCTGACAGCACCAGTTATCATGATTCTGGTAGGTCTCATCGGTACCGGTGCCACTTATCTGGTGCAGGAATTCATTGTATCTCCTGACGAAATTGATAAGGAAAGCAAATATCTGGAGTGGAACATCGAATACACCCAGTCTGCATATGAGCTGGATGACGTAGTGACCAGAGATTTTGCGGCGGACAACAAGCTGACATCCGCTGACATCAATGCAAATACGGAAACCATTAACAATATCCGTGTAAACGACTTCGATCCTGCGAAGCAGTTCTACAACCAGACACAGTCCATCCGTCAGTACTATACATTCAATGACGTAGACGTGGACCGTTATATGATTAACGGAAAGTACACACAGGCCTTCCTGACTACCCGTGAAATCGACGAAAACAAGATCGACAGTTCCTGGCTGAACCGTCATCTGAAGTATACACACGGTTACGGTATTGCTCTTTCCAGAGTAGACCAGGTAACTGCCAGCGGTCAGCCTGACGTGCTGATTGGAAACATTCCTCCGGAATCTGAAGTGGCAGAAATCCAGATTGAACGTCCGGAAGTATACTTCGGCGAACTGTCCAACGAATACATCATCGTCAACACCCAGGAAGAGGAATTCGACTATCCGAAGGGTTCCACCAATGCCTATACCATGTATGAAGGCAAAGCGGGCATCAAGCTGGGTCTGCTGAACCGTATTCTCTTTGCTATCCGTGAGGGAGACGTACAGATGCTGGTTTCCACCAACATCGACAGTGAGTCCAGAATTATCATCAACCGTAACGTAATGAACCGTATCCAGATGATCATGCCGTACCTGACCTATGAGGATGACCCTTACATGGTAACTGCAGACGGTAAGCTGTACTGGATGGTGGATGCTTATACAATGAGCAGCTACTACCCATATTCCGAACCATATGATGGTGTAAATAACTACATCAGAAACTCCATCAAGGTGGTTGTGGATGCCTATAACGGCGACGTAAACTTCTATGTTGTGGATGAAAACGATCCGATTGCTGCAACCTATGCGAAGATTTATCCGACTCTGTTCAAGACTGCAGACCAGATGCCTGAAAGTCTGAAGTCTCATATCCGTTATCCGAACTACCTGCTGACCATCCAGGCAGCGGTATATTCCAGATATCATATGGAAGATGTAAATGTATTCTATCAGAACGAAGACCAGTGGGAAATCGCTTATGAAGTTTACGGCACTGAAAGAGTGCAGCAGCAGCCGAACTACTATATCGCCAAGCTGCCGGACGGTGAAAAGGCTGAGTTCTTCAACTCCATCGCATTTACACCGAAGTCCAAGATGAACATGACCGCATTGATGGTAGCAAGAAATGATGGCGATGCTTATGGAGAACTGGTACTCTTCCAGTTCCCTAAGAGCAAGACTGTTTACGGTCCGGAACAGGTTGAAGCACAGATTGACCAGAATACGGAAATTTCCAAGGAATTCTCCCTTTGGAGTTCCTCCGGCACATCCTACAGAAGAGGAAATATGTTTGTAATTCCAATCAATACCTCTCTGCTGTACGTGGAACCGGTATATCTGGAAGCAACTAACTCTTCCATTCCGGAAGTAAAGCGTATCATTATGGCCTATGATGATAAGGTTGCTTACGAAAACACTGTGGCAGAATGTCTCGTAGAACTCTTTGGCAAGAAGGCAGAGGACGGCGTAGGCACGGAAGACGGCACAGGCAGCGGCACCGAACCTGGTACCGATATCGGTGAAGGCGGCGGCCAGACCGATGCACCTCTGACCCAGTCTGAACTGATTCAGAAGGCAGTGGATGCATTCGAAAAGGCAGAGTCTGCACAGAGAGATGGTGACTGGGCTGAATACGGTGAATATCTGGCTGAACTGGAAAAATACCTGAATCAGCTTGCAAGCTAATAAAGTTTGTGCTAAAATTTTAAGTTATTAATAAAGATTAACAAGAAATAAAATGGGGCATTTCCGCCGAGGCGGGGGTGTCCCAATCCTGCTGTAATTTTGGAGGTAAAAATGCTGGAGTTTGATTTAAACAAGATGCTGTTTAATATTCCTGCTGACAAACATGGAAAAGAAGACATTTTAGAACTGCTGGAAAAGCATCCTGAAGTCCAGTTTGTATCTTTTGCCGGAATCGATATCGCCGGTAATGATACAGACGAACGTATTCCGATGAAGATGTTCATAAAAGATATGGACGACATGCTGATTCACGGGGTACAGACTGATGGTTCCTCCGTAGACCTGCCGAAGATTGCGGACCTGAACAACGGTAAAGTAGACCTGGTTCCGGATCTGACTGTAAACTGGTTCGTAGACTATAACTATGACAATATTGATTTACATACCGGACTTCCGGTAGGTACTCTGAGAATTCCTGCGTACCTGGTTCACAACGAAAAGAACGAAGTAGGTGCCCGGTCCATCCTGAAGAATGCCATCGCAGCATTCAAGGAAGAACTGATGGAAATGCTCCGCCAGCATCCATATGCTTTCGAGTATATCCACGGTGTGGACTGTGTGGATGATATCGAAGATATCTGCATCACCAGTGCGACAGAGCTGGAATTCTGGGTTAAGACACCGGAAGACAAGGCGGACCGCGAGCAGCTGTCCACTTCTCAGGAACTGAAGGAACAGTACTGGAAGAGAACCTATGGTCCGGTAAGAACTGCACTCGAAAAATCCCTGGAAATCATCGACTGCTATGGTGTGGGAGTAGAAATGGGCCATAAGGAAGTCGGCGGCGTAAAGTCCCAGATTACCAGTGCCGGTTCTCATGAACACATCATGGAGCAGCTGGAAATCGACTGGAAGTATGCAGACGCTATGCAGGCAGCCGATAACGAAAAACAGGTAAAATATATTATCCGTGACGTATTCAACCAGTTCGGTCTGCACACCACCTTCATGGCGAAACCAATTGAAGGCGTAGCAGGCTCCGGTAAGCATACCCACCTGGGTGTGGCAGCCAGACTGAAGAGCGGCAAGATGGTGAATCTGTTCGCCGCAAAGAATCCAACCCGGGACTATCTCAGCCCTCTGGGATTTGGCGGTCTGATGGGGATTCTGAGAAACTACGAAGCAATCAATCCAATCGTAAGTTCCACCACCGACTCCCTGAACCGTTTGAAACCTGGCTACGAAGCTCCGGTATGTATCGTAACCTCTCTGGGTAAGAGCGTAACCGAAGCATCCAGAAACCGTTCCATCCTGGTGGGCCTCATCAGAGATGCGAAAAACCCGATGGCTACACGTTTTGAGCTGAGAGCTCCGAATCCGAAGAGCAACACCTATATGGTACTGGCAGCCAGCTACATGGCTATGCTGGACGGTATCCGTGCGGTACTGGAAAAGGGAAAGACTCCGGCAGAACTGGAAAAGTCCATCTCCAAGAAGTACGGGGAAGAAGACTTCTATCTGGATACTGACCGTGAATACAGAAGCGAGAACAACGTATTCGAGGACTATACCAAGGAAGAACGTGACAGACTCTTTGGCGAAGCACCTGCCACCGTATGGGAAAGTATGCAGGGCCTGATCCGATATCCGGAAAAGAGAAAGGCAATTCAGGGCAGTGTAATCAGTGACCTGTCCATCGAATCCTTCATCGAAGCCACCCTGAGCCAGTGGAAGATGGAACTGCATAACCGTGACATTCCAAACTATATGGACGTGGTACGTGAATGCGTGAAGCTTCACGGCGATGATGCGTCCGATTTTGACGTGGTAAACTGGAACGTGGTAAACCGTCTGCGTCACTACATCGGTAAGAACACTCTGGCTGAAAAGTGCCTGCTGACCCGCGCAACGGAAGCGCTGGACGCAGGAGACTATAATCTGGCTTCCGACCTGCAGGTGGAAATCCAGAAAAAGATGGCAGAGCTCATCGAAACTTACATCAGTTACAAAAAGAATTTATTCTAATACATAACGATTTTTAATGAAAAACGAAAAGAGGAAAGAACATGTTAGACATTAAGAGAATCAGAGAAGACTATGAAGGTGTGAAAGCTGCAGTAGAAAGAAGATGCAAGGGCAGCTTTGGTATCGAAAACGTAGTAAAGTATGACGAAGAAAGAAGAGCAATCCTGGCAGAAGTGGAAGCTATGAAGAATAAGCAGAACACTGTTTCCAAGGAAATTCCAAAGCTGAAGAAGGCTGGTGAAGACACCACTGCGATCATGGCTGAAATGAAGGAACTGTCCGCTAAGATCAAGGAAATGGATACTCAGCTGGCAGAAGTGGAAGCGAACCTGCAGAACGCACTGCTGAACGTTCCTAATACTCCAAATGCTGAAGTACAGATTGGCGAAGATGATTCCGACAACGTGGAAATCAGAAAGTACATGGAACCAACTCAGTTCGATTTCGAACCGAAGGCTCACTGGGATCTGGGCGTTGACCTGGATATCCTGGACTGGGAAAGAGCTGCTAAGATCTCCGGCGCAAGATTCACCGTATACAAGGGAATCGGTGCCAGACTGGAAAGAGCAGTTATCAACTTCATGCTGGATCTGCACACTGTAGATCAGGATTATGTGGAAATCCTGCCTCCATTCATGGTAAACAGAGCAGCAATGACAGGTACAGGACAGCTGCCTAAGTTCGAAGAAGATATGTTCTATATCCCTCAGAAGGACTTCTTCCTGGTTCCAACTGCAGAAGTTCCTGTAACCAACCTGAGAGCACAGGAAATCATGCCGGAAGCAGAACTGCCTGTATACTACACTGCATATACTCCTTGCTTCAGAGCAGAAGCAGGTTCCGCAGGCCGTGACACCAGAGGTCTGATCAGACAGCACCAGTTCAACAAGGTAGAACTGGTTAAGTTCGTTAAGCCTGAAGGTTCCTACGATGAACTGGAAAAGCTGACTAACGATGCAGAAGAAGTGCTGAAGGTTCTGGGCATCCCTTACAGAGTAGTAAGACTGTCCACCGGTGACCTGGGCTTCTCCTCCGCTATGACATACGACATCGAAGTATGGATGCCTTCCTACGGAAGATATGTTGAAATCTCTTCCTGCTCCAACTTCGAAGATTATCAGGCACGCCGTGCTAACATCAGATTCAGACCGGAAGAAGGCGGTAAGCCAGAATTCGTTCACACTCTGAACGGTTCCGGCCTGGCAGTAGGCAGAACTGTAGCAGCTATCCTGGAAAACTTCCAGCAGGCTGACGGCAGTGTAATCATTCCGGAAGCTCTGAGACCTTACATGGGCGGTCTGGAAGTTATCACCAAGTAATATCGTAAGTATACAATATGAAATAAAAAGACCCGTAGTCTGCGGATATCTCCACAAGCCTGCGGGTCTTGTGATATGCGAAAGGATTCTGAACATGGCTGATGTAATTTTAATGCCTGCAATAGGACTGATGGCATTTTATGCAGCGGCAGCTCTCCTGCCTGCCATCGTTTTACTGCGATACATATACCGGCATGACCATATTGAAAAAGAACCGCCTGCGTTGCTGCTCCGCCTGCTGCTGGGAGGTGTTCTGTCTGCCTTCGCGGCGATTCTGCTGGAAACGGCCGGTATGTGGATTCTGCCTGCCTTCGCGGAAGAAGGCTCGGATTTGTATTATGTGTTTCTTGCTTTTCTGGTGGTCGCTGTCTCTGAAGAGGGAGCCAAACTGTTCTTCCTGAAAAAGTACAGCTGGCATCAGCCAGCCTTCAACTATATGTTCGACGGTATTGTGTATGCTGTATTTGTTTCTCTGGCGGCTTTCGAGAATGTAAAGTACGTGTTTGATTTTGGACTGTCTGTGGCCTTTTCACGTGCGTTCCTGGCAGTGCCTGCACATATGGCATTCGCAGTGTTCATGGGTATTTTCTATGGACGTGCCCGCTGCCATGCACGCAGAGGTAATGGAGCCGCGGCAAAATCCAATCTGGCAGCAGGTTTCATCAGTGCGGTGCTTCTCCACGGATTCTACGATGCCTGCCTCATGGTGAGTACCAATCTGTCTATGGTTGTATTCGTGGGATTTGTGATATTCATGTACTTCTTCGTGTCCCGTGTAGTGAAAACGGCGGCGGCAGAAGACCATCCGATGTAACCTTTTGGAACGAGGCTGAAAAAAGAAAATCCAGATGAACCGCAGTGGTTTATCTGGATTTTTCAGTATATTCCGTTTAACGTTTCTGTACCAGAATGGCACCGGTAAGGAGAAGTACTACACCCAGAATCCGGACCGGTCCGGGAACATGAACTTCTGCACCGAAAAGACCCACCGCATCGCAGATGACAGAACCGACCAGCTGGCCGGTGACCAGCATACTGAAATAGGATGCGAAACCGATCCGTTTTGGAATAATGATAGAACCTACTACAAGGCAAGTTCCTATGACACCGCCTGCCAGCATCCAGAGTTTCAGGTTCAGCAGCTGTGAAGCGTCAGGTATCTGGTAGATCCCCAGGAAGTGGAAGATGGGGATCAGAGTCAGTAATGTCAGAACCCCGGTGCTGAAACTGGCCAGGGATGCGAAAACCGGATTGGCAGTAACGGTGCGGAGCCGGCCGTTAATAGCAGACTGTACCGTGAAGACGATACCGGTGAGAAAACTAAGCGACGCACATAATATCTGTATCATAAGAAGCCTCCTTTACGTCAGCTGAATCAGCACTGCACCTGCCAGAAGAAGGAGAATGCCGGCAAGACGTTTTTTGCTCAGGCGGGAAATACTGGTTCCGAACCAGCCGATGTGGTCGATGGCAGCGGAAAATATCATCTGCCCTGTGACAATCATGGCGAAAAAAGCACCATAGCCGATGACGGGTGGGAACAGCAGAGTGGCCATGACATAGATGATGCCCAGAGGTCCGCCAATCCACAGCCACCATTGGGTGATGCGAAGACGCCGGCGGTCAGGAAGTTTATAAATTTTTTTGCGGCTTGTCCAGATCAGAAGCACCAGAAGAAGTGTGGTTCCTACGGTAAAGTTCACCGCTGTGGCAACCAGGGGATTGCCTGTGGCAACACGAATCTGCCCGTTGATGCCGGACTGTACACTGGTGGAAAAGCCGATGACGAAGGCGAGGATGGTATATAGGATATTCATGAATGTTACCTCTGAAATTCGTAATTCTGTAATATATTTTACGTCCTTTTTCAACAATAGGCAAGGAATTTGGAGCAAATGATAGAAAGAGATTCTGTTTTATGTTACACTGAAAACAGTATGATGGAGGGTTGCGGCCATGACGGAACGAAAAAAATACAATTTGATAGGAGACCGCCAGTTTTATAAAAAAGTCTGCATGATTACTCTGCCGATTATTGTGCAGAACGGGATTACCACCTTCGTGAATCTGCTGGATAATATTATGGTCGGACAGGTGGGTACGGAGCAGATGTCCGGGGTGGCAATCGCCAACCAGCTGGTCTTCATCTTCAACCTGTGCATTTTCGGTGCAGTGGCAGGGGCTGGCATTCTGGGAGCACAGTTTTACGGCAGCAGAAATACGGAGGGACTGCGGAATACCTTCCGTTTCAAGCTGGTCTGCAGTATTGTTCTGTCACTGACCTTTTTCGCCATCTTTATCTTCTGTGGAGATGCTCTGATTGGTGCGTTCCTTCATGAGGGGGAAGGCGGCAGTGATCTGGAGTCCACACTGCATTATGGAAAGCAGTATTTGCTGGTAGTGATGGCGGGATTGATTCCCTTTGCTCTGACACAGGGATACTCTGGCACCCTGCGTGAAACCGGCCAGACGGTGGTGCCGATGGTGGCCGGCATTGTGGCGGTATTTGTGAATTTAATCTTCAATTATATATTGATTTTCGGCAAACTGGGTGTGCCGGCACTGGGGGTCGTGGGTGCTGCCATTGCGACGGCTCTCTCCCGTTACGTGGAGTTTGGGATTGTGGCTGTCTGGACGCACACTCATGCGGAGCAAAATCCCTTTGCCTGCGGTCTTTACCGTCATTTTCACATTCCGGCGGCTCTGGCAAAACAGATTTTCGCAGTGGGTCTCCCGCTGTTT
>JAFYNS010000110.1 GCA_017556505.1 Bacillota bacterium | reverse complement strand
TGATTCGTACATTACCTTTGACTTGTTCACGGTGCGGCAAAGCATTCAATGCACAGGATCATCTGTATTATCAGGATGATTTTTCCGTACAGAGTTTTAAAGATATTAAATTGGTATGTGATGAGTGTATACATGCCTGGAAAGATAAATGGCAGATAGCCGGTGCGGAGTTTCACGAGCATAACTATGTGCTGACTGTTACCATCACGTTAAAAGACGGAACTGTATATAAAAACATGGACTGCACGCCCATAGAGGATACGGAATCTGTCATTACGGGCGAAGACATTCCACCGGAAGCGCAGCATGCAAGGTATGAGTAATATGTGAAATATGCTCAGCAGCGTGAAGCCCAGCAATTGAAAGACTGCTTCTTTATCAAAGGAGAAGCGGGAAAGATGTTTGCCGACATTACCACAAACGGCGGTGAACATTACGAAAATCTTGCTTTTACCATTGAGGAAGGGTACTTAAAAACGGCACAGGAAGTGCCGGACTATATTCTTGAAGGATTAGTCACTGCTTATAAATCCTATTTGGCACAGGAAGAGATGCTTTCCACTTCAACCCAGTCTGCAGCACCTCGGGTGACTCAGCGTAAGGCTATGCCGCAAAGCCAGTGGCCCAGTGGCGGAAGCTATGGAGAAAATAATTATGGCGCCGGAAGCTTCGGGGGCGGTTTTGGTCGAAACAAAAAGAATCCTTTCGGAGGTTTTTAACGAAATTATTCACTCTAAAAGAAGTTTATTATTCTTATACAGAAATTTCTATTGGGAGATACCATGAGCGATTTAAAAGACAAAATTGAAAAACGGCGGACCTTTGCGATCATTTCGCATCCTGACGCCGGTAAGACTACCTTAACTGAAAAACTGCTGCTCTACGGCGGTGCAATTCATCTGGCCGGCAGCGTAAAAGCCAGAAAAGCGAACAGGCACGCTGTTTCCGATTGGATGGAGATTGAAAAGCAGCGCGGTATCTCTGTGACTTCCTCTGTACTGCAGTTCGATTACCAGGGTTACCGTGTCAATATTCTGGATACGCCGGGTCATCAGGATTTTTCGGAAGATACCTACCGTACGTTGATGGCAGCTGACAGCGCCGTCATGCTGATTGACGCAGCCAAAGGCGTGGAACCCCAGACCAAGAAACTGTTCTGGGTCTGCCACCGCCGCCATCTTCCGATCTTTACGTTTGTCAATAAACTGGACCGTTACGGGCGTGAACCGCTTGACCTGATGGAAGAAATGGAAAAGATTTTACAGATCAGGGTTTACCCCATTACCTGGCCGGTAGGTATTGACGGAAAGTACAAAGGTGTCTACAACCGGCTGACGAAAGTGGTTTCTCTGTTTAAAACGGACGCCAGCCACGGCAGCAAACAGCTGGAAGAATTTTCCGCGGACCTGAATGACCCACGGATCAGAGAAATGATAGGGGACGAACTGTTCGATGCACTGCTTGGTGACATCGAACTGTTAGATATGGCGGGGGAAGAGTTTCATATTGAAGATGTTCTGAAAGGCGAACTGACCCCAATGTTTTTCGGCAGTGCCATGACTAACTTCGGAGTGCAGGAGTTTCTGGAAAAGTTTTTGGAGATGTCACCGGCACCACAACCCCG
>JAFYNS010000109.1 GCA_017556505.1 Bacillota bacterium | reverse complement strand
ATGATTCTGGCAGCAAAAGACTTGAAAAAGAAGGGTCTGCTGAAGGAACCATTATACTTTAACTTCATTATGGGGCTGAAGGGTGCACAGGAAGCCGATGTAACGCAGCTGGCACACCTGATAAATATGCTGCCGGAAGGCTCTGAATGGAATATTTCCGGTGTAGGTAAGAACCAGATCGTTACAACCATGCTGGGGATTGCACTGGGTGGACATGTAAGAGTAGGCCTGGAAGACAATATCTACTACAGCAAAGGCGTTCCTGCAAGCAATGCACAGCTGGTAGAACGAGTTGCCAGACTTGCGAAGGAATTCGGCCGTGAAATCGCGACACCGGATGAGGCAAGAGAAATCCTTGGATTGAAGGATGAATAGCTGCTATTGATTTCCGCCATTGGCATGAGAGGGCAAAAAAAGATGGAAGGAATTGAATAGATTAAATAAAAAGAGGAGGTAAAAGAATGAGTATTTTAAAAGAAGCTCTGAAGGCTCATATCAGTGAGGAACGTGTAGTGAAAATGACTTCCGATATGATTCGTATAGAGTCATACCCTGGTATTCCACAGAGAGAAACCAAGGTTGCCCAGTACATCAAAGATATTTTCGATGCACACGATATTCCATGTGAACTGAAAGAAGTTGAAGATGGACGCTGCAATGTAATTGCAATCCTGGACAGCGGCAATCCTGGCAAGACATTAATGCTGAACGGTCACCTGGACACCGTACCGCCGTATGGCTGGGAAGAAGCCTGTGAACCAAAGATTGTTGACGGTATCCTGTATGGACGCGGTACCTGCGATGACAAGGGTCCGACAGCAGGTCTGGTTGAAGCAGTACTCGCACTGAAGGCATCCGGTGCACTGCAGAAGGGTAAAGTTGTTTTCACCGGTGTTATCGATGAAGAACACAAGAGTCTTGGCACCATCGATGTCATAGAAAGCGGTATCAAAGCAGACGCAGCGATTGTCGCAGAAAGATCTTTCTTTGAAATCCGTAACTGTCAGAGAGGCCTGGAATGGCTGAAGTTCACCTTCACTGGCAAGGCAGTACATGGCGGATATGTCCATGACGGTATCAATGCAATTTCCAAAGCAAACAAGTTTATCAGCGCTCTGGAAGAAGAACTGGCACCGAAGATCTTCGGAAGAAAGCATCCGGCGCTGAATGAAGCGACTGTGAACATCGGCGTAATTCAGGGTGGTACTCAGCCATCTACTGTAGCAGGTGACTGCGAAATTACAATTGACACCAGATACCTGCCATATCAGGAATATGAAGATGTGATTGGTGAATTCCAGGAACTGATTGATAAGCTGGCAGCACAAGATCCACAGTTCAAGTGTGAAATGTCCGTATGCGAAGAATCCATCATGAAGGAAGTATATGTACATCCTCCATTTGAAATTCCAGAAGATCATCCGCTGGTAACCATGCTTTCTGACGTAATTGAAGACGTTACAGAAAAAGAAACAGTCATCACTTATATGAAGTCCTGGACTGATGCGGGCCTGCTGGCAAAATACGCTGGCCTTCCTGTTGTAGTCCTGGGGCCGGGCGGAGAAAACCCTCATGCTGCTCCGGAAACCGTTCCGATTGCTGACCTGTATAACATCGCACTGGTTTATGCAATGGCTGCAGTAGAGT
>JAFYNS010000108.1 GCA_017556505.1 Bacillota bacterium | reverse complement strand
GAAAAATATACAAAATCTTCACATTGGCACAGAGATTGCTAAATATTAGGGTACATGAAACCGTTTCATTTATTTGAACGAATTAAATCATATAAGGAGGAAGAACAAATGAAGAAGAATTGGTTACGCATGTTATCCGTAATGATGTGCTTCTTAATGGTATTCGGTCTGATGACTGGATGCGGCAGCACAGCTACAGATGAAGGTACTGCCGAAAAGCAGGTAGTAATCGCTACAGACGTAGAACTGAAGAGCTTAGACCCAATGGGTAACTGGTCTGGTGCTTGCTACTTCATCTACTGGACCTGCTATGACAGACTGCTGAACTATGACTATGAAACTGGTGAATTCCAGCCTGGTCTGGCTACTGACTGGGAAGTTTCCGAAGATGGTATGGAATACATCTTCCACTTAAGAGACGACGTTAAGTGGCATGACGGAACTCAGTTCACTGCTAAGGACGTAGTTTATACCGTAGCAAGAGGTATCGAAACTTCCAACGGTAACTATCCTAAGGTAGACCATGCAGAAGCAATCGACGACTATACTGTTAAGTTCGTAATGCAGGAACCAAACTCTCTGGTAATGGACAAGCAGTGGATCGGTGACTCCGCTGTAATTAAGGATGGTTCCGGCGATACTATCGCTACAGAAATCATGGGTACTGGTCCGTTCAAGGTTAAGGAATGGAGAGTCGGTGAACATCTGATTATCGAAGCAAACCCTGATTACTGGGGTGAAAAGGCACAGGTTCAGGAAATCAAGTTTGTATGCTATCCAGAAGCAAGTGCAAGACTGATGGCAGTACAGGCAGGTGACCTGGATATTACTTCTATCGCACCAGCAAACGTAAAGGCAGCTATGGAAGATGAAAACATTTATGTTGTTTCCGCCCCTGGTACATACCTGAGATACGTGGCATTCAACCATGGTAATGAATACTTATCCAACAAGCTGGTTCGTCAGGCAATCAACCATGCAATCAATAAGGAAGACGTTCTGGCAGCAGCTATCGAAGGTATGGGCGTAACTGCAGACGCAATCGTTCCAACAACTGTTGGCGGTCACAACCCTGACATCGAAGGTTATGAATATGACATCGAAAAGGCGAAGGCATTACTGGCTGAAGCTGGTTACCCAGATGGTTTCGAAATCGAACTGACTTACGCATCTCCAGCATACGATCTGTATGCACAGATTATCCAGGCTAACTTAAAGGAAGTTGGCATCACTGTAAAGCTGGATGGTAAGGAATCCGCTGCAGCATCTGAAAAGATTAACGCTGCTCAGCATGAAATGTGTCTGACTGGCAGAGGCGCTTCCGATGCGAACTACTATGTAAATGTTATGCACTCCAGCCACCTGACTGACGGACGTAATCAGCTGAATATGAACGATCCTGAAATCGACGAATTACTGAACCAGATCTTCGTTACAGAAGGTGCAGAACGTGATGCAATCTACAAGGAAGCTCAGGTAGTTGCACATGAAGAAGCTGTTATCGTTCCTCTGGTTGTAGCAAACAACTACTATGCTGCAAACAAGGATATCGAAGGTCTGGGCGTAATCCCTACCGGCGGTAATGACTTCAGATTCATTAAGTGGGCTGAATAGTTCATTAATTTAACGTAACATTAATTCGATATTGTATTAAAAATGATGCCAGATGAGGGGATCCTCATCTGGCACCTTTACGAAAGGAGCAAATATGCTGAAATATGTAATCAAGCGAATCTTACTTCTGATTCCGGTAATTTTCGGCGTAACTGCACTGGTATTCTTCATTATGTCTCTGTCACCCGGGGATCCGGCGCTGGCGATTCTGGGCGTGGATGCGGAGCCGGAAGCAGTCGAAGCGCTTCGTGAAAAGCTGGGATTAAATGATCCGGTCATCGTTCAGTACGGACGCTGGCTGTGGAACTTCCTTCATGGTGATCTGGGTACGTCCTATGCATCGGGAAGACCGGTTCTGGAAGAGTACTTCTATTTCTTCCCTGGAACCTTTAAACTGGCTTTCTGGTCCATGTTTGTTGCAGTAATCATTTCTATTCCTATCGGTATTATTTCTGCTGTTAAGCAGTATTCCTTAATTGACAACGTTGGTATGGTTGGTGCACTGGCAGGTCTGTCTATTCCTAACTTCTGGCTCGGACTTATGCTTATTATGGTGTTCGCACTGAATCTTCATATACTGCCTTCCGGCGGTGCGACAGCACCCGGTGCAGTTATTCTGCCGGCTATCACCATCGGTACCGGTATGACGGCGACCATTACTAGAATGACCCGTTCCTCTATGCTGGAAACAGTCCGTCAGGACTACATCCGTACTGCGAGAGCGAAAGGTGTAAACAGTAAGAAGGTTATTACCCATCATGCACTCCGTAATGCGCTGATTCCGGTAGTTACCATCATCTGTATGGACTTCGGTTACTGTCTGGCAGGCGCCTCCACTACAGAAATCGTATTCGCATGGCCGGGCATCGGCAGACTGACGGTTAATGCAATCAACTCACAGGACAGACCTCTTGCCATCGGCTGCCTGGCTATGACTGCAATTGCGATTTGTGTATCCAACATGGTAATGGATATTCTGTACGCAATCATCGACCCTAGAATCAAACTGACAGGGGGTGGCAAATAATGAGTAAGAAGAATAAAAAGGCTGAAACTACCACAGGCCGTAAAAATATAAGTAAGAGACAGGATATTACCAGACGTTTCCTGCGTAACAGAAACTCTGTAATCGGACTGGTTGTTACCGCTATCTTCGTTTTCGTAGCGCTGTTTGCACCGATTCTGGTTGACTATGATACACAGGTAATTCAGCAGGACATTCCGAACAGACTGCTCCACCCTGGCGAAGATCCGGATCATCCGCTGGGTACCGACGAACTGGGCCGAGATGTTATGGCCAGACTGATTTATGCAGCCAAGATGTCCCTGGCGATTGGTGCCATGGCCGTTATCATTGCTATTGCTATCGGGGTTGTTATCGGTGCTTCAGCCGGTTATTTTGGCGGTAGAGTGGATACAATTCTCATGCGTATCATGGAAGTCCTCGACGGTGTACCGTCCTTCCTGATGGCACTGACCATCTGTGCATCCCTGGGTGCAAGTGTATATACACTGATGATTGCGATTGCAGTAGGTTCTATCGCAGCGCAGTCCCGTATTGTACGAAGTGCAGTACTTACCGTTAAGAATAATGAATATGTAGAAGCTGCCAAGGCCATGGGTGCCAGCGATATGCAGATCATCTTCTATCATATCATTCCAAACTGCGTAGGTACAATCATCGTACAGTTCAGTGTAAAGATTGCCGGCGGTATTCTCCATGCATCTTCCCTCAGCTTCCTGGGTCTGGGTGTACAGCCGCCTGATCCTGAATGGGGTGCTATGCTTTCCGGCGGACGTGCCTACATGCTGGATAATCCAACATTAACATTATTCCCAGGACTTTGTATCATGGTTGTAATCCTGGCCTTCAATATGCTGGGCGACGGTCTCCGTGACTCCCTCGACCCAAGACTGAAAGGATAGGAGGAGAGTATATGAATAAACAGTATGATGATGAAGTCTTACGTGTAGAAGACTTGACCGTATATTACGAAACCGATGAAGGTATCGCCAAGGCGGTGAATAATCTGGATCTGGTTGTAAGAAAGGGTAAGACCGTAGGTCTGGTAGGGGAAACCGGTTCCGGTAAGACTACCACTGCGCTTTCCATTCTGCGTCTGATTCCGGATCCTCCTGGAGTAATCAAGAGTGGGAAGGTAATCCTGGACGGTATGGACATTTATTCCCTGACAGAAGGGGAAATGGACATGGTAAGAGGTTTCCATGCTTCTATGATTTTCCAGGACCCAATGACTGCACTGAACCCGGTTATGACCGTAGGTGACCAGATTGCAGAAACTTTAAGAATTCATGAAGGCTTAAACAAGGCTGATTCCATCGCCAAGGCACAGGAAATGCTGAAGGTAGTAGGAATTCCGCCTGAAAGAGCCAAAGAATATCCGCATCAGTTCTCCGGTGGTATGAAGCAGCGTGTAGTTATCGCGATTGCACTGGCCTGCCAGCCGAAACTGATGATTGCAGATGAACCTACTACTGCTCTGGACGTAACCATTCAGGCTCAGGTTCTCCGCGAAATGAAGGAACTGAGAGAAAAGTTCGATATGTCCATGATTATGATTACCCATGACCTGGGTATCATCGCACAGATGTGCGACGAAGTTGCAGTAATCTATGCGGGCAGAATCATTGAGTTCGGTGAACTCCGTGAAATCTTTAAGGATACGAAACATCCTTACACGCAGGGTCTCTTCGACTCCCTGCCGAAGATTAACGATGACCGTGACATGCTGCAGCCAATTCCGGGCCTGATGCCTGACCCGATGGAACTGCCTGAGGGCTGTGCTTTCGCACCGCGCTGCAAGTATGCAACCGAAAAGTGTAACCAGGTCATTCCGCCGAAGCATTACTTCACTGATACGCACTATGCGGCATGCTGGCGTTATGAAGATCCTGAATTTAAATTATAAGGAGGTGGCATCATGAGTGAACATTTACTTGAAGTCAACCATCTGAAAAAATATTTTAAAACCGGTAAGGGGACTGTTCAGGCAGTCGATGATATTTCCTTTACTCTGGATGCAGGGAAGACTCTGGGTCTGGTAGGTGAATCCGGCTGTGGTAAGTCCACAACAGGAAGAACCATTCTGAGACTGCTGGAACCGACTGACGGCCAGGTTATTTTCGAAGGAAAAGACATCGCCAAGCTGAAGCCTGCAGAAATGCGCCGTATGCGTCAGGAAATGCAGATGATCTTCCAGGATCCATTCTCTTCCCTGAACCCAAGAAAGACTGTAGAAGAACTGATCGGCGAACCGCTGAAGTGGTTTAAGGTACATAAGACCAAGGCAGAGCAGAAAGAACATGTAGCAAAGCTGATGGACATCGTAGGTCTGGCACCTCGTCTGGCTAACGTATATCCTCACGAACTGGACGGCGGCCGCCGCCAACGTATCGGTATTGCGAGAGCTCTGGCTCTGGATCCGAAGCTGATTGTATGTGACGAACCGGTATCCGCTCTGGACGTATCCATTCAGGCACAGGTTCTGAACCTGCTGAAGGAACTGCAGAAAGAGTACAATATCGCATACATTTTCATTACCCATGACCTGTCAGTAGTAAATCATATCTCTGATGACATCGCGGTAATGTATCTGGGACAGATTGTAGAAAAAGCACCATCTAAGGAACTGTTTACGAATCCAACCCATCCTTATACTAAGGCGCTGCTGTCCGCGATTCCGATTCCGGATCCGGATTTACAGGTAGAACAGATTCCGCTGAAGGGTGAAATTTCTTCCCCAATTAATATGAAGCGTGACTGCCATTTCGCAGCCCGCTGCCCATATGCGACAGAAGTTTGTCTCGCAAGCACACCGGAGCTTGTAGACAGAGGAAACGAACACTTCGTAGCCTGCCACCTGTTTTAATTAAAATTATAGTGAGGGCTGACGCAGGTCAGCCCTCATTTGCATTTTGTAATGTGTATTGAATAAAGAGAGGAAGCTGAAAGAATGGACATCAGACAGGAAGCATTGATTGCTGCAGCTTACGACTATTATAACCATAGAGAATACATCCAGTACGACCAGCTCAGCATGGACCGTTTTTTACAGATTACACCGCGGCGGAGAAAGTATTTTCCACCGGAAGCGGGAACCTCACAGTATACCCATCACCTGGACTGCTCCAGCTTCTGCTTTGCGGTGTATTACCAGGCGTTGGGACTGGAACTGCCTTATGATATTACCTGGCATATGTATGAAAACATGATGCCGCTGATTTATAAATATGAAAAAACCTTCGATGAAACGTTAGAAGAAAAGCAGAAGATTGCAGAAGAATTCGCTGTAGCTCTGCAGCCGGGAGATTTGATTACCTTACTGCATCAGGGCCAGAACGGTCATATTGTGCTTTACGTGGGAGATGGAAAATTTATGCACTGCTGCCCGGCGAAACCGGGTATCGACGACAGTTACAGCTATGCAGCAAGAACGGAAACGAAGCGCAGAAATGGTATTCTGCTGGATGATGTTTCTGACATCACCCACATCGTTACCGGTGAGGATGCAGGAATGCTCACCGGATATTGCCGCTATAACCTCTTTTCTCCGAAAGAACGAATGGTTGCCATTCACCGGCCATGGCTTCTGGCCGATGGACCGACGGAGCAGGCTATGATTCGTATGGGGGCGCATAAGGGTCTGGTATCCTATATGGAATCCTCCCACCCAGGAGGACAGCAGGCTGCTTCCGGTGATGTGACCGAGTATCGGGTAACTGTGAAGAATACAGACAGCACGGCAAAATCCGTCACCATGGACTTTAAGGCTCCGGCAGGAACCTCCTTTGGCGGCGAGTCAGTCTGCGAGGCCGTACTTGCAGCGGGAGAAGAACGAAGATTTACTTTCGGAGTTATCGTGGAAGCAGAAAGAAAAATCTTCCTGGAGCCGCCGCAGGTTCATGTCAATGGTCTTACGATTCCGGGACGGAAGGTGCTTCTGGCACCCGCAGTCAGTCCGGAAGATAGAGAAGCTGTTATAAAAGAAATGAGAGAACAACTGGCAGAAGGCATGGAAGTGATGAAGGCCGCTGCGGAAGTTTACGGCCGCCGTGGTATTGCCATGAACGGTGATAAAAAGACGTACATCCGCGGTCTTTTCCATCATTTTGATACCGCTGCCAGAGAAAATAATAATATACTTGTACGCAAAAGTCAGAAACCGTTTGAAGATATGGCTGTGTATAGCTTCTTTGGCGGCAAGGGCGTGGTGACCGGAGAAATTCTGAATGATCCGGATCAGCGTGCTACTGAAATTCTTCAGAGAGATCTGCAGCCAGGAGACATCCTTCTTTGTGGTAACGATCCATATGCAGTACAGACCCATGCGCTCTTCTATACAGGAGACAGCCTGATTGGGGTTTCGGAGCCGGGCCTTGCAAACCGTGAACTGAAGGAAGAAGAACTGGAAACCTTTATGCGAAGTCTGTTCGGCAGATTTTGCTTCGTGGTTCTGCGTCCATGGCAGATGATATAGAAGAGGTAATTGTTATGTACGAAAGAGATATTCCAAAGGAAAAACTGACGCAGATTCTTGATCACTTTAAAGGCGATTATGGGGTTTATGTTTCAATCCCAGGTGAGGGAAAGAACTTTGAACTGAATGGGGATCAGCAGTTCAGTGCAGCCAGCACGATTAAAATTCCCATGCTTGCATTGCTGTTCCAGGATGCGGAGGATGGCAGAATCGACTTAAACGAAAAGAGGGTTGTACTCCCTGAGAACCGGGTAGGCGGCAGCGGCATTCTGCAGTCCCTCAGTCCGGATCTGGAACTTTCCATTTTTGACCTGGCGGAACTGATGATTGTGATGAGCGACAATACTGCGACCAACGAAATCATCGATGTGATAGGACTGGAGCGGCTTCGGGAATTTTGCCGGAAAGAAGGATATGAAAAAACCTGGGCATGGCGAAAGCTGTTTTTCAAGGGAATTCTGCCAGAACCGCAGGTACCGGAAGGTGCACCGCTGAATGCAACTACTGCGGCAGATTTGGGACATATCCTGGAAAAAATTGCTGAAGGAAAAATGGTCAGCCCACAGGCAGACCACAAAATTGTGCAGATTATGGCCGGTCAGCAGCTGGGTAAGTTTAAAAAGCGGCTTCCGTGCACAACCAGACATGACCCGAGAACACCTTTCCTGCAGCTGCCTGACGAAGGCCATGTGGTTGTAGCATGCAAGGGCGGATCTTTTGAAAGCCTTGGAATTCTGCACGATGCAGGGATTTTCTATCTTCCGGATGGAAGATATTATGTCATGACGGTATGTACCCAGTCTGGGGATATGGACGCTGCCGAAGCATTGATTGGTGAATTAGGTCTGGCAATGTATGAAGTCATGAAGTAAGTGGAGGTTCTCTATGGATATGGAATTACTGAAGAAGATAGACGAGCGAATTGATGCCGTCCGCAGTGAGCTGGCACAGACTACCATTGAACTGGTGAATATTAAGAGTGTTCAGGGCGAAGCGGCTCCGGGTGCACCGTTTGGAGCGGGACCAAGAAAGGTTCTGGACACCATGCTGGAAAAGGGCCGCGAAGCAGGATTCCATCCTGTGGACTACAACGTTGGGGTGGTGAGCCTGGCCATGAAAGATGCTGCTCCTGACCTGGGAATCTGGCTCCACGGCGATGTGGTGCCGGAAGGAATCGGCTGGAAGTTTGAACCGTACAATGCAGTGGAATATAAAGGCTGCATCATCGGCAGAGGTGCCACCGACAACAAGGGTCAGATGGCATCCATTTTCCATCTGCTGAAAATCTTTAAAGAATTAAATGTTGACCTGAAATATAATCCGGCTCTTTATGTAGGAAGCAACGAAGAGACCGGTATGAGAGATATGACCGGTGTTCCGGGAAATGAGGATGTCCGCGGTTTTCTTAACGTATGCGAGCCGCCAAGACTTAGTCTGGTGCCTGACAGCAGCTTCCCGGTTGCATACGGAGGCAAGGGGTCTCTGAGAGTTCTGCTTCGCAGCAAAACACCTTTTAAGGGCTTTACGCTCACTGCAGGGCAGAACGACGCTCCGGCCCGTGCTGTGGCAGTTTTCTCTCCGCAGGAAGATTTCCCACAGGAACTGGAAGGCTGTGAAATTGTGAAACAGGCTGACGGAAGCATTACCGTTACTGTGGATACCATTCCTGTACATGGAACCAGTGCGAAGGCGACCGGAAATGTAGTTGTAAAAATCTGCGAGGTACTGAAGAAAATTGAGTCAGTCTGCGAAGAAGACCGCATGCTTCTTTCCACCTTTGAAATGATTGCCGGCGATTCTGACGGTGCATGCCTGAACATTGCCACAGAAGATGACAATGTGATGGGTCCGGTAAATGTCCGCGCTGTACGTATTAACCGAAAAGAAAATCATCCTGAACTTGAAATTGCCATTACTTATCCTCTTGGTGTAAGTTATGACTGGATTGTGGAAACCATGACAGCGGCAGCAGATGCGCTGGGATTGGAGACACCGGAAATTCCGTACACCAAGAAACCGTATATTCTGGATCCTGACTGCGAAACAGCTCAAATGCTGCGCCGCGTAGCCAACGGAGTTACAGGTGACAACAAGAAGATGTATATTATAAAGGGAGGAACCTACGCACACTTCCTGCCGAATGCCTACGCCTTCGGAATGGACGGAAGCCTGCCTCCTGAAGATTTTGCTCCGGGAAGAGGAGGCGCCCACGGTCTGGATGAAGCAGTATCTTTAGACCGTCTGCAGAGAGCGATGCGGATTTATGCACGCGTTCTGCTGGAATTAAATGAAATGGACTGGTAAAGGAGTGTAACGTCATGGAATATAAGCATACTTATGAATGTCTGAAGGGGCTGCAGCCGGAACCGTTTTTCTACTGGTTTGGTGAAGTGTCTGCATGTCCTCGTCCGTCCGGTAATGAAAAAGCATTGATTGAATATCTGAAAAAATATGCGGAACAGCGAAATCTGCCTTGTAATGTGGATGATGCAGGGAATGTGTTTATCCGCGTTCCGGGAACACCGGGATACGAAGATTATCCGGCATTCCTGATTCAGGGTCATATGGACATCGTAGCGGTAAAAGACGAAGGTGTGGAATTTGATTTCCATACACAGCCAATGAACCTGGTAGTTGAAGGGGACAAGCTCTATGCTCCGGGAACCACATTGGGGGCTGACAACGGTGTTGGTCTGGCAACCATGCTGGCGCTCGGCGATACTTTGACTGACGAACCGATTCCGCATCCTCCGCTGGAACTTCTGTTTACAGTAGAAGAAGAAACGGGCATGAAGGGGATCAAGCGTTTTGACTGCTCCAAGATTACTGCCCGCAGAATGCTGAACTGTGACAGCGGGGATGAGCACAGAGTTGCAGTCTGCTGCGGCGGCATGAGCAGATCCAGAATTGATAAAACTTTTGAAATCAGCCCGCTGGCTGAAGGATGGAAGGCTCTTCATATCAGTTTGACAGGAGGCCTGGGCGGTCACAGCGGCGGTATGATTAACAAAGGCCGTGCATGTGCTGCAAATAATATGGGTGAACTTCTTACTGCCATTATGAGCGAGGAAGAGATTCCGGAATTCAGAATCTGCAGTCTGAAGACCAGCTGGCCATCCATTATTAAGGTATGCGAGGCTGTAATTGCAGTTCCTGCAGACTCTGCAGAGAAGGCAGTTGCATGCATGGAAGAACGTTTTGCTTATATTAAGGGAATTTATAAGTACAGCGATCCAGATTTAGCACTTGATGTTACTGCAGCAGAAACTCCTGCCGCAGCAATTTCAGCAGAAGATTCCGAAAAGGTGGCTCAGTGCCTCCTGTATCTGGAAACCGCAATGTACCGTTCCCATTATAAGTTCACCCAGTCTGCAGTAACAGGCGGTGCTATCGGCTTGGCAGAACTGAAAGAGGACGGCAAGTTCCATGTGGAGTTTTCCGTTCGTTCCTCCATCAATGAGGACCGGCAGTTGCAGTTTAAAAAGTATGTACTGAAAATGAAGATGCTGGGTTTTGATCTGGTGGAATATGATTCCTGGAAGGGCTGGGTGGAAGAACCGGTTTCTCCGCTTCGTGATGCGGTTCTCGAAGCACATCAGGAGTTATTTGGATATGAAATGACAACCGGCAGAGGTATCGGCGGCATTGAAGTCGGTGCAATTAAGACGGCCATTCCGGAAATGGACGCAGTGGCATTTGCACCATACTCCACAGGTGCTCATACAACCAATGAACACCTTGTAATCAGCCGGACACAGCCGTTCTGGGATCTGGTAAAAAAGATGATTCTGGTGAAATAGGAGGAAGAAATCATGAGTCACGGTACTTCAATTATATTTACAGGTGATATCGGCTTTGACAGATATATGGATCAGAAATGGAAGGATGAGCAGCTCCTTTCTCAGGAAATTCTGGATTATTTCCAAAGCGCAGACCATGTAGTTGCCAATGTGGAAGGGGCCGTTGTGGACCCTGAAAGCTTTTCTTCTGAGAGAGAGTTCATCCACTACATGCCCGTTGAAGCCGCTGCATTCCTCAAAAAAATCAATGCAGATATCTGGGAACTGGGAAACAACCATATCCTGGATGCGGGAATGGACGGACTGGTGAGTACCAGAAATCTGGCAGCAGAAATGGGATATCAGACTATTGGTGCAGGAAGAAACAGAGAAGAAGCGTCCGAACCTGTCTATATCCATGAGGCAGGCGGCATCGGCATGATTGGCGTGACTTATCTTTCCGAAGCCACACTCAATAAAGGCACGGAATTTGGTAAAGTTCGCTGGGACGATTTTGAACATATCGGAAAGCGTATCGAAGAGATAAAAAGCAAGTGCAGATGGTGCGTTATCGTGGTTCACGGCGGCGAGGAATTCGCAACCATGCCAAGCCCTTATACAAGAGAAAAATACATGAAATATCTGGAACTGGGTGCAGATGTGGTGGTAGGCCATCACCCTCACGTTCCTGAAAACTATGAAATTTTCGATGACGGCAAGGCAATTTTCTACTCCCTCGGCAACTTTATCTTTGATACAGACTACCAGCGTGCACACCCTTATACAGAGATGGGCGTGCTGCTGAAACTCTGCTTCACTGAGGAGAAGATGGACTTTGAAGCTATGGGCGTTAAGATCGACCGTGAAACGGAACATCTTGAAAAGGCAGAGCTTCCGGACATTTTCACAAACATTCCTGCTGACGAATATGAGCTTCTGATTCCTCTGGGAGCCAAGGTATTCCTGGAAGAAGAACGCAGAAGAATGATTTATCTGGAACCTCAGAATTATAAAGACCTGGATGAACAGGGCTGGCTTGACTATTTCAATGGACAGCCGGAAGGCTACTTCAAGGGAGAACATATGGACCTGAGCCTGATTGTTCCTCTGGCAGAGAAGGCGAAAGAAGGTCAGTGGAGAGCAAGCAAACTGGAAAAGGTAAAAGCATATATGGTGGAAGAGCTGGGTATGGAATATTTTGTACCGACTGCCCAAGGACTTGTTGATTACTGCAGAAGGATGAAGACCGTTCCGCACATGTATGTGTGGGCCGGAGACGGTGAATATATTACGACAGAACT
>JAFYNS010000107.1 GCA_017556505.1 Bacillota bacterium | reverse complement strand
ATGCGTTTGCCGCCTGCAGGATCCGGACTGTTCAGATCTGCCACCATGCTTGCAGTGGTGTGGTCACCGACCATACCGCCGTAGTGCATGCAGGCGCTGGATACGCTTCCTGCTGCGAACGGGTTGGTTACGCCTTCATCGTGTGTCTGCAGTGCTTTCATGAAATCGGCTGTGGTTTCAGCTGTCTGCAGACTGCACTGTGTCTGGCTGCGGCGGCGGGCAGAACCGGAGAAGGTGGTATAGACCGGTTCACGGTGCTTTTTAAAGAAATCGTAGGCTCGTCCAGCAGAATAAGCATCGCCCTCAGTGCCGATGGAGAGGCGGTTGCTGATACTTGCCTTATAGTAAGCTTTCCAGACCCATTCTTTACCTGCTGTTTCCAGCACAAAAAGTTCCTTCCGGTCCATAATCAGGAAGGCGTTGTCGTAATAAAAATCATGGTCAAAGCCGCAGTTTCCGCCCTGACCGTATTCTTCCAGCAGGGAAATCAGCAGGTCACGGGCTTCCGATGCAGAAGAGCAGCGCTCCAGTGCGAGACGGACCATGTCCATGCCGGTGAGGCCGGTTTTGCCGTATTTTCCGAGGGTGAATACCGCTTCATTGCCGATACACAGGCCACAGTCGTTGACGCCCATCTCGGTACCCCACATCCATGCAGGGCGGGACAGGAGCACTCCGTGGGTTTCAGACGCCTGAGGCAGGCTCATGTAGGTTACCTTCACCTGGCCGGACAGGCCGGTACGGGGCGGATGGTATTCCAAAATCTGAATTTCGTTTGGACTTCTGTCGCTGTTCTTGGCAAAATATGCCCGGTTATTTTTTATCATTCCCAGAGTGTCACACATGTCGTCCTCCTGTTATTTTCGTTCTTTTATACCCCTATACTAACAGGAAACGCAGGATCTGACAATAGAGGCGAAAAAGAAAGATTTTGCGGGAAAGTTCGGAAAATATTCACATGACAAAACAGCCTGCAGCAGGTATACTGTAAGAAAGACACTTATTTAACGGAGGTTAAAGCAATGGCAAAATATGTAGAACCTATTATCAATACAGATGTAAATACAGATCAGTTTATCGAACAGATTGAAACCGTTGTGGCAGAAGCTGCAGAAGATCTGAAGAAGCTGGCCCTGGACATTCATGCAAATCCGGAACTGGGCAAGCAGGAATTCAAGGCATGCCAGTGGCAGGCTGAGCTGATGCGCAAGTATGGTTTTGAGGTGGAAGAACAGTTCCTGGGCATTTCAACTTCCTATCGTGCAGTATATAAGAGCGGCAAGCCTGGTCTGAAGATTGCCATGCTGGCAGAATACGATGCACTGCCTGATATTGGACATGCATGTGGCCATAACCTGATTGCCATGATTGGTACCGGTTCCGGTATCGCTATCAAGTCTATCGTGGACGAACTGGGCGGTGAAATTCATGTAATCGGTACTCCTGCAGAAGAAACAGAAGGTGCTAAGGCAACGATGGCACGTCTGGGAGCTTTTAAGGAATATGATGTGGCTATGATGGCCCATCCGTTCGAAGAAGGCGGCAGTTCCATGAATACCTCCGCAATGTACGCAAGACAGTTTGAATTCTTCGGTAAGACTGCACATGCAGCTGGTGCTCCTGAAGAAGGGGTTAATGCACTGGATGCCATGATTAACTTCTACAATCTGGTGAATGCACTGCGTCAGCAGACTAAAGACGATGCAAGAATCCACGGTGTTATTACCCACGGCGGTTCTGCAGCAAATGTAATTCCGGAATATACCTGTGCATTATTCTATATCCGTGCACATAAGGTTGCTTACGTAGAAGAACTCTTTAAGAAGATTTCCGCATGTGCGGAAGGTGCTGCAATCGGTACCGGATGTACCTGTAAGATCAGCAAGGTGGAAGAAGACTTTAAGGATATGTGCACAAACATGTACCTGAACGAGCTTTCCTGCCAGATGGTGGAAAAGTTCGGCGAAAAGCTGGAACGCTATGGCCTGCTGACCATCGGCGGTTCCTCTGATGCGGGCGATGTAAGCTACGAATGCCCGGCTATTCAGCTTGCAGCTGGTATGGGAGACCGTCCGGACGGTCAGCACTATGCACCGCACACCATCGAGTTTACTGAAATGACCTGCAGCCAGCAGGCAATGGATCACTGCCTGTCCTATGTGAAGGGCTTTGCACTGACTGCAGCTCAGCTGCTGTCCAATCCTGCACACATGGAAGCAATCCGTGCAGAATTCGACGCAATGGAAAAAATCTAAAACAATCCGCTGTTGATGACAGCAAAACTGCTGCCGTACTGCCCCGGGGAAGTGACGGGTCGGTACGGCATTTTTAATAAAAGAAGGAAAGGAGAATGCAGTTGCATATCCCTGCATTGATTTCAGACCTGGCGGTTATGATGCTGACTGCCGGCATTATTACAATTGTATTTAAAAAAATTAAACAGCCTCTGATTCTGGGCTATATTCTGGCGGGCTTCCTCATGAGCCCCTATTTCCCACTGTTCATGACCCTGGAAGACACCGAGGCCATCCATACATGGAGTGAAATCGGAATCATCTTTCTGATGTTCCATCTGGGACTTGAGTTTAATCTGCATAAGCTTGCCGAGGTGGGAAGTACGGCCATCGTAACCACCATCATACAGGTGATCGGTATGCTGGGTCTGGGCTTTGGAGCCGGCCAGCTGCTTGGTTTCAGCATGATGGACAGCATCGTGCTGGGCGGCATGCTCTGTATGAGCTCCACCATGGTTATCATCAAAGTCTTCGATGAACTGGACCTGAAAAAGAAAAAATACTCAGAAGCTGTTTTCGGAACCCTGGTAATTCAGGATATTCTGGGAATTTTCATGATGGTAATTCTGTCCACCATCTCCGTCAGCCAGAATGTATCCGGCGGGGAAGTGGCGGCCCATCTGGCACTGATGCTGCTTTACCTGGTGATCTGGCTCATTCTGGGTATTTACCTGATTCCAACCTTTATGAACCGGAATATCCAGTACATGAACAATGAAATGGTGCTGGTGGTTTCCATCGGTATCTGCTTCGGTATGGTACTTCTGGCAGATCAGCTGGGCTTTTCCACTGCGCTGGGTGCGTTCCTGGCAGGCTCTCTGCTGGCAGGTACCATTCACGTAGAGCGTGTAGAGGAACTGACCATGGGCGTAAAGGACATGTTCGGGGCCGTCTTCTTCATTTCCGTAGGTATGATGGTAGACCCGGCTATGATTGCAAACTACGCCCTGCCAATTCTGGTGATTATCGCAGTGACCCTTGTGGGAAAGGTGGTATTCAACGGGCTGGGACTTCTGCTCTCCGGGCAAAATATCGAAAATTCCATCTCCGGCGGTCTGGCTCTGGCTCAGATCGGTGAGTTTGCATTCATCATCGCATCCCTGGGTATGAACCTGGGGGTAACCAGTGACTATCTTTATCCGATTGTAGTTGCGGTTTCTGTTATTACCACGTTCACTACACCGTACTGCATCAAGGCAGCACCGTGGATGGTAGGTTTTGTGGAATCCCGTCTTTCCGATAAAATTAAGAATAAGCTGAGCCGGTACACATCTCCGGAACAGCAGGATGAAGAGCAGGACAACGAATGGTACGACTATATCAAGCTCTACTTCTTCCGTCTGCTTGTTTACGGGGGACTCATGCTGGTAACTGCCATTGCAGGGGTGACTTTGCTTGATCCGCTGCTGGAAGAACACTTCCCGGATATGCCGAGCCGTATTGTGACATGTGTCTTCATTTATTCCGTGATGGCACTGTTTGTACGGCCATATCTGAACATGCATAATAACCTGTTTACATCCCTGTGGCTGAAGCAGAATTCCTTCCATCTCCCGCTGATTGTACTGAACAGCATGAAGCTGGTGGTAATCACGGTTATCGCAATGATTCCGCTGTGGACCTTGTTTGCCGTTCATCCAATCTGGCTGGCCTTCCTGGTGACTTTGGCACTGGTGGTATTGTCCAAGAAAGGTTTCATGGCTACGGCATATCTGCAGATGGAGGCGCGGTTCCTTCGTAACTTCAATGAAAGAATCATCGCACAGGAAGAAAGAGCGGGCCACCACCAGACCTGGCTCGATGAAAAACTGCATATGATGTCCTTTGTGGCACCGGAAGGGGCTGAGTATCTGAATATAAAGCTTGCTGACCTCCACTGGGGCTATAAATATAACGTGTATATTGTTAAAATCCGTCATGGTGAAGACCGGTCACAGACCATTCTGCCGGACAGTACCATGGAAATTCACGCTGGAGATAAAGTCTATGTGACAGGAGAGGAAAAGGCACTGCAGAATTTCTACGCCCTGACCAGCCTGACCCAGACCAAACCTCTTCGTACTCTGAAAAAATTCATGTCCATCGACTATCCGGACCGGGAAAACTCCCTGTCCGTCTGCGCCATCAAAATATATGGCGATGAAGATTTTGCGGGAAAATCCATCCGAAACAGCAGCATCCGTGAAAAGTGGGACTGCCTGATTCTGGGGCTGCAGAAGGATGGATATCCGATTATCATGCCCGATCCGGAGACTCTTCTGGCAAAAGACGATATTCTCTGGGTTATGGGCTCTGTTGACAATGTGGGCCAGATGGCTGCGCAGTTTGTAAACCTTGCCGACTGATAAAAGAAGGGAGATTTCGAATGCACATACCTGTATTAATTACGGACCTGACCTATATGATGCTGACTGCCGGCATCATCACAATTCTTTTTAAAAAAATCAAACAGCCCCTGATTCTGGGCTATATTCTGGCGGGCTTTCTGATGAGCCCTTACTTCCCGCTGTTCATGACGGTGGCGGATACCGAGGCAATCCACACCTGGAGTGAAATCGGTATCATCTTCCTTATGTTCCATCTGGGACTGGAGTTCAACCTCCACAAGCTGGCACAGGTAGGAAGTACTGCCATCGTTACGGCTATTATCGAAGTCATCGGTATGCTGACTGTGGGCTTTGGTGCAGGCCAGCTGCTGGGCTTTAATACCATGGACAGCATCGTGCTGGGCGGTATGCTTTCCATGAGCTCCACCACCGTCATCATCAAAGTATTCGACGAACTGAACCTGAAGGGAAAGAAATACACGGAAATGGTTTTCGGCACCCTGATTGTGGAAGACATCGTGGGTATTTTCATGATGATTATTCTGTCGACTCTTTCTGTGAGCCAGAATGTATCCGGCGGTGAAGTGGTGGGAACTCTTGCGCTGATGGTGCTCTACCTGATTATCTGGCTGATTCTGGGTATTTACCTGATTCCAACCTTCATGAACCGGACCATCCAGTACATGAATGACGAAATGCTGACCGTGGTTTCCATCGGTGTCTGCTTCCTCATGGTGCTGCTGGCCAACTGGCTGGGATTCTCCACGGCACTGGGCGCCTTCCTTGCGGGATCTCTGCTGGCGGGAACCAGCCACGTAGAACGGGTGGAACACCTGACCAAACCGCTGAAGGACGTTTTCGGGGCCGTATTCTTCCTGTCTGTAGGTATGATGGTAGACCCGGCTATGCTGGTAAAATATGTGGTGCCGATTCTGCTCCTCAGCGTGGTAACGATTGTAGGTAAGACCTTCTTCTCTGCACTGGGCATGCTGCTGGGCGGCCAGGACCTGGAAAACTCCGTTTCCAGCGGGCTTTCTCTGGCCCAGATCGGGGAATTTGCTTTCATCATTGCATCCCTGGGTATGAGCCTTGGTGTGACCAGTGACTTCCTCTATCCGATTGTGGTAGCTGTATCTGTGGTGACCACTCTGACCACCCCGTACTGCATTAAATCTTCACCGCTTATGGTGAAGCTGCTGGAATCCAGACTGTCCGAGAAAATGAAGAACAAGCTGGACCGCTATACATCACCTCAGCAGCAGGACGAGGAAAAGGATACGGACTGGTACGACTACATCAAGCTGTATTTCACCCGTCTGGTGGTATACGGCGGTCTGATGCTGGTAATTGTTATCGCATGCATGCAGGGACTGGCACCGGTTCTGGCTGCCAGCTTACCGGAGATACCTGCCAGAATCATTACCTGTCTGGTCATCTATCTGGGTATGGCGCTTTTCGTCCGCCCAATGCTGGCTCTGCATAACAATCTGTTTACGGCTCTCTGGCTGAAGCAGAACTCTTTCCATCTGCCGCTGATTGTACTCAACGGGCTGAAGCTGATGGCGATTACGGTTATCGCCATGATACCGCTGTGGGTCTTCTTCGAAGTACATATGGCACTGCTGGCACTGGTAATTGTGGCAGTTCTTGTCGCTTTTTCCAAGACCGGTTTTATGGCCACTGCATATCTGCATATGGAAACCCGCTTCCTGCGCAACTTTAATGAACGTATCATCGCCCAGGAAGAACGTGCCGGACGCCATCAGACCTGGCTTGATGAAACGCTCCATCTCATGAGCTTTACCGCACCGGAAGATGCAGACTATCTGGGCGTTTCCATGAAGGATCTGCGCTGGGGACAGCGGTATAACGTATATATCGTAAAAATCCGTCACGGTGAGAAACAGGTGCAGACCATTCTTCCGGACAGCCAGCAGGCCATCTCTGCCGGCGACAAAGTCTTTGTGGTAGGGGAGGAAAAAGCACTGATGAATTTCTATGCTTTGACCCGCCTCAGCCAGACGAAGCCTCTTCGTACTCTGAAGGAGTTCATGGCCAAAGACTATCCGGATGAGGACAACGCACTGTCTGTCTGTGTTATCAAGATTTACGGCGATGAAGAATTTGCCGGCAAAACCATCCGCCAGAGCGGTCTCCGTGATAAGTGGGATGTGCTGATTCTGGGTGTGCAGAAAGATGGTCTGCCTCTGATTATGCCGGATCCTGACCTGCGTCTGCTGAAGGACGATATCCTCTGGGTGATGGGCTCCAACCATAATGTGGGACGGATGGCTGCAGAATTCGTAAATCTGGCAGAATAGGCCGCGAAATATATAAAAAATACTTGACGATTGAATGTTTGTTCAACTATAATGTGGGTAAATATAGTTGAGTGAATGTTCAATCGTCAATTTGTTTGGAGGAAAATTATGAAGAAGACATATTTACTGGAAGGACTGTGCTGTGCCAACTGTGCAGCGAAAATTGAAACAGGTATTAACAAGCTGGATGGCATCGACAAGGCAACTATCAGCTTTCTTACCAGCAAGCTGGTAATTGAAACTGCGGAAGAACCATCAAAGGAACTGCTGAAGAAGATTGAAAAAGTGGTTCACAAGGTGGAACCGGATGTGGAAATGAAGGAAATCTAACCATGAAAAGGCGTATCAAACGGCTCACTGCAGCGGGAGCAGTATTTGCTGCGGCCTGTCTGCTTCGCACCTTTTCTGCAGAGGTGCCGGAACTTGCTGAACTGGCGGTCTTTCTGGCTGCTTACCTGATGGCAGGCTATAAAGTGCTGCGGAAGGCGGCAAGGAACATTCTGCGGGGCAGCGTTTTCGATGAAAACTTTCTCATGGCTGTGGCCTCCATCGGAGCCTTCTGTATAGGAGAGTACCCGGAGGCCGTGGCGGTGATGCTTTTCTATCAGGTGGGTGAATGCTTTGAAGATTTTGCAGTGGGCAAGTCCAGAAAGTCTATTACCGATCTGATGAATATACGGCCTGATTCCGCCAACCTGCTGGAGGCAGGAGCAGATGGAGAACTGGTTCGCCAGGTCAGTCCGGAAGAGGTACCGGCAGGAAGTCTGATTCTGGTGCGTCCGGGAGAAAAAATTCCCCTGGACGGTATCGTGGAAGAAGGTACATCTCTGGTGGATACGGCAGCACTTACCGGGGAATCCGTACCGCGTGATGTGGAAACCGGAAGTGAAATCCTCAGCGGCTGCATTAACCTGAGCGGGGTGCTGAAGGTTCGGGTGACGAAGCCTTTCGGTGAATCCACCGTAAGCAAAATCCTGGACCTGGTGGAAAACGCCACCATGAAGAAGGCAAGGACAGAAAACTTTATTACTCGCTTCGCAGCGGTATACACGCCGGTTGTAGTGCTTGCAGCAGTGGTACTGGCAGTGGCTCCTCCTCTTCTGGTTGAAGGGGCTGTGTTCAGTGACTGGCTGTACCGTGCGCTGAATTTCCTGGTTGTGTCCTGTCCATGTGCGCTGGTTATCTCTGTGCCACTCAGCTTTTTCGGGGGTATCGGCGGTGCCTCCCGTGCAGGGATTCTGGTGAAGGGAAGCTCTTATCTGGAGCTGATGGCCCAGGCAAAGATTGCCGTGCTGGACAAAACGGGTACTCTGACCCGTGGTGTATTCCACGTGGAGACGCTGCATCCTGTAAATGTCAGTGAAGATTTTCTGCTGAAGGCAGCTGCCGCAGCAGAAATGCATTCCGGCCATCCGATCGCCCAGTCTTTGAAGAGGGCAGCGGAGGAAAGAGGTTTACTGAGTGCAGTATCGTCTATTGACGATGTAAATGAAAAGGCCGGATTTGGTGTGACTGCCATGGCGGAAGTGGATGGCAGAGCCTGCCGTATTGCAGCAGGAAACCGGAAACTGATGGCGGAAGAAGGTATCAAACCAACCCATGGAGAAGCAGAACCTGCAGGTACAGTGGTCCATGTGGCTGTAGATGGAAGCTATGCAGGATATATTTTGATTGCTGACCAGCTGAAGCCGGATGCAGAGGAGGCCGTGGCGGGACTGAGAGCACAGGGCGTGCAGACGGTCATGCTGACCGGTGACAGCAGTGAAGCTGCTCATGCTGCGGCACAGAAACTGGGAATCGACAGGGTTGACAGCCAGCTTTTGCCGGGTGACAAGGTAGAAAAGGTGGAAGAACTGCTTGCCGGACTGGAAGGCGGCAGGGAATCCGGCACGAAACACAGGGGACGACTGGTCTTCGTGGGTGACGGCATTAACGACGCACCGGTGCTGGCCAGAGCGGATGTGGGAATTGCCATGGGCGGACTGGGTTCCGATGCGGCCATCGAGGCCGCGGATATTGTCATCATGAATGACGAACCGTCCAAGATTCCGCTGATTATGGAAATCTCCCGGAAGACCATGACAATCGTGCGGCAGAACATCGTATTTGCTCTGGGAATCAAGCTGCTGGTGCTGATGCTCAGTGCCATTGGATATGCTAACATGTGGATGGCAGTTTTCGCCGATGTAGGCGTGTCTGTGCTGGCTATCATCAATTCCTTCCGGGCCATGAGCGTAAAAGAAAAATAGCTAAATATGTAATAATATGAAAAGAGAGATTCGTGCGAACCTCTCTTTTTTCGTACTTTATAAGCTTTTTATACCAGTCCGTAATACCCCATCAGCAGCAGGGCGCTGGCAGGAAGAGTGATGATGGACAGGAGTGTGGTGAATGCGATGATTTCTGCCGCCTTTACTGCGTTGCGGTTTTCCATGCTGCTGATGGCAACCACTGCAACCGCTGTCGGGAAGGCAGCTCCGAAAACCAGAGCAATCTTCATGTTTACCGTCAAAGGAAGCCAGTTGACGGCCAGGAAGGTGAGGGCCGGCCAGAGAACCATCTTTACCACGGAAGTGATAACCAGGCTGCGGTCACGGATGACGGTGGAAATCCGGCTGGAACCCAGCTGAATCCCTACAACCAGCATGGAAATGGGAACGGTGGCACTGCCGATGGTGTTAACGGTTTCGAAAAGCACATCCGGCAGGTGGATTCCCAGAAGCAGCATGGCGATACCAAGGAATGCACAGAGAGTACAAGGATTAGCCAGATGCTTCATGACAGAGCGAAGGTCGATGCGGCCCTTGCTGCCGTAATTCACCTGGATGATACATCCGGAATAGAGATAGATGGTCAGAATCATCTGGAAGAGTACCATGAAGAAGAGTACATCATCTCCAAAGAGTGCCTTGGTAATCGGGAAGCCCATAAATCCATTATTTATGGTCGTGATGCCGGCCATGTAAACGCCTACATCTGCATGATCCTTCATCTTCAGGATTTTGATGCAGAAGAGCCAGGACAGCAGGGTACTGGCTGCGAACCACAGGACCGCGCAGAGAATCATCTGCAGAGTCAGGATAAAGGTATCATCAGTCAGCTCGGTGGAGGTGATGGAGGCCAGAACCATACATGGTGTGGTAATCATCATCAGCATGTCCACCAGGTATTTATTGGACTGATCCGGAAGAATACCCTTTCGGTTGGCCACGAAGCCAACCGCAGTAATCAGAAATATGGATATGATTTTTTCAATAATAACGATCATGTTTCGCTCCTGATAAATAAAACTGATAAATATTTTAACATAAAAGGAGGAACTCTGTATAGTATCAATTGTTTTTTTCGTAGAAATATGGCAGTGGACAGGTGCTTTCTAAGCTGTCAGCAAGTTTTGTCATATTTCGGCGCATTGAATTCAGCAGATGGCGGTTGGCAATCAGCCCGGAAGGAAGGCAGGAATCTGGCGTCAGAACCAGGCCCAGGCCCTTTTCCACCACAAACTGTGCATTGTTTTTTTCCTGTTCAAGTTCCGGAGGCAGGAGAAAGAGCGGAGTTCGGGATGCAATCGCCTCAAATGTGGTGACTCCTCCGGGTTTGGTAATGAGCAAATCGGCTTTTTTCATATAATGATGGATTTCTTCCGTATATCCGAGAATGTGGAAATCCGGATAATTGTCCCGGAGTTTACGGGCAAGATGGGTGTTCTTTCCTGTAACTATGGTAGTAAGAATGAGCGGGTCCCTGTGGAGCTGATCCAGCAGAGACTTGCTGCAGGAAATCATTCCCAGGCCGCCGCCCATGATCAGGACATGGAGCGGCCCCTGATGTGGGACACCGGCAGAGTAAAACCTCTGCCGTACCGGAACCCCGGAAACTACGATTTTGCCGGGAGGAATGCCCCGGGACAGCAGTGCTTCCCGGGTCTTTTCTGCGGCTGCAAAGTACAGGTCTGTTCCGGATGAAATCCACTCTTCGTGGAGGGTCACATCCGTGATGTAGGTATAGAGCGGCAGACTGGAATTCCGCGCCTTTTTCCATCTGGATATGTACTGCCCGCAGAAAGGCAGGGTGGCAATAACCAGATCAGGCTTACAGGATGCAAGAAGGCGGTCTGTTTTCTGTAAAAGCATGGATTGAAATGGAGCCTGTCCGTAACGGTCCGCTGCACGGTTGCAGTGGTTGTAGAGCTTGCGGCACCGGTTTACCAGAAAGTCGAAACTTTTATATATATGGTCAGACAGCCGTGGGAAAAGATATTCCGTAAAATCTACAATATTAACGTGAACCTGTGGATCAGATGCCTGGATGGCTTCACGGATAGCTTCGGCAGCTTTGATATGCCCCATGCCGAAACGGCCTGTTAAGATAAGTACGTTCATGATAAATACCCCCTGTATTTATCATATAAAAAGAACCTTAAATTTCCGTTAACGAAAAATTAAGGTTCCTTTAATTTTTTTAAAATATTGGTTAAGTATCCTGGCTGTGGCTGCCGTGGATTTTATGTCCAATGTGCGTAAAGGCGATATCCAGAAGATCCACCACATGCTGGTCGTCCAGGGAGTAGAAAATGTTCTTTCCGTCCCGGCGGGCCTTTACCAGGCCTTCGTCCTTCAGCATGCGGAGCTGGTGAGAAACTGCAGACTTGGTCATTTCCACAGCCTCTGCAATATCGTTTACGCAGAGTTCGCGGGCTGCCAGCTCGCAAAGTATCTTCATCCGGGTTTCATCGCCGACCACTTTAAAGAAGCTGGCAGCTCGGGGAATCAGTTCAGTTGGAATTTTATGCATAGGGTTACCCCCCTTACTTTCCTTTTTCGTAATAATGTTTCATTTCTTCTTCCGGTACCATGCTGCCGCCGGTTGCCCAAAGAATATGGGTGGCATTTGCCATCTTTTCAGCGGTCAGGCCGCGGCTTTCTCTCCATGCAGTATCTGCTTCTACCAGAGCCGGTCCTGTGAAGCTTGCGCAGGAGGATGGTTCGATGAAGATATTTTCACTGTCTGCCAGAGAAGCCAGGAACGGATACAGCTTTTCATCCTGGATGGTGTAGCAGCCGGAAAGCAGAGTCTTCATTACGTCGCTTACCAGTACAGAGGAACGTCCTACTGCCAGTCCGTCTGCATCGGTTTTTCCGTCCAGACCGATATCGGAAACAGCGATTTCGTTTTTCAGTCCGGTAATCATGCTCAGGGTCATACAAGGTGCATGAGTCGGTTCCGCAAACAGGATATATACGTGATCTCCATAGACTTCTTTCAGACCGAAGGCTACACCGCCCGGTGCGCCGCCTACGCCGCATGGAATATATACAAAGAGCGGATGATTTTCATCCACCACGATGCCGGCTGCTTCAAACTGAGAACCGATTCTGCGTGCTGCGACAGAGTAGCCCATGAAGAGGTCCACAGAAGCTTCGTCATCCACGAAGTGGCAGTATGGATCGCCTTCTGCTTCCTTTCTGCCCTCTGCTACCGCCTTCTGATAGTCGTCCGGATATTCCACTACAGTAACACCTTTGGAACGGAGCAGATCCTTCTTCCACTGGCGGGCGTCTGCAGACATGTGCACGGTTACCTTAAAGCCCAGCTTGGCACTGATGATTCCAATGGAAAGCCCCAGATTGCCTGTGGAACCTACGGCCACGGAGTAGCGGCTGAAAAGCTCACGGTATTCCGGACCGGTCAGCTTGCTGTAATCGTCTGTAAGCTGCAGCATGCCGGCTTCCATTGCCACCTTTTCTGCAAACTTCAGTACTTCATAAATGCCGCCGCGGGCCTTGATGGAGCCGGAAACGGCCAGATGGCTGTCGCACTTCAGGAAGAGACGGCCGCTGAAGGTTCCGCACATATCAGCCAGAACCTTTTTCATTTCCGGAACTTCCTTCAGAGGGGATTCGATGATGCCGCCGGTGACTTCTGTTTCCGGGAAGGCTGCCTGGATGTACGGTGCAAAACGTGCAAGTCTTGCTTCCGCATCCTTAATATCGTCCATACCGAAATCCAGCTTCCGCGGTGTGCCGCAGTCCGGATTGGTCCACCATACTTCTTCATAATCAGCCATTCTGCCGATTTCAGGGTGAAGGGTCATGAGTTTTTTAATATCCATAAGGTTGTCCTCCTGTATATGCTGTAATTAGAAACGGTCGCTGTAGTTTAACAGGCTGCGAAGATATCCGCCCTGGACTTTCGGTTTACTGCCGCCGGAGCCGGGACCCTTGGAGTCCGGGGATTTTGCCATGAAATCTTCAAAGCGGTGAATATGGCCAACGAAGTAATCCGGTTCAGAAATGATAATACCGAAAGTACCGCCGGAACCGTCACGAGGCTTGGTCAGGCTGCCCGGATTCATCAGATATACGCCGCCCACTTCTGCAAAGGCTGACCGGTGGGTGTGGCCGAAGAGGGCACCCACGCAGCCCTTTTCCTGTGCCTTGTAGTACAGGTTCTGCTGGCTGAAGTCTACGTTTTCCATGTGACCATGGGTCACCAGAAGATTTCCGTAAGGGGTTTCCACGATGGTAAAATCGTCTTCGCTGAAGGAACCATCGGTATTTCCTTTCACCCATACGGTCGGCACACCGGTGCGCTCGCTCATCTGAATGGCATCCTTATAATAGTCGCCGCAGTGGATAATCAGGTCCACCGGCGTTTCTTTTTTCAGTTTATCAAAAACCTGATACGCCCGGCTGTTGTCACCGTGGGTATCACTTAAAACAAGTATACGCATTTTCTGAAATTCCTCCTTGCTACATGTAAGTATACCATAGAAAAAACCAGAAAGGTATGATAAAATGAATGTAACTGAGGAATAATTCATAAGAAGCAGCGGGGTATTTTATGCTGAGAGAAATCCGAAAGAAAATGGTAATCCTTCATAACCGGGGTCCGTTCCGCCAGGAAGTAAAAAACCGTCTGGCGGCCCTTGAACACAGGGAGTGGATTCATATGTTTCTCCGCCTTTCGGGAAGCCGGCTGACGGAAGAGGAAATCGACACCATGATGCAGGGAGGTTTTGTGCTTCATGCGGCGGTGGAAGAATGTCTTCTGGTTGACCGGGTGCAGCAGCTGCGGGAGTACATTTACAGGCTGACAGATATGGGGGCACCGCTCAGCGGGCAGATCCTGCAGGACATGCATGCCATTCTGTCCGGTGGGGGCCGTGAAGAATTCCGAAAAGGCGGTATTCTGATGGAAAGGTACGGTACTTACAGCCAGATAAACGGAAGCGATATAGCAGACGCAATCAATGAAGTACTCCGTTTTGCCGCGAAAAAGACGGAAGGAGAAAATTCTCTGGAGAAGGCTGCGTTGATTCACAACCGGATTCTGGAAATCTATCCGTTTTCAGACCGTAATGAACTGCTGTCGCTGGCAGCACTGTACTATATGGCTGCTGAAGCAGGCTACCCTCTGGCTGCACTGAAACTGACAGAAGAGGCATATACGGACCTGTTCCTTCATTACACAAAAAACCGGGACTGCCGGGGAATGGCACAGGCACTGGGGGAAGCCGTTCTTGCCCGTATGGATTTCATGATGCAGTTGACCGGTCATGAAATTTAGGATATGATAAAACAGACTCATGAAACTGGGAGATTTTTTATGAAGAAAATTAAAGATAAATTAATCCGGGAAGGCGTGATGCTTTTCTGTGTGGGACTTGCATTAATTGCAGTCTGGTTTGCTATACATAATACGGACAGCCTGCGGGGCGGGATTGCAGAACTGAATGACATTCTTATGCCGTTCTATATCGGTTTTGTGCTGGCCTACCTGATCTGCCCTGTTTATAACGGGGTGGTCCGGAATTTTTATTCGCTGCTGGATGAATGTATGGAAAAAAAGCAGAGAGCATATAAGCTGGCCCGTCTGGGGGCATCTGTTGTGGCTCTGGTGACACTTATCGGGGCAGTAGGCGGTTTCTGCCTGCTGGTAATTCCGGATCTGATTACAAGTATTATGACTCTGGTTCAGAATATGCCGGAAACCATAAACCGTATCAGTGACTGGTTTGTAGTCCATGTGGAAGAAAATCCGCAGCTGCTTGCACTGTTCCAGGATAATCTGCAGATGATTACCGAACGTGCCAATGACTGGTTCCAGAGCATTCTGCAGCCTGCCATCGACACCGTAATCAGCGGTGCAGCAGTAGGGATTATCGGCACTGTAAATATTGTATTTGATGTGTTCGTGGCATTGATCGTCTGTGTATATGTGCTCAACAGCAAGGAAATGTTCCAGGCGCAGGTCAAGAAGATGATTCTGGCCCTGTTTAAAAAGGAACGTGCGGAATCTATCTTTGAACTGGGGAATATTACGAATAAGACATTCGGTGGATTTATTAACGGCAAAATCATCGACTCCATCATCATCGGCATTCTCTGCTTCGTCGTGATGAGTCTGCTGAAGATGCCGATGCCGACCCTGATCAGCGTAATCGTGGGAATCACCAACGTCATTCCGTTCTTCGGACCGTTCATCGGTGCCATTCCGTCAATCTTCCTGATCCTGATTGTGGATCCCATTGAAGCAGTCAAGTTTGCAGTCTGGGTACTGGTACTGCAGCAGCTGGACGGAAATATTATCGGCCCGAAGATTCTGGGTGACTCTACAGGTCTGGCCAGCTTCTGGGTTCTGTTCTCCATCATCGTGTCCGGCGGCCTCTTCGGCTTCGTAGGCATGATAGTGGGTGTACCGATATTTGCCGTGTTCTATACTTACGTAACCCGTTTCGTCAACCGCCGCCTGAATGAGAAAGGACTGGAGACAGATACGGCAGTTTACGAAGAATTTACCAAATATGAAATTGATAAGGAGGATATCTTTGGAAAAGAAAGATGCAATCCAGGCTCTTGTGAGCCGGTGGAAGGAGAATAACATTGGAGTCATCTCTGATGCTCCAATGAAAGAATATACATCATTTAAGGCCGGCGGAAACGCTTCGGCCCTGGTTACTGCGGAAACCCTGAAGCAGCTGCAGCAGGTTCTGTCTGACGTGGCAGAAGCCGGTGTGCCTTCCATGCTGCTTGGAAACGGTTCCAACACCCTGTTTAAGGACAGCGGTTATGATGGCGTGGTCATCAAGCTTGGCGAAAGTTTCTCTGTATGTGAACATCTGGGCGGCGGTCTGGTAACAGCCGGTGCGTCCGTTCTCATGTCCGTCCTGGCAAAATATCTGCTCCGGGAGTCTCTCGCCGGTTTCGAGTTTGCCAGCGGTATTCCGGGTTCTCTGGGCGGAGCCGTATTCATGAATGCCGGTGCCTACGGCGGAGAACTGAAGGATATCCTGGTTTCTGCGACAGCAGTTTCAAGGGACGGCAGCGAAATCCGTGAACTTACTGCAGAAGAACTGCAGCTTTCCTACCGTCACAGCGCACTGGAAGACAACGGCTATATTGCAGTTGCTGCCAAGCTGCAGCTGACACCTGGAAATCCTGAGGAAATTCAGGCTAAAATGCGTGAACTGCTGGAAAAGAGAAACTCGAAACAGCCGGTGCAGTATCCAAGTGCCGGAAGCACCTTCAAACGTCCGGAAGGATATTTTGCGGGTAAGCTGATTGAAGATGCAGGACTGAAGGGGGTATCCGTGGGCGGTGCGCAGGTATCCGTGCTGCACAGCGGATTTGTAATTAACACCGGCGGTGCTACAGCGACAGATATTCTGGATCTGATGGCGCTGGTGCAGAATACGGTATATGATAAATTCGGCGTCAAGCTGGAACCGGAGGTACGGATTATTGGATAAGAAGTGGCGGGAGATGGCGGAAGGCTACCGTATGACCTTTGACTGGCATACTCACACCGTCTACTCTCACGGAAAGGGTACTATCGAAGACAACGTACGTATTGCTCATGAGCGGGGGCTTCGCGAGATTGCCATCACCGATCACGGTCCGGGACATCTGACCTATGGGCTTTCCATGAAAAAGGTGCAGGAAATGCGTGCAGAGATTCAGCGTCTTGAGACCGTGTACCCGGATGTGAAAGTTTTGCTGGGAGTGGAAGCCAATACCAGGTATGGCGCACCGTACATTGACCTGACGGAAGAGGAAGAAGCACAGTTTGATATTGTGCTGGCAGGATACCATTACGGAATTCCGGGAGCAGGTATGGTGAAGAACTGGCTCAGCGGACAGTTTGGCTGGTTCTGCGGAGAAACTTCTGATCTGCGGGTGCGGAATACGGCCATGATTCTGGATGCAGTATATAACCACAAAATTACCGTGCTGACCCACCCGGGAGACAAGGGACCTTTTGATATCGAAGATATTGCCAGAGCCTGTGCTGATACGGGCACTCTTCTGGAAATCAATATGAAACATGCTCATCTGACTGTTGAAGAAATTCAGGCGGCCATGAAATATGATGTAAAGTTTATTATCGGAAGTGATGCTCACGTGCCGGGAGCGGTGGGGGCATATCTGGGAAGTCTGGCCCGTGCCTTCGAAGCAGGACTTGAACCGGAACGGATCGTGAATATAGAAAAGATTTAAGGAGATTCTATGGAAGTTGTAATCATCACCGGACTTTCGGGAGCCGGCAAAACCAAGGCAGCGGACTGGTTCGAGGACAGGGACTATTACTGCATCGACAATATGCCGCCTGCACTGATTAAAAATTTCATCGATCTGACCAAATCCGGCAGTAAGAAGATTGAAAAGGCGGCCTTCGTCATCGATATCCGAGGCGGCCAGTTCCTGGGTGACATCGATGAGATTGTGAATCAGCTGGAATCCGATAAATCCATCGACTTCAAAATCCTTTATATCGAGGCTTCCGATGAGGCACTGGTACGCCGGTATAAAGAAAACCGCCGTGTTCATCCCCTCAGCATGGAGCCTGTCTCACAGGAAATCATCAGTAAGGAACGCGAGATGCTCAGTGGTCTGCGTTCCCGGGCCACATATATCATTGACACTTCCTTCCTGAAGGTGGCGGAATTCAATTCTCAGCTGGACAGCCTGTTCAACGAAGGCCACGAAACAGAATCCTTCCTGATTCATATTCAGTCCTTCGGATTTAAGAAAGGTGTTCCGCAGGAAGCGGATATTATCATGGACGTGCGGTTCATTCCGAATCCGTACTATGTTCCGAGCCTGAAGCACCTGACCGGAAACAATAAGAAGGTTTCACAGTATGTGCTGAAGCATGCCGTGACACAGGAATTTATTGAGTCCCTGCATGCCATGCTGGCGCGTCTGATTCCATGTTATGTGAAGGAAGGAAAGTACAGTCTGCGTATCGCATTCGGCTGTACGGGGGGACAGCACCGTTCTGTAGCAGTTGCAAACGAAATGGCACGAATTTTCCGTGAAGAAGGACGAAGAGTTACACTTGAACATCGTGAACATTAGTGGTATAATATAGGAACATACGGGATTCCGTGTATAAATCCCGGTGAGAAAACGTTAATTTTATTATTAGAAATAAGAGGAGAATAGACCAATGGACAAGTTAATTATCAGTGCATGTATTTGTGGCGCAGAAGTAACTAAGGAACAGAACCCTGCAGTTCCTTACACCGTAGAAGAAATCGTAAGAGAAGCAAAGTCTGCTTATGATGCTGGTGCTGCTCTGATCCACCTGCACGTTAGATGGGATGACGGTACTCCTACTCAGGATACTGCAAGATTCCAGGAATGTGTTGACGCTATCAGAAAGGTTTGCCCAGATGCAATCATTCAGCCTTCCACCGGTGGTGCAGTAGGTATGACTGACCTGGAAAGACTGGCTTCCACTGACATCGTTCCTACACCAGAAATGGCTACCCTGGACTGCGGTACTACCAACTTCGGCGGCGACGAAATCTTCGTTAACTCCGATAACACTATCATCAACTTCGCTAAGATCATGCAGGAAAGAGGCATCAAGCCTGAATGTGAAGTATTCGACAGAGGTATGATTCACACTGCTCTGAAGACTGCTCACAAGAAGGGCTTCCTGACTGAACCAATTCACTGGGACTTCGTACTGGGCGTATCCATGCCTGCTACTATCAGAGACCTGGCATTCATGGTAGATTCCATTCCAGCTGGCTCCACTTGGACTGCAACTGGTTTAGGTAAGAACTGCTGGAACATTGCAGCAGCTACTATCGCTATGGGCGGCCACGTAAGAGTAGGTTTCGAAGACAACCTGTACCTGGAAAAGGGTGTTCTGGCTAAGTCCAACGGCGAACTGGTTGAAAAGGCAGTTAAGCTGGCTAAGATTCTGGGCAGAGAAATTGCTACTCCAGCAGAAGCTAGAGAAATCCTGGGCCTGGCTCCACTGAAGTAATTCAGCGGCTGCGCCGAAATTAAAAACGTACATAAACCCTCCGGCGACGGCCGGAGGGTTTTTTCATGCTGTTTTTTGGCTGACTTTTGATCGGTTCTGTGTGCGAAATTTGTCGAAATCAGTCGTTTTCCACCAAAAGATCTGATTATTTATAAAAAAGTATGTAATTTTCCGGTGAAATCAAAGATTTTCGGTAATTTTAGCCAGGTTTTAGAGGTAAATCGCTGAAATTTACATACTGTTTTAAGAAAAGAGGACCGATTTGGTGGAAAACAAATAAACGTTATTTACATATAAAGAAATATATGGTAATATATCCCATAATAAACGGGGGTATATTATGGATTATATGGAGATTACAAAAAGAAAAATAAAAAATGATAAGGCAATGCTGCGGCAGATGGAGAGCAGACTGGGAAAATGTCCTCCGGGCTATCTGAAATGTGTTCACGTGCACGGCAGGCCCCAGTATTATCATATTCTTCCGGGAAATGCTAAACCCATCTATATTAATCGGAAACATATTGGGCTGGTACATGAACTGAAGTATAAACGTACTTTGCAGGAGAGTGTGAGACGGCTGCGCCAGAATATTTTGCTGGAAGAGAAAATGCTGCGGGGAATGATGCCCTGGGATTACGAAACCGTAAGCAGGCAGCTGCCGAAAACCTACCAGGTGGAGAAGATACCCTGGGGGAATGTACACCTGCAGAACGGACCACGGTTTACTCAGTCAGAGAACCCGTTCTATCGGGAATACCTGACACAGCAAACAACTTTTGGACTGATTACGAGAACCCGTGGAGAAGCCATGTATGCAGAACAGTTGTACAGCGCCGGGTTTACCCTATATTATGAAAAGGAACTTCTGCTGCGGGATGAAAATGGGAAATATCATCGGCGATATCCGGACTTTACGATACCGCTGGCCGGCGGGCTTCTTTATTATCTGGAGCACAAGGGCATGGTTCAAAATCCAAAATACCGGGCGCGGGATGAGGAAACCATGCGGCTGTACCACTTGAACGGAATTTATGAGCCGAAGAATCTGCTTGTAACGAAGGATGGACCGGACGAGACTTTTCCTGCAGAGGATATTGCAAGGATCATTCAATGTGTTCTGGTTCCGTTAAAATAGTGGATTGTATTATGTATACATGCAATCCGTATGTTTTAAATTGGAAGGAACAGGGCATATATAGCCAGTAATATATGGAGAATTGGAGGAAATTGTTATGGATGTAAGACACAAAATTGTAACCAGTCAGGTGATGATGCCGCACCATGCCAACCCGGCAGGAAACGTACACGGCGGCGAAATTATGAAAGTAATGGACAATGCAGCCTATGCCATTGCCCTGAAATATGCCAAGGGAAACTGTGTAACCGCAAGAGTGGACGAGCTGGAATTCCACCTGCCTATCTTCGTGGGTGCACTGGTAACCTGTACCGCTTCCATCGTATATGTGGGCAGAACTTCCATGGAAGTTCTGGTAACCGTGGATGCGGAAGAACTGGACGGCAACGGAGGTCCGCAGCGTGCACTGTCCGCATACTTCAGCATGGTGCGTATGGGTAAGAATGGCCGTCCGCAGGAAATCGGAAGACCATATATTCCGGAAACTGAAGAAGAAAAGAGACTTTATGAAATCGCCCTGGCTAAGAAAGAACAGCTGAAGGCAAGGAAAAATAAATAAAAATAAATAAAAGCACCGCAGAGAAAATCCTCTGCGGTGTTTTGCTGTATGTGGTTATGCAGTTTACAGTTTACAGTTTTACAGGCCCAGCAGGTGCTTGTCCAGCAGTTCTACGGCATCTTCGATGCAGCCGTCACAGGATCTGAGAACCTTACCGGTTTCCACGCCCTTGATTTCGGCACAGTTGATGGAGCCGTTCTTGGCTTTGAACTCTTCAATCAGTGTTTTCATCATGGCATAGCATTCTTTCTTGGTCTTCGGATCTTCCAGATTGCCGTCGCTCAGCTTCATGCCGACTACCATGGCCATACCGCTTACGGCACCGCAGGTTTCCATGGCACCCATACCGAAACCGAAGGCTTCAGCCTGCTTGAAGGTAGTTTCCGGATCCTGACCCATTACATGGCAAAATGCGCATGCCACAGACTGGCAGCAGTTAAATTTGGAGTGGTGTAATTTCAGTGCGAGTTCTTTTCTGTCCATTTTATATTATCTCCTTTGTATGTATGGGCGGCTTCAAGGCCGTCCGGAATAATCTTATTTCAGAATCCACTTCGGATTTTTTACTTTTACGTCCGGATCCATTACGATGGATGCCGGCTTTTCTTCCAGCAGCTTCGGATTCTTATAATATTTGGTCAGTTCACGGAAGCAGCGGCCGTAGTAGTGACCGTTGGCAATGCGCTCGTCGGTAACAATGCCCAGCGGCATTATCTTCTGCTCTTCTATCAGCTCACCGTTCTTCACAATCTTCTTTTCCGGCTGGCCCATGGAAATGAATACGCCGGTGGTACCAAACTCATACAGGTGATGGTGGATGGTGTTGGTTCGGATGGAAGCCAGATTGGTTACAAACAGGCTGGTGTGGAACGGGCTGGCGTCCACGATGGACATAGGAAGCCAGAAGTACTTGTCCAGGAATTTCAGCACGCCTACAGCTGCACCTACCAGGAACGGAATCCGCAGCAGTGCATTCATCAGCTTATCCAGAGAGTTCTGGGAATCTGCTTCCTGGGTTTTTTCGATGGCCTTCTGCACCTTCTCATTTACAGTGAAAATATCATCATCCAGATTGAAATACAGTTTGGTCACCGTATCACTGGTCTTACCCGGCTGCAGTGTTACGAAGGACACACAGAAGTGGTTGCGGGCGTAAATCTTACGGTTCATGCAAAAACGGTTGAGAAACGGATTTTGCGAATAAAGCCGAAGTGCACCTGCGATAATCACACTCATGTGGTTCATATTGATGCCGCGCTTGCGGCAGTCTCTTATATAGTCCTGAACGGGAGCCAGGTTCAGCTCTTCAGTTACGGAGTTTGAGGCGTCGTAGCGGTAAGGCATGATGTATGGCACCAGCTCATACATGGCATCATTGCCCCTTACCCGATATCCATCTGCTCTATACATAGGGGGGTCCTCTTCTTTCCTAAATTAAGGTATGAAAAAACCGTTAAAACGGCAGTCATAACTATATTCATTTTACTATATTTGAGGGTGAAGTGCAACCTTTATTGCCCTCACGGAAAAAACGTGGTATACTGTGGTATAATGTATGAAAAAGAGAGGTTTTCTATGAAGTACCAGTTACATAAAAAAGAAGATTTCTGTGAGAGTCAGTGGACCGGCGGTCTGACCCGGGAGATTGCCATCTGGCCTCACACCGCAAAATATATCGACCGTAATTTTATCTGGCGTCTGTCCACCGCCACCTGCGAGCTGGAGGAAAGCGATTTTTCAAAGCTGCCGGATTACGACCGTGTACTGATGGTGCTGGAAGGCGAAGTGGTTCTGAGCCACGAAGGTCAGCGTGTGGCACGGCTGAAAGAACTGGAGCAGGACCGTTTTGACGGGGCGTATAAGACACGCAGCTTCGGCAAAATCACCGACTACAACCTGATGGTCCGCAAGGGCAACGAGGGTTACCTGGATCTGCTGCATCCGCAGGCCAATGCACAGGCGTGCGGCCCGACTTTCGAGACGGAGAAGGAACTGGCTGTACACGGGCTTTATTGTCATGAAGGTTACGCAGTGGTCGGATGCGGAGGCGAGTCCATCATGGTTCAGGCTGGTCAGCAGCTGGTGATGGAGTTTGAATTGATAAACGGAGAAAAGCCGGAATACACCATCATGGGAGAAGGCACGCTGGTCCGCTCGCAGATTTATTTTGATGCTATGAAGGGGCAGCTGGCGGCGGAGGAAATCCCGGCTGAAAAGGCGACTTTTGATGATTTCAAGGCCTGTATGTATCTGGCCAACGTGCAGTTCAAGCTGGCCGAATATCTGGTGCCATCCCTGAAAAATTACTGGTTCGACGAGGCACTGTCCGCGAAAATCCGCATGGTGGAACGATGCTACCTGACGTTCATCGTATTTTTAGTTGGTGCGATGGGTGTTCTCGCTCTGGGAGCATCTTCTGGAAACAGCGCTATTGTTTTCGCGGCAATGGGCGGCTGGCTGGCGGTGGACTGTCTGCTGGTGTCCCCGCTGATCTATCTGATTTTCATGCCAAAACCTGTCCGCAAGCACATGAAGGACGTAAACAATCTGACGCCTTATGAGCAGAAACTATATGACGCAGAAAAAGCTTCTAATCCGATGGTGGACAAGATGCTGAAGAAATACAAAAACAGCGGAAGAAACTTCCCGAAAGAATAAGAATATTGCTTTTGATACTCTTCATGGCGCTGCAATACCGGATTTTGTGAAAAAAATCCCTTTTTCCGGTATTGGGTGTGAGATATTTAAATCCACCATTGGGTATTATGGGTGAAAAGCTTTTCAGGAAGGTGATACAGATGAGAGATGACAGAGAGTTTACTGCTTTGGCTGAACAATATATGGACATGGTTTACCGGGTAGCTCTGAATGCGGTGCGGTGTCCGGCAGATGCCGAGGATGTGACGCAGAATGTTATGACTGGAAAAAACACATGGATCAGCTTGCACTGGATGGGTGCTGGGAGTTTTCTTTCACAGTACTGCTGCCGCGTGTTCTGTTGAAAAACGGTGGAGAAGTGGGTTCGTCCGGAGGACATGGCAAGGAACTGGATGGTGGGTGGTTTACCTGGGAATACCGTTGGGTTATGCCGGTGGATACTTCGCAGATTGCAGCACTGCAGTTTGGGGAGACTGTCGTGAAAATAGGGTAAAGTATGAAAAAAGCTGGCAGTGTGAAAACTGCCAGCTAAATATTTTATAAGATAGGTAAGAATTAGATCGCCTTCAGGAATGCATCCACGTCTTCTTCGGTGGAGCCCCAGCCTGCAACCAGTCTGATTACAGAGTTGGTTTCGTCGAATGGACACCAGGTGTAGAAGAAGAAGTCCTTTTCCAGCTGTGCAATCTGTTCGTTCGGCATGATTACGAATACCTGGTTTGTCTGGTGAGGCAGCCACAGCTTGTAGCCCTTAGCCTGCACGCCTTCTGCCAGCTTGATAGCCAGCTGGTTTTCCTTCTTGGACAGTTCGTAGTACAGGGATTCCTTGCCGCCTTCGAACAGTGCCTTCAGCTGTACAGGAATCAGACGGCCTTTAGCCAGCAGTGCACACTGACGTTTGATCATGTAACGGAAGTGGTCGTCGAACTTTTCAGGGTTTACGATAACCAGAGCTTCGCCAAACAGAGCACCAATCTTGGTGCCGCCGATGTAGAATGCGTCTACCATGTCAGCGATTTCTTCGATTTCCAGATCATTGGTTGGCCAGGTCAGAGCAGTACCCAGACGTGCCCCGTCCACATAGAAGGTCAGGCCGTGCTTGCGGCAGCAGTCGGACAGTGCCTGCATTTCAGCTTTGGTATATACGCCGCCGTTTTCGGTCGGATGGGTGATATAAACCATCTTAGGGATTACAGTGTGTTCATCTTCGTGGTGCAGCAGTGCCTTTTCCACATCTTCCGGACGGAGCTTGCCGTCTGGAGTCGGCATTGCAAACTGACGGTGGCCGTTCAGTTCGATGGAACCGGTTTCATGTACATAAATGTGGCCGGTTGCTGCGGTGATAACACCTTCATATGGTCTCAGGCCTGCGGAAACAGTCGTGGTGTTGCAAGGGGTGCCGCCTACGAAGTAGTAAACGTCTGCATCAGGCTTGCCAACCCACTGACGGATCATTTCAGTACAGTCATCGCTGAAACGGTCCAGGCAGTAGCCGTCGGTGTGTTCCATATTAGTATCCATCAGCGCCTGCATAATCTTTGGATGGGCGCCCAGGCTGTAGTCACTTCTAAAATAAATCATGGTTTTGTACCTCCCCGATTTTGTCATAATATTCTATTTTCATTCTACTTGATTGCTGAAGGTTTTGCAATTGAAATAGTAAGGAATGTGACAAAAAACAGTAAAAAACGGCCCGCGGGCCGTTATTTTTCCTTTGCATGCTGGTATTTCTCCTTGGTGGCCATGCCGCCGCGCAGATGGCGTTCGGCCTTGTTGCTTTCCAGGACATCTTTTACTTCTGCGGCCATGACCGGATTCAGTTCCAGGAGCCGCTCCGTGACATCTTTATGTACGGTGGATTTGCTGACCCGGAATTTTTTCGCGGCTGCCCGCACTGTGGAGCTGGTGCTGATGATGTAGTGTGCTAATTCATACACTCTTTCTTCTATATAATCTTTCATTGGCAGACCCACACTCCTTGCTCATAGTTAAGAACAATATATGCAGGCGGAAGGGGAAATATGTCCTCTGCCGGCATTGTATATTCCGTATAAAACGTGTAAAATTACATTAATAATAAGGAGGGGGTTTTATGGGAAAGCATTTGAAAAAAATCGTGGAAGTATTGGGAAAGGCCGTTGTGGTTCTGTTCTTTTTCGGCTTGATTTTCTTCCCTGTGATGTTTTTTGGCCTGCTGGGTGCTTTTCCACTGTATGTGACCAAAGCAATTGGTGCAGCGGGTGTGATGATGTACCTGGTGCTTATACTGATCTGGAGCGGAGTGATTTCGGCGGTGGGCCGGAAGCGTTTGTGGTACGGTATGCTGGCTGTGGTTGTTTGTGCAGGGATATATGTGGGGATTGGGGTGCACAAAGACAGCCTGGCTTCTCTGGAAGATGCGGAGCGGGAAAAGATGCTGTGGAAATACGAGCCTTTTTCTGAAGAACTGATGGCCATGCAGATTTTGCGGAGTGAAAAGCTTCAGCTGACGGAAAAACAGGTTATGGGGATGAAGCTGGATGGAGCGACTGCCCTGTATCCTGTCTATGCGGGATTCGTGCAGGCCGTATATCCGGAAGGAGAATACCGGCGTTATGACGGTACCAATGAGGATGGCCTGGGGCTGGTAACCTGTACCGGCACCAACGATGCCTATGAACGTCTGCTGACTGGGGAAACGGATATGATTTTCGTGGCTGGTCCGTCGGATGCCCAGCTTGCGCGGGCTGCAGAACTGGGAATGGAGCTGCACATGACACCAATTGGACGGGAAGCTTTCGTTTTCTTTGTGAATCATGAGAATCCGGTGGAAGGTCTGACTGTGGAGCAGATTCAGGGGATTTATTCCGGGAACATTACCCGCTGGTCTGATGTGGGCGGCCGCCGTCAGTCGATCAGAGCATTTCAGCGTGCAGAAGACAGCGGCAGCCAGACGGCACTGCAGCGGCTTATGGGGGATATTCCGCTGATGGAACCGAAAAAAGAAGACCGGATTGCTGGTATGGGCGGTATCATCCGCCAGGTGGCAAGCTATCGGAATTATAAGAATGCACTGGGATTTTCCTTCCGGTTCTACTGTACGGAGATGGTGGCCAATGGTGACATCCGGCTGCTTGCACTCAACGGTGTGATGCCGACGAAGGAGAGTATACGGGATGGTTCTTATCCTGTGTCCAGTTCCTTCTACGCAGTAACAGCGGCACCGGTGGGAGCGCCGGTCCCTCAGGAACGTGACGAGACGATGAAAGCCTTTGTTGACTGGATTCTGTCCGAAGAAGGGCAGCAGGTCGTGGAAAACAGCGGATATGTGAGTGTGAAATAGCGGGAATTTCTGCGATTCGAGACTGCACCCATCTTAAAAGAGCGATTTAGCAATTTTGGGATGGGTCTTTTTATGTCTTTGAGAAATTCAGCTAAAATTATACGGTGAAATGATAGAAAACGGTATCAAAATCAATCGAAATATGTCGAAAGATAGGCTAAACTGGAGGGATGCATAAGGCAATAAAGAATCGCCCCATCCTAAAATAAAAAAATATATGATTTGGGATGATCAACAGAAGGCACAACGAGAAAATGATTGAAAAATACAATAATTTACAGTATAATAATTCCATAAATGAGCTCTGGTTTAATCTTTAGGGGGGGTAAAATGGATTTTAAACATATTTTAGAACAGGAAATGGAGACAGAACGTATTTTTCTCCGTCAATATGTGAATGGGAAGGACAGTACCGAAAAATACTGTAAATACAGATTATCTAAAAAGTCGGAGAATGCCTACTATGCTGTAAATAAAGACACCGGAAAATCGAAATACCTTTCCAGGAAAAATTATCGTATTCTCCACAGCCTGAGGAAACGGAAGCTCTGCGAATCCGGCATAAAAGTACTGGAGCGGAACCTGAAAGCTCTGGAACGGCTGGTGGCCGTGTATCAGCCTTATGATCCGGATGCACTGGAAGAATCATTATCACCGGCATACCGGAACAGGCAGGAGGACCTGGATCAGATGCGCGAGGCCCGGGCCGGCAGCGGAAAACGGTTCACACAGTCTGAAAATCCACATCACCCGGAACATCTGAAACACCGGACCAGTTTCGGCCTGATTGTGCGGTCCCGAATCGAAGCGGCAGCAGCAGAACTTGCATATAGCCGCGGATACTATATAATGTATGAAAAGAGAGTGATACTGTATGATGAAGAGGGAAACCTGCATGTGGTGTATCCGGATTTTATTCTATGCGAAAACGAAGAGTCACCGGACGTTACCTGGATTTACTGGGAACACCTGGGACTGCTTGATATGGAAGACTACCGGGAACGTACCATGCTGAAACTGAAGCTTTTTCCGCAGAACGGAATTCTGCCGGGACAGAATCTGATTCTGACCACCGATGGTATGAATGAAAGTATCGATCTGATGGCTGTCAGTAATGTTCTGGACAGTATTGCCAATTTGGAGGTTGTGAAATGAAAATCATCTGCTATGGAGATTCTAATACATATGGCTATGACCCTCACGGAGGGATGCTGCTGCGGTACGATGCAGCCGGACGCTGGGTGGACCTGGTGGGAAATACGCTGCCGGAATCCTGCAAAATCTTCAACGCCGGGCAGAACGGCCGGGAAATCCCGGACAATGGCTGGGAGTCGGCTGAAGGGGTGGCTATGCAGCTGGCGGCGGCAACAGAACCGGGCTGTGCGGGCGGCAAGCAGGATATGATTATCATCATGCTGGGCAGCAATGATGTTCTTTTGGACGGGCTCAGTGCGGAGAAGACCGCAATGAAAATGAAAAGGTTTCTGGGTGCGGTGAAGATGGAAGCACCGGGCCGACAGATTCTCACCATCGCACCGGTCAGCTTCCGGAAGGGATACTGGGTTCCGAATCAAAGGTATATCGAAGAGTCAGAGAAACTGCCGGGACTTTATGAGCAGCTGGCCTGCGAGATGGACGTATATTTTGCCGATGCCAATGAATGGGGCGTGAGTCTGACCGATGATGGGGTACATTTTACGGAAGAAGGCCATAAAGCTTTTGCCGAAGGATTGACTAAGCAATTGAAATTGTGGTATTCTATAGGAAGGCCGCCTTCGGCAATCTGATTTTTAGAGGTAGGCCTTCTTAATATTCCGGAAATATCGCTGGCGATATTTCCTGCATATTAGGGTAGCGAGGCCGCGCGGAATGCGGCACCAGATAACTGCCCTCTCTCATTCGAGAGGGAGATGAAGGGAGACTTAAAACAATGACAGAAAAAAAGGGTACCTATTATATTACAACCCCGATTTACTATCCAAGCAGCAACCTGCACATCGGTCACACATACTGCACCGTAATGGCAGACGCAATGGCAAGATTTAAGAGACTGGCAGGCTACGATGTAAGATTCCTGACCGGTACTGACGAACACGGCCAGAAGATTCAGACTCTGGCAGACGCTAAGGGCGTAACTCCACAGGCTTACGTTGACGAAGTGGTTGACGGCATCAAGAAGCTGTGGGCAACCATGGAAATTTCCTATGACGACTTCATCAGAACCACCGAAGACCGTCATATTAAGAGAGTACAGAACATCTTTAAGAAGATGTACGAAAAAGGCGATATCTACAAGGGTGAGTACGAAGGTTTATACTGCACACCTTGTGAATCCTTCTGGACAGAATCCCAGCTGGTAAACGGCTGCTGTCCTGACTGCGGCAGACCCGTACAGCCTGCCAAGGAAGAAGCATACTTCTTTAAGCTGAGCAAGTATGCAGACAGACTGCTGGACCTGTTTGAAAACAATCCGGAATTCCTGCAGCCTGATTCCAGAAGAAACGAAATGATTGCATTCGTTAAGCAGGGCCTGGAAGACCTGTGTATCTCCAGATCTACTTTTGACTGGGGTATTCCTGTACCTATCGATGAAAAACACGTAATTTACGTATGGCTGGATGCACTGTCCAACTATATCACTGCACTGGGCTTTGAAGATGACCGCGAACTGTACGACAAATACTGGCCTGCAAACGTTCACCTGGTAGGTAAGGAAATCGTAAGATTCCACACCATCATCTGGCCTGCTATGCTGATGAGTATCGAAGAACCTCTGCCAAAGCAGGTTCTGGGTCACGGCTGGCTGCTGCTGGGCGGTGAAAAGGTTTCCAAGTCCAAGGCTGCAAAGGGTAAGGACGTGGTAGACCCTGTTGTACTGATTGAAAGATATGGCATCGACGCTCTGAAGTACTTCCTGCTGAGAGAATACACCTTCGGTCAGGACGGCGTGTTCACCAACGAAGTAATGCTGAAGAGAATGAACTACGACCTGGCAAACGACCTAGGCAACCTGGTTTCCAGAACCGTATCCATGATTGAAAAGTACTGCGGAGGCAATGTTCCTGCATCCACTACGGAAGATGATATCGACCGCGACCTGAAGGCAATTGCTACCGGTGCAGCTGCAAAGGTAGAAGCACAGATGGACAAGTTCGCCTTCAACATGGCACTGGAAGAAATCTGGACCGTAGTAAGAAGAGCAAACAAGTATATCGACGAAAAGGCTCCTTGGATCCTGGCAAAGGACGAAGAAAAGAAGGCAGAACTGGATACTGTAATGCACAACCTGGCAGAGGCTCTGCGTATTGTATCCATCCTGATCTATCCGTTCATGCACACCACTTCCAGGGAAATCAGAAAGCAGATGGGTCTGTGGTTTGCCGATGTTGTTTGGGAAGATGCCTTCACATTCGACATGATGTACGGTGAGCAGGTGAAGAAGGGTAATGCAATCTTCCCACGCCTTGACATCGAAAAGGAACTGGCAGAACTGACCGCACTGGTTGAAGCCAAGGAAGGTCCAAAGGAAGAAAACATTCCGCTGGAACTGAAGCCTGAAATCGTATATGAAGATTTTGATAAGATCGACCTGAGAGTCGGCACTATCATGAAAGCAGAAAAGCATCCGAAGGCTGACAAGCTGCTGGTATTCCAGGTAAAGATGGGTACCGAAACCCGCCAGATCGTATCCGGCGTAGCAGAACACTACAAGCCTGAAGAAATGGCAGGCAAGAAGGTTATCGTAGTAGCGAACCTGAAGCCAAGAGCACTGCGCGGCATGGAATCCAAGGGTATGATCCTCTTCGCTGACAACGGCGAAAAGCTGGAAATCGTAACCACAGAAGCTGAAGACGGAAACGCAGTAAGCTAATAAAAAGATAATGAAGAGGGGGCAATGGAAGTTGCCCTCTCATTTTCACTTTTATGAGAAAGGGGAAAAACATGTTATTTGACTCCCATACACATTTAAATAACGAAGATATGAGTGAAAGCTATCTGCAGCAGCTCTATAAAGAAATTGAAAGCTCTGACGTAAAGTACGTTTGTGATATCGGTTTTGACCTGGGAAGCTCCCTGAAGGCAGTGGAACATGCGAAGGCTCTGCCGTGGTGCTACGCGGTAGTTGGCGTACATCCCCACGATGCAAAGACGCTGGATGAAGACGTTTTGCTGATGATCAAGAGCCTGGCAAAGAAGGACAAGGTGCAGGCTATCGGCGAAATCGGACTGGATTATCACTATAACCTGTCCGAACCGGATGTACAGCGCTACTGGTTCCGCCGTCAGATTCAGCTGGCAAACGAGCTGAAGATGCCCATTGTCATTCATTCCCGCGAAGCAGACCAGGAATGCATGGACATACTGAAAGAAGAAGGCGCTTTCAGCGACGAACGCTGCAGCTGGTTCCCTAAGAGAAAAGGTCCGGATGGACAGATGGTGAAAGATGCCAGAGTTCTGCTGCATTGCTTCAGCGGCAGCCGTGAAATGGCAGAGCAGTACGTGAAGCTGGGCGCAACCATTTCCATCGCAGGTCCTGTAACCTATAAGAACAACAAGAAGACTCCGGAAGTGGTGAAAGCTATTCCAATTGAATTCCTGCTGGTGGAAACCGATGCACCTTACCTGACGCCGGAACCATTCAGAGGCAAGAAGAACAAGTCACCTCTGGTGGAATACACTGCACGTCACGTGGCAGCACTGAAAGAGATGGAATACGATGACGTGGCTCGCCAGACCTGTGAAAATGCTAAAGTTTTCTATGGTATTGAATAAGTAACGCAGGATTCGACATGGTTTTCAGGAAGCGTATGATATGATGCCTCAAGAGGTGTGATATCATGGAAAACCATATCAGAATCGGATATGCATCCCGGGCTGCGGCCGGGGAACTGGAAGAGAACGGAACGGAAATCTGCGGCGACACTGTGTTTTCCTGCAGGCTGCCCGATGGCAGCCGGGCAGTGATACTTTGCGACGGAATGGGGCACGGTAAGGAGGCCGCGGCAGAAAGCCGGGCGGCAGCCGGGCTGCTGCGGCGGCTTTTGAAGCAGGGGATGCCTTCTGCTCGGGCGATTAAAGAAGTAAACCGTTCGCTGCTGCAGAAAAGCAGTCAGAAAGAAATCTATGCCACGGTTGATCTGGCCGTTATCGGGCAGAGTGACCGCCGGGCAAAATTTTATAAAATGGGGGCGGCCCCGTCCTACATTATCCGGGGCCGGCGGATCCGCCGAATTTCCCAGCCGGCACTTCCGGTGGGGATTTTGCCGGAGATCCGGCTGACTCATGTCAGCGCCCGGCTTTCAGCCGGGGACATCATCGTGATGATGTCCGACGGAATCTGCGATTCCGGCTGGCGCTGCCCGGATGGCTGGCCCTGCTCTGATGACATGGACTGGGTGAAATCGTTTTTAGACGATTTAACTGCAGGTGTCCGTGAAGGACGGAAATATGCTTTGCCGGGGCCAAGACAGCTGGCTGCAGCACTTCTTGCCAGGGCACAGGAACGGAACCAGGGAGCGGAGATGGACGATGCCACAGTGGCAGTGATTCTTGTACGATAAAGAGAAAAGACGGAACAGGATATGAAGAACCGAATTTTGCAGACAATAAGACAGCATCAGATGCTGGAAAAGGGAATGCACATCGTAATCGGCCTTTCGGGAGGCCCGGATTCCATGTGCATGTTTGACGTGCTCTGCCGTCTGGCGGAGGACTGGCAGCTGACACTGCATCCGGTTCATGTGAACCACAAATTCCGCCCGGGAGCAGCAGAAGAAGACCAGGCTTTTGTGGAAGACTTCTGCCGTCAGGCAGGGTGGCCGTGCAGAACCTTTGTCAGGGACTGCGGCGCACTGGCAGCGGCGGAAGGACTCAGTCCGGAAGAAGCTGGGCGGAAGGTGCGCTATGAAGCTTTTGCTCAGGTGGCTGAGGGACTTATGCAGGGATGTGAATCCGGTAACGGCTGTCCGGTTCCGCCGGAAAAGGTTGCCATCGCAGTAGGCCAGAATGCAGATGATCAGGCTGAAACGGTGCTGTTCCGCCTTCTCAGGGGAACCGGGGTGGACGGACTTTCCGGCATCGCATATAAACGATGGAATGAACAGAACATTGCGGTGATCCGGCCTTTGCTGGATGTGAGCCGCAGAAAAATTGAAAAATACTGCGCGGAACGGAATCTGATGCCGCGCAGAGACCATACTAACGAGGAGCCGGTCTACATGCGGAACCGCATCCGGCTTCAGCTCCTTCCGTACCTGCGGCAGGAGTACAATCCGAATATCAGCTCAGGTCTCAACCGGCTGGCTGCATCGGCAGCTGCTGATTCGGATTTTATCTGGAAGGAAGCCGAGAAGGCATACGGACAGGCTGTGGTGGCAGAAAACGGTGAAATGGTGGAATTCTCCCTTGAAATTTTGGACAGTTTTCACCCAGCCATCAGAATCCGCCTGTATCATAGAGCTCTGACTGTTATCGGTGCAGCAGAAGATTTGTCTGCAGTTCATCTGGAGGGAATCGAACAGGTCCTGAAATCAGACAGTCCTTCTGCCTCCTGGAATCTTCCGGGAGATGCAGCGGCAGAAAAACGCTATGACAGGCTTTGCCTGCGGAAACTGACCGCAGAAGCTGAAATGGGTGAGCTGAGGGTATCCATACGTACATCGGCGATAGACGATGATGAGGCGGGCATCCGGGATCTGGCCGGAAAGCGCAGACTAACGGCACGTTTTGATCTGGTGAAGCTGCAGGAGGTGTACGGAGTAGACGCGGCAGAAGGGATTTTGCTGAGAAACCGGCAGGACGGAGATTACATCCGCATAAAGACAGCCGGTGGGGTGCACAGAAAAAAACTGCAGGACGTGCTGGTGGATATGAAAATTCCGAAGGCACTTCGTGACAGTGTGAAACTGGCGGCCATCGGCAGCGAAATTCTGTGGATTATTCCTCAGGAGGGGATGCGGGGCAGGTATTCCGCAGCCTACGGAGCAGAAGATAATTGTGAGAGACCGATAATTATCCTTGAATATTCATGTCGTGTATGATAAAATATTTAGGATTATTTGTGACAGAAAACAACTTTCCTTTGGAAATAAAAAGTAAAATTTAGGCTTGAATCCAAAGGTGTGGAGGGGGAACAAAGTGAAAAAATTTGCTAAGAACATGGGTATTTACCTTGCTCTGTTTGCAGTGGTACTGCTGGTAGCATACTTCTATCAGGGAAATATGCCGCAGGATGCTGCAACTGTGAAGGAAGTGCCGTTATCCGAATTCATTCAGCATCTGGAGAATGAGGAAATTAAAGAAATCAATCAGACCGATACGAAGCTGACCGGTAAGCTGGATGAGAAGACAACCGTCTATGCTTACGTCAACAGCAGTATCGAACTGATGACTATCTGGGATACTTATGTGTATCCGCAGATACTGGAAGGAAAAATTGAAACCGTAGAAAGTGATCCGCCTGATACAGGCTCCGTATTCCTGAACCTGCTGCCAACCATCGTAATGGTGCTGGCGCTGATATTCCTGTTCTACTTCATGATGAACCAGGGCGGAAACGGAAAGGCATTCCAGTTCGCCAAGTCCAGAGCCAAGATGGTGAAGGGCGGCGATAAGAAGGTTACCTTTAAGGACGTAGCCGGTCTGGATGAAGAAAAGCAGGAACTGGAAGAAGTGGTAGACTTCCTCAAGGATCCTCGTAAATACCGTGAATTGGGTGCAAGAATTCCGAAGGGCATCCTGCTGGTAGGCCCTCCGGGTACCGGTAAGACTTACATTTCCAAGGCGACTGCAGGCGAAGCGGGCGTACCGTTCTTCACCATCAGTGGTTCCGACTTCGTAGAAATGTTCGTCGGTGTCGGCGCATCCCGTGTACGTGACCTGTTTGACCAGGCGAAGAAGAACGCGCCTTGCATCATCTTCATCGACGAAATCGATGCAGTAGGCCGTAAGCGTGGTGCCGGTATCGGCGGCGGCCACGACGAAAGAGAACAGACTCTGAACCAGCTGCTGGTTGAAATGGACGGTTTTGCAGAAAACTCCGGCATCATCATCCTGGCAGCAACTAACCGTCCGGACATCCTGGACCCTGCTCTGCTGAGACCGGGCCGTTTTGACCGTCAGATTGTCATCGGCACACCGGACATCAAGGGCCGTGAAGAAATCTTCAAGGTTCACAGCAGAAATAAACCTCTGGCAGACGACGTAACACCAGAAGTGCTGGCCAGAAGAACACCGGGCTTCACTCCGGCTGATATCGAAAACCTGCTGAATGAAGCAGCGCTGATTACTGCACGCAGAAACGGCCGCTTCATCAGAATGGAAGAAATTGAAGAAGCAATCACCAAGGTAATTGCAGGTCCTGAAAAGAAGAGCCGTGTAATCAGCGAAAAGGAAAGAAAGCTGACTGCATTCCACGAAGCAGGCCATGCTGTAGTAGGCAGACTGCTGCCAGGCTCTGACCCGGTTCATCAGGTAACCATCATTCCAAGAGGCCGTGCAGGTGGTTTCACCATGTCCCTGCCGAAGGAAGACCGTTACTATGCGACCAAGAAGGGCATGTACAATGATATCATCGAACTGCTGGGCGGCCGTGTGGCAGAACAGCTGACTCTGGATGACATCAGTACCGGTGCAAGCAACGACATCATGCGTGCAACAGATATTGCACGTGAAATGGTAACCAAGTACGGATTCTCCGAAGTGATTGGTACCGTAAACTACAGCAGCTCTGAAGAAGTATTCCTGGGTAATGATTTCACATCCCATAAGAACTACTCCGAAGAAACAGCAAAGAGCATCGATGCGGAAATCAAGCGCATTATCGATGAAGCATACAAGCAGTGTACACAGCTGATTTCCGAAAACATGGAAATTCTGGAACGTGTGGCAAACGCACTGCTGCTGGTGGAAACCATCGACGGCGAACAGTTCGAAGATCTGTTCACCGGCAAGCTGACAGCAGAACAGCTGGCTGAAAACGTGAAGATTTCCCACGCAAGGAAGAAGGAAAAGGACGCGGAAGAAGCAGCAGAACGTGAACGTCTGCGTAAGGAAGAAGAAGCAAGACTGGCGGAAGAACTGAAGAAGTACGATGGTGAATACATGAGTGAAGGCGAAGCACCTGCCGATGTAATCAAGCAGGCGGAAGATAAGGACGCATCCAAGCCGGGCCGCCGTGTAGTAACGTTAAACGGCAGCGGCAAGGCTACCCTGAATGAAATTCCGGAGCCTGCGGAAACTCCGGCAGCGGCTCCTGCAGAAACACCTGCAGAAACACCTGCAGAAGCTCCGGCTGAAGAAGCTCCTGCTGAATCCCCAGCCGAATCCGAAGAGTCCGACAAGCAGTAGAAAGTAAAGAGGCAGAACTATGAAAGTAACAGTAAGAGATTGTCTGCAGCTGGAATCCTTCCGGCAGTGCATCGTCGTAGCCGGCGAACGCAGCCTGGATAACCGTGTAAAGACTGTTTCCGTGCTGGATGCAGCTACAATTGAAGACGCGAAGAACTTTAACGGCAATCCGGAAGAGCTGGTCCTGACCTCCTTCTCCGGCATGCGGGATAACCGCAGCCTTCAGTGTGAAACCCTCCGTGTCCTTGCAAAATCCGGAATCGCAGCGCTGGCTGTGTTCCAGAAGGGCAATAACGACGTGCAGGTTTCCAAGGAGCTGATCAATGCGGCTGATGAAGCCGGACTTCCGCTGCTGATTATGGTTGACAGTCAGAAGGGAGGCTATTCCCGTCTGATCACAGAAGTGATGGATCAGATTCTGTATGGCAGCAACTTCAAAAACAGTCTGATTAACAATACCGTATTCCATCTGCTGAATTTTGAAAAGCACAGCAGTTTCCAGCAGGCTCTGCGGGAAGCTGCCGTAAATAATGATTTCCAGGTTGTTCTCTTAAGCGAGGACTTCAATCCGGTACTGACCATCGAGACACTTCAGCGTACCACCGTGGATGAGGCCATCGTCCGCGGCAAGCAGATCGCCCTGAACCTGTCCGAAGTTTACAGTCTGGTGGAAATCGATGGTGTCCTGACCTACTGGGGTCTGGTTACCATCAGCGGTGAGAAACATTACCTGTTTATCGTCGACAACGAGGACAACTACTCCTCCGGCGAAATCACCAAGCTGGCCGAAATCATCGAGCTGGCTATGGGTATGTGGAAGTACACCCCGGAACGTGATGCCAAGGCTGAATTTGCCAAGGCACTGATCCGCGGAAACAAGTCCCTGGCATACTCCCTGAAGGAAGAAGCCGGCGTAAAGCCGAACGAAATCATCAGCGTATTCCACGCCAAGGGTATCGAAACACCGGAAGGTGAAGCCGTACTGAACTCCTTCCGTGAAGAAGGTCTGCTCAGCTACATCCGCATTGCGGAAGGCGATGAAACCTTCGGTATTCTGCTCCACGGCGGCAAGAGTCTGCAGAATAGCGAGCAGAACGAAAAGGCAGTATGCACCCAGCTCTTTGATAAGCTGAAGGCACAGGAAGGCGTGCGCATCTTCCATGTGACCGGTGTGGACGGCATCGAAGGTGCCGGCGACGGGTTCCGTCTGATTAACGAAACCTGGTCCTTCGTGGAAGGCATCTTCCCTTACAAGCGTGTATTCTCCAAGTACGAACTGGTACTGGTATCCAACTGCATCAGCATTCAGGTGCAGGGCGGAAACCTGAAGACCAACTACATGGAACTGCTGGAACCATTCTCCGCAGAAGGCGACAACAAATCCCGCCAGCTGCTGGAAACCCTGGAAACCTTCGTTCTGGACGCAGGAATGAACAGCTCCAAGACTTCCGAGTTCATGGGCATTCATACCAACACCGTTCAGTACCGTCTGAAGAAGATCAACGAAGTGCTGGGTGCCGAAATTACCGGCAACCGTGTAATTCCGGGTCTGACTGTGGCTCTGGCCCTGAAACGTCTGGAGCGCGTGGCAAAATAGTTCCGCACGGCGTGCATCTGCTATCCGGCAAAATATGCAATTTCGGGCTGACCTGCGACCGCGGGCCAGCCTTTGTTATCGAATGAAGGCGATGAAGGCCTGCGGCAGAAAAATACCGGAAACCACTTAAAAATTGCAAATTTCCGGTATAAATTCTGGCCTTCAACAAGGAAAATGTGCAATTACATGGAAGCACAAAGAAAAAATTATAAAAAATAACACTTATTTCATATATTTTACAGAACTAAAACGGGATATAAGTAAAATTATGTAAAATGATTGTACCTGCAACGGAAATCAGCAAGAAATCATACCGGAAATTGCCTGAAAACTTTCGAATCCCGGTATTATTTTGCCGCAGCATCAGATGATGTGGGCGGTGAGAAAGGAAAAAATATGAGCGAATTAAAAATCGGAAACCTTCAGCTGGAAAACCCATTCCTGCTGGCACCCCTGGCGGGCATCACTGACGCCCCAACCCGGAGACTTTGCAGAGAACAGGGTGCAGCACTGACCTACAGCGAAATGGTCAGCGGCAAGGGTCTCTGGTATAACGATAAAAATACAGGAAAGCTCCTTCAGATTTATGAGGATGAAAAGCCGGTGGCGATTCAGATTTTCGGCCATGAGCCGGATGTGATGGCATTTACTGCCCGCACACTGGATTCTTATGAAAATGCTCTGCTGGACATCAACATGGGATGTCCGGTGCCGAAGATTGTAAGAAACGGGGAAGGTTCCGCGCTGATGAAGAATCCTGATCTGGTCTATGACATCGTAAGCGCTGTAGTAAAGAACAGTTCCAAACCGGTAACCGCCAAAATCCGTGCAGGCTGGGATTCCGAATCTATCAATGCGGTGGAAGTGGCTCACGCTATTTCTGCGGCAGGAGCATCTGCGGTGGCAGTCCACGGCAGAACCCGTTCCCAGTTCTATGACGGCAAAGCCGACTGGTCCATCATCGGTAAGGTAAAGCGTGCGGTAAACATTCCGGTTATCGGAAACGGTGACGTGGTGGATGGACCGTCCGCTCTGCGTATGATGGAAGAAACCGGCTGTGACTTTGTCATGGTAGGACGCGGCGCCCTGGGCAATCCATGGCTGTTCCAGGAACTGCTTGCAGCCTGGAAAGGCGAGCCAGCACCGGAAAAAGCCAGCCTGGAGGAAAAGAAGACCATGATGCTCCGTCATTTCCGCGATTTGATGGAAATGAAGGGCGAGTATGCTGCAGTCCGCGAAATGCGTAAGCATGTGGGCTGGTACCTGAAGGGCGTACATGGCGCATCCGCATTCCGCGGCACCGTAAACAAGATCACCGACGCGAAAAAGCTGGAAGAAGCCATTCTGGCTATCGGGAGATAGAGTGGGATATCAAAGTTTTTTAGGGTTTGCCAAAGTTTTTTAGGGTCAATCATTAGGGTTTCAGCCACACTTCACCCAAAATATTTTAGGGGCTAATTTTAGGGT
>JAFYNS010000106.1 GCA_017556505.1 Bacillota bacterium | reverse complement strand
GGTTTCCAGTTCGCTTTCTGTCGGTTCCAGAACCGCAAGCTGTTTCAGTTTGGTTCCGTCTGCACTGCAGCTGTAGATTATATAGTTCTTGGCATCACCACACCGCCGTTTACAGAAATCAGCTGACCGTCACCTTCCAGCCAGAAGTATCTGTCTCCGACCTTGACCCTCGGTCCATCTTGTTCATCCAGCGCAATCCGCTTATAGCTTGCAGCATCTGCGGCCTGTGCCGTCAGGCAGAACATCAGTATCAGCAGCAGCGCCAGAGCGAAAAGGCGCAAAGTTCGTTTCACTGTGAGATTCACTCGACCACCTCCTCGTTTGTTTCGGGATATAAGATGTTTTACTCCTTTTTGTTGGAATTTACAATCTGATTTATTGACACGAATGCGGGGGGAAAGCTATACTGTCAGTAAGAAAAAAGGAGGGTGCTGTCATGATGAAACATCTGAAACATATATTTTGCGGGGTGCTGCTCGCCTGCCTGCTGATGGGTGTGATTCCGGCCGGAGAAGCGGAAGCTGCATCCAAGGCGTTCCGCAGGGGAACACCGTTCTATAACGCAGAAGTATTTGAAACCAATACGAACCGCAGAGCAGAAGTAAACGGCCTGTATTTCTGGTACGAGGAAGATACACAGCAGCTTTTCTGCTCCAGGACCATCGACGGCAAGGGGAAGGAACTGGGCTTTGCGAAGATTCAAACAGATTCCAAGCTGCTGAAAGAGGTGATTCTGACCGACGGAACCTGGGTATATTATGCAGTAGAGGATTACGGAAACAGCAGAGCATATATCTGCCGGGCAAAATATGACGGCTCGGGGTTCGAGAAGGTTGTGACCTTTAAGGACAGCTGCTGGGCACCGGAACTGTTCGGAATCTATAAAGGTGTTCTCTATTACGGTGACAGTTTCCAGGAAGGCAATGGTTACAGAGGCAGAATCTACAGCGTAGGCCTGACCAGTCTGACGAAGAAGCTGAGAAGCAGCAAGATGAAGGTGGAATATGCCACCGGAGGCGGCCGTTATCTTTACGGAACCAGCAGGAGCGACAGCGGCACTGTGACGCTGAAGGCCTACGACTGCAAAGAAAAGACGATGAATAAGGTTATCGCATTTAAATCTGCAGAAGGCGGATTCATCAATGTGTATGACAGCAAAGTCTACTATTATAAAGCAGAGCCTGGAAAGGATTCCGTAACCATTTACCGGACAACCTTAAGCGGCACCGGCAAGCGTGTAAAAGTCTGCACGGTTCCGGCCGTATCCGGCATGAAGGGCAGCCGCATTTATTACAGTGTGAAGAATGAAGGCATCGGTTTCACTTACTATTCCTACGATATCAGCAGCGGTGAAACGAAAAAAATTTCACAGGATGAATATGCAATCCTGGGTTACACCAATTTTAATGATATGAGATAAGATAAGGAGAAAACAGTATGTTCAGTAAATTAGACCCGGTAAAAAACGAATGGATGCTCACAGGACCGTTTAAGAAGCGCGGTTATGACTGGTGGTGGCATTCCTTTACGGCGCGCCATGCGGAAACCGGTGAGGAAAAACCATTCTTCATTGAATATTTCACAGTAAACCCTGCTCTGGGCGGCAAGGAGCCGGTTCTGGGTCAGCTGCCGGAAAATCAGAAGGCAGGCAAGAAGCCTTCCTATTTAATGGTAAAGGCAGGATGTTGGGGCGAAAACGCACATCAGGTACACCGTTTCTTCGGTTGGGATGATGTGAAGATTCACGGCACAGCGCCATTCAGTGTAGAAGCGGATGACTGCTACTGCTCTGATAAGGAAATGAGAGGCCGTGTATCCGTAACCCCGGAAGAAGCGGAAGCACATCCGGAACTGCTCTGTGAAGCAGGCACCATCGAATGGGACCTGAAGCTGGACAAGCAGATTGCCTGGAATGTAGGTTACGGTACCAGCCTCATCCTCCGTGCCATCAAGGCATTCCAGATGTACTGGCATGCAGAAGGTATGAAGACCAAACTGTCCGGCACCGTGAAGCTGGACGGTGAAACCTATATTGTAGAACCGGAAACTTCCTTCGGTTACTCCGACAAGAACTGGGGCAGAGGCTTTACCAGCCCGTGGATCTGGCTGTCTTCCTGTGACCTGGTGAGCAATATCACCGGCAGGAAGCTGGAAAACTCCGCATTCGATGTAGGCGGCGGACGTCCGAAGATCTATTTCGTGGCGCTGGATAAGATTTTGCTGGGTGGATTCTGCTATGAAGGCGAATGCTACGAGTTCAACTTCAGTAAACTGTGGACACTGTGCAAGACCAAATTTGACTGCGAAGAAACAGACGAGGAAATCATCTGGCATGTAGCGCAGGAAACAAGAACCGCAGCCATTGAATACGATATCCGCTGCTTCAAGAAGGATATGCTTTTCATCAAGTATGAAGATCCGGACGGAAAGAAGCGCCACAACCGCCTGTGGAACGGCGGCAACGGTACCGGCCGTATCAAGCTGTATAAGAAGCAGGGCGGCAAGAAGGTTCTGGTTGACGATGTGACCGCAAGACATATTGGCTGTGAATATGGTGAATATGGCCATTATAATGAAGCGGGCAATTACATTATCGAACGTCCATAAAACGGAGGTGTACGATGAAGATGAAGAAAAGTATGAAACGGATTTTTTCCTGGATGCTGGTTGTCTGCCTGCTGGTCAGTGTGATTCCGGCAGGGGAAGCGGATGCTGCGGCAAAATTTAAAAGAGGGACTTCGGACTATAATGAAGATGTTTTTGATGCCACTTTTGATCGCCGTGCGGAGATTAATGGTCTGTATTTCTGGCAAAGCGAAGATGACCATTCGCTGTACTGCAGCACTACGCCGGACGGTAAGGGGGCTGAACTGAGTCCTTCCTCTCTGGGAGCAAACATATACTTTGAGAATATTATTCTTACGGATGGAACGTGGGTATACTACGCAGTGGATGCTATGTCCGGTAAAGTGAAAGACTGCATCTGCAAGGTGAAATATGACGGCACCGGATTTCAGCAAATCGTAAAGACCAAAGAAGACAGCAGGTTGCGGCTGCTTTCTGTGTACAACGGTGTGCTCTATTACGAGAAGAACTGGAAGCTATACAGCGTGGGACTGAAAAGCGGTACCATTAAGCTGAGAGCCAGTAAGTTCGAGCCGAACTATACCACCGGCAGCGGACGGTACATTTACGGCACCAGTAAGAGTGACAGCGGTACCATCACACTGAAGGCTTACGACTGTAAGGAAAAGAAGAACAATAAGATTGTAGCCTTCAAGTCCGCAGAGGGCAGAATTCTGGCTACCTATAAGAATGAAGTGTATTATTACAAAATAGGAGCCCCTGTGACGTACGGAAACTGTGCAGAAAAGGCCCGTCCTGTGACGATTTACCGGACAACCCTGAGCGGTACAGGAAAACGTATCAAGGTCCATTCTATCGAAGATGCTTATAATGTGCTGGGCATGGTCGGCAGCAAGCTTTATTACAGCACGGTGAGCACCCCAGTTGGTACGGAAGAGTATGTATATGATATTGAGACCGGAGAAACTAAGAAGATTTCCTTCGACGAGTATGCAGTCAACGGAAGCTACAATAATTTTAATGCAAGATTCCAGTAAAAGAGATGAACACGAGAGGAGAAGAGATTATGAATTTCTATGTGACAACAAGTGAAGTGGCAGCAGATGTGCTGTCTGCAGAATATAAAGCGGGCCGTGAAATCGGTCCGGTGACTCTGGGTGAAACCTGTCTGTTCTTTAAGGTGAAGAGAAAGGTGAGCTATGTGCCTTATGCAGACATTACCCGTGCTTTCCGCAGAGTGCAGCTGGTGGGCATGAAGATGTGCTGCGGCAAGGGGGATCTGGAAGTGGAAAACCTGGTAATCTGCGGTGCAGAAGACAAGGAGCTGGCCATGATTCAGCTTCCGGGCGCCCGTGCAGGCGTAATTATGCTGGAAGAACTGGAAAAAAGAGTGGCGGGAATCCAGATTGGCAAGCCATCGGCTTAATTAATGAAAAAAATCGAAAAAATTTATCGAAAAAAACAAATTTTTTGAAGAAACATACTTGCAGTTTTTGTAGTGCGGAGTTACAATGAGGGAAGTGATTTATATCATTTCGCTTGAAAACACTATATCTTTTAATGGACTGGAGTATGTATTATGACAGCAAGAGAAGCCCTTCCGGGCCTGCTGAAATCATTCGTAAGATACTATGACATTAAAGACGAAGGGGTCGAAGCACCCTTCGCTGCAGAAGCCGAGTTTCACTCCCATGAAGAACAGTTCTTCCTGGTGAAGCAGGCCAAGCTCAGCGAAGCGGAGAGCAAGGAATTCGTCTTTTTTGCCGTTTCTGAACATCTGACGCTGGAAGAAGCCAAGCGCCTTGATGTAACTGCCTGGACCCGCGGCATGAGCCGTGTGTTTCCGCATGATGGCCACCGCAACAGTGATGTGGTGCTGATCATTCTGGCAGATCAGGTGGATGCGGATGCAGCCGCCTACCTGAAAAAGTGCAAACGCTATGAAAGCTATAAACATACGCTTCATGGCTGGAGCCACTACCGTGTTATTGTCCGGGATATGAGTACAGGGAAACTGAGCTTTAACCGAATGGGCCGCACCCTGAAAAAAGTCCTGGGAAATATAAATCTTAATAATTTATAAGATAGGAGATTGAGTTATGACTGCTATTTTAATCATTCTCGCTGCAATTATCCTGCTGGTTATCGGTTACGTAACATACGGTTCCTGGCTGGCAAAAGAGTGGGGCGTTGACCCTACTAAGACTACCCCAGCGGTAGAAGTAAACGACGGTGTTGACTATGTTGCTGCAAAGCCTGCAGTACTGATGGGTCACCACTTCTCCTCCATCGCCGGTGCCGGCCCAATCAACGGTCCTATTCAGGCTTCCGTTTTCGGTTGGGTTCCTGTATTCCTGTGGTGTGTAATCGGGGGTATCTTCGTCGGCGGTCTGCACGACTTCGGTGCAATGTTCGCGTCCGTACGTAACGGTGGTAAGTCCGTTGGTGAAATCATCAAGGCTTCCATGGGCGACAGAGCTAAGAAGCTGTTCATCGTATTCGCTCTGCTGGTACTGATCCTGGTTATCGCATCCTTCGTAAACGTAGTAGCTGGTACATTCTACTCCGAAAACCCTGTTGGTTTCACTACTGATCCAAACGGTAATGAAACTACTGCTATGGTATCCGTACTGTTCATCATCATGGCTGTTATTTACGGTATGATGACTACCCGTTTCGGTATGGACACTAAAACTGCTACCATCATCGGTCTGGTTATGATCGTTGCTGGTATTGCATTCGGTCTGAACGTAGGTCTGGTTCTGGGCAGAACTGCATGGATCATCCTGGTTGCACTGTACATCACTGTTGCTTCCCTGGCTCCTGTATGGATTCTGCTGCAGCCTCGTGACTACCTGTCCAGCTTCCTGCTGTACGCTATGATGGGCGTTGCTGTAGTTGGTATCTTCATGTCCGCATTCAGCGGTACTGCAGAATTCACAATTCCTGCATTCACTGGTAAGGCTGGTATGTTCCCTACTCTGTTCATCACTGTTGCATGTGGTGCATGTTCCGGTTTCCATTCTCTGATTGCTTCCGGTACATCTTCCAAGCAGCTGGAAAACGAAGCTCACGCTAAGCCAATCGGTTATGGTTCCATGCTGATCGAATCCGGTCTGGCTATCATCGCTCTGATCGCGGTAGGTATGGTATTCGATACTTACACCGGCGGCGGTTTCGGTTCCCCATCTGTAGCATTCGCTGCAGGTATCGCAACTATGTTCGGTACTGAAACTTCCAGCGTTTACGGCGTTGTATACGCTCTGCTGACTCTGGCTGTTTCCGTATTCGCACTGACTTCCCTGGACTCCGGTACTCGTCTCTCCAGATTCATGTTCTCTGAACTGTTCCTGAAGAAGGGTGAAGCTTCCTATAAGGATGCTACCGGTATCCGCAGCTTCCTGACTCACCCACTGGTTGGTACTCTGATCATGGTTGGTATCGGTTCCGTGCTGGGCTTCCTGAAGCTGTCCCAGATCTGGGGTCTGTTCGGTGCTGCAAACCAGCTGCTGGCAGGTCTGGCTCTGATGGCTGTAGCTGCATGGCTGGGTAACGTTGGCAGAAACAACAAGATGTTCTTCATCCCTATGGCATTCATGCTGGCTGCTACTCTGACTTCCCTGGTTCAGACTTGCATCGCTAAGGTTAACATGATCAGTGCTGGTGAAGCTCTGTGGGGCGACTGGTTCCAGTTATGCTTCGCAGCTGCTATGGCTGTCCTGGCTGTAATCCTGGTTGTTGAAGGTCTGCAGACATTCAAGAAGCAGGCAAATGGTGAAAAGACTGGTGACGCAGCATAATTACATCATAGTATGTGATTATCATTCGGTTTACTGTGCACAGTCCTGACTGAACATATTTAAAAAGAAACCTGTATCTCCCTGGAGGTGCAGGTTTCTTTTTTATGTAGATGCCCGTCCTGCTCAGCCAGAGGGAAAAAGTAGTTCTTTCAAATTCAATCTCAATGTTGTATAATGTGGATAGAAAAACGTGTACGGAGGACGAAAATGATTCTGAATTATCAGGAGATGGAAAGAATTCTGAAGACGGCAGAAGAAAAAGGACGGCAGGGAATCGGCGTTTACGGTCCGGCACTGGATGCCAAGGGAACTGCATCGCAGGGCGGCCTTTGCTGTAGTATCTCTCACAGAAACTGAAGCTGCATATTTTTCAGTAATGAAAAGAAATAAACGCCAGACTGGAGAACCGTCAGATGGTCTTCCGGTTTGGCTTTTTTATGTATAAACTGCAAAATTTGCACAGAAAGTACGCATTTTTTGCAGTTTGTGAGGGAGCGGGCTCGAAAAACGTTGAAAATGGGTGCTGGCATAAATTTTGCTCTATAAATTGATGGGGATTGTATTTGCAATGAGGTACGTATGAAAAAAAGTATTGTTAGACTAATCGTGTGTTTACTGATTGTATCCGCCCTTGTGCCCCTGACAGTGCAGGAGGAAGCACAGGCACTGACCACTACTGTGCGGGTTGGATACTGCGATCAGATGCCGCCGTACCAATACACCGGTACAGACGGCCAGCCAAGGGGCTTCCACGTGGATGTGCTGGAATATATCGCTGAGAAAGAAGACCTGCTGCTGGAATATGAAGCTTTTGGAACTACATTTGAGGCCCTGGATCGGCTGGAAGAAGGCAGTGTGGATATTGTTCTGGGTGCTGCAGCCGGCAAGTATTTCGGATACCACATTCAATATTCCAATCCTGTATCTACCGCCAACCTCTGTCTGGTTGCTTCTGCAGAAATTGCTCCAAAGTACCAAAATGAAAATAGAAAATATTATACTGTGGTGTGCGAATATCAGATGGTAGATTTTTCGCTTCTGTCAACTCTGACCCGTGGGACAACCATCGTAAAAGGGAACCAGACATCTGCCATCGAAACCCTGACTGAAGGACATGCGGAAATGATTGTGGGTGTGAAGGACTGTCTTCTGTGGTATTTCCAGCAGCACGAAATAGATGACGAGTACATCATCCTGAATAATTATCTGGATGCGGCAGATTTTACCATTGCTGTCCGGGAAGGTGACCGGCATCTTTATGATGCTGTAAATGAAAATATGGCGGTTCTCCGCACTTCGGCGGAATATGAAGAGCTTTACAATACGTGGCTGGCGCATGACAAAGGTGTAGATTATCAGAAAATTCTTAAATACGTACTTTACGCAGTCGGCCTTTGCCTGATTTTCCTGACAGCATATCTGATTGTAAGTTATCGTGCGAAGCAGAAACTGAGTGAACTGGTGGAAGTTCGTACGGCAGAACTCTATGAAACCAATCAGAAACTGGAACGCCGGACCGCCCAGGTTGAAGCGGAAAACAAACTGCGTTATTCCATAATCGAAGCATCTCCTGCCGGCATGGTGCTGGTGGATGAGCATATGCACATAGAATATATGAACAGCAGTGCCCTGCAGATTGCAGGAATTCAGACTTTCCGCTGCGGTGAAGTCCTGGGCAGACTGCGGATTTTCCGTGAAATCCTGCGGGATGCCGGAGGAAAAATCTTCGCCGAGGACTGGGATTTTAAGTCGGGTTCTTTCGAGTTCTATAAAGATAAAGGACACAGAATCCGTGAAAACTACCGATACAGCATTCACAAAATGACCCTGTCTGAAGGAGACCAGGGAGCCCTGATCACGCTTGAAAACGTAACTGCAGAAGAAAACGAACGAGAGGCGGCCTTTGAAAAGGAAAAGAATGAAACCCTGAACAGCCTGATTGCAGGCATCGCCCATGAGATTAAAAATCCGCTGACAGCAATCAGCGCTTCGGCGGCTATGATTGAGGCCAAAGGTGACAATGAAAAATTCCGTCAGGCGTTCTCTGCCTTCATCCCGCAGGAAATTGATCGTGTAACCAGGCTGATTAACAGCCTGATTGACTATGCCCGTCCTTCCGGCAGCAAAATTGAACTGGTCAATCTGAATGAAATTGTACTTTCGGTAGCAGAACTGGCTAGGGTAACAGCGAAAAATACAGATATTACTGTTGAAATGGATATGACGGACCAGCTTCAGTTTATCGGAGACAGGGATAAGATGAAGCAGTCTCTGCTGAACCTTGTCATAAACAGCGCCGAGGCCATCCGGCAGAAGCAGGAGGACATTCAAAGCCGCCACCGAATTATCATATCAGCAGAGCGGATAGATGACAGAATCATCATAAAAGTTGAGGATGATGGCATCGGTATGTCAGCATTCCAGCTGAGCCGGTGTATGAATCCGTTCTATACGACCAAACCGGCAGGCACAGGAATTGGTCTGGCACTGACGAAACAGTATGTAGAGGAAGTGGGCGGAACGATTACTGTTGCCAGCGAAAAAAATGTTTTCACTACAGTAGAAATTCAGCTTACAGCAGCAGGAAAGGAGGAAGAAAAATGAGACACAGCATTCTGATTATCGATGATGAGAAGAGTATCTGTACTTTTCTGGCACTGGCACTGGAAGATGAGTTCGATGTCTATACGGCTAATTCCAGAGAAGAAGCATGCCGTATTCTGAAGGAGAGAAAAATTCATCTGGCGCTGCTGGATCTCCTTCTGGGAGAAAGCAACGGGCTGGATCTGCTGCAGGAAATCAAAGCAAAATATCCTGAAACGGCCGTTATCATGATGACGGCCTATGGTGATATCAATACTTCCGTGGAGGCAATCAAGCGGGGGGCCTTCCATTACCTCTGCAAGCCGGTAAACCTGGAAGAGCTGCTCTGCTATACACGGCAGGCCCTGGAATTTCAGAATCTTTCACGGCAGGTGGAAGATCTGTCCCATGCCCTGGTTGAGCTGGAACAGCGTACCTATTATGGTGATATTATCGGAAAGAGTGCGCCTATGCAGCGAGTGTATCAGATGATTGACCGTGTGAAGGATCTGGATACCAGCATTGTTATTACCGGTGAAAGTGGAACCGGAAAAGAACTGGTGGCCCGCGCCATTCATCGGAATGGAGTTCGAAGCAGTGAAAATTTCGTAGCCATGAACTGTGCTGCCATTCCGGAAAACCTGCTGGAAGAAGAGTTCTTCGGTCATGTGAAGGGATCCTTTACCGGCGCAGTAGCAGATAAGAAAGGGAAGCTGGAACTGGCTAATCATGGGACCATTTTCCTGGATGAAGTAGGGGATATGCCGCTGTCACTTCAGGGCAAACTGCTTCGTGCTCTGCAGGAAAAGGAAACTATGCCCATCGGTGGCAGTCAGTACAGAAAAATTGATGTGCGGGTAATCAGTGCCACAAACCGGAATCTGCTGTCCATGGTGAACGAAGGTACGTTCCGTCAGGACTTGTACTACCGCCTCCATGTGGTGGAAATCCATATGCCGCCTCTGCGCGAAAGAAAACAGGACATTCCGGATCTCTGCCGGTCTGTCATTACACGCATTGCAGGGGATATGAACCGGAACATTCGTGGGCTGACGCCGGAAGCAGAGCGTCTGCTGATGAAGTACCATTATCCCGGAAACGTGCGGGAACTGATTAACATTCTGGAATACGCCTGCATTCTCTGCAGCGGAGAATATATCGATGAGCTGGATCTGCCGGATGAGCTGCGGCAGGAAACATCGCCAAACAGCGATGTGACTGAAATGACTGCATTTACTGCAGCAGAGGCAGTTCGGAAATATCTGAGCGGTATGTCCATCAAGGATGTGGAAAAGCTGCTTATCGAAAATGCCCTGGCTGAAAATCCGCAGAGCAAGCGGACTGCCGCCAAATCTCTGGGTATCAGCGAACGCAGTCTGTTCTATAAGATTCAGGAATACGAAATATAAACGGGAAAAACTTCTTGTTCTTCTTCATTACTTTCATACTCTTCAGAGAAAACGGCCGCAGGGCCGTTTTCCTTTTTTTCTGTGTAATGGTTATGAAGCGGTGTCGAAATCTGTCGATAAATGGATATCTATTCATATTGCTGTAAGTCAGCAGCGAGCGGTATAATTAAGATGCAAAGGGAAACGGAGGTGAATGTAAAGACAAGGAGAAATTAAAATGACAAACATTTTCGAAAAAGAAAAGGACATCACCGTGCGGAACCATAAAGATACGGTTTTTCGTCTGATTTTCAATAACAAAGAGAAGATGCTGGAGCTGTACAATGCCCTCTGCGATACCAACTATCCACCTGGGACGCCGGTGGATATCAACACTATCGAGGAAGCGCTGTATCTGGCCGATAAGAACGATATTTCCTTCACCATCGATAATACTTATCTGGTAATCACCGAACACCAGTCAACCATTAATCCGAATATGCCGCTGCGTGATCTGTGGTACATCGCAGAAATCTACAAGAAAATGGTGGATTCCAAGGCTGTATTTAAAGATACTTTGGTGAAGCTTCCGAGGCCAACCTTCGTGGTAATGTATAATGGCAGAGAAACGCTGCCGCCGGAAAGCCGGCT
>JAFYNS010000105.1 GCA_017556505.1 Bacillota bacterium | reverse complement strand
TTTAGAAGAATATAGACCGCAGGTGGAAGATTACCCCTGCGGTTTTCTTTTACTTGCAATGCGAACAAATGTTCGCTATAATAAAGAGGAAGTATGTGTGAAAGGAGGAACCGGATTATGAAAATTGTAGCAAAGCCTATCGATGCCATCGTGGTTTTTCAGCAGGGGTCCCATCCGGTTCCCCATAAGTTCAAGTATATGTGTCCCGACGGTTCCATGAAGTATGTACAGGTGGAGCGCATCTTTGCGTCGGAAATACGGAAGGCCGGAAACTCGGAGGTCATTCTGTACCAGTGCCAGAGCCGCATCGAAGGGGAAGCGAAGCGGTACGAACTGAAATTTTTCCTTAAGGAGGCACGGTGGGAACTGTATAAGATTTAGAGAAGGAGTGTTGTATGGAACGAAAGATAAGTATTTTTGAGGAGTTCAATGGTAAAAAGATTGTAATTATTTCAGACATCAGGTTTCAGGGAAAAAGAAAAATTAATTGGGCTGAGGTGGAACTGTATTTAAAAGAATATATTGGCGATTGTTATGAAATAACAGAAACATCCGAAAAGATATATATTGGGAATGATTTTCCGGATGAATATACTGGTTCTATGGATACTGCCAAATTGAAGGGAACTCTGGCTAAGGCGAAAGCTAATGCAGTTCAGGGAATTCCGGAAATCATTCAGATTGCAGCAAATAAATCATCTTCACCAAATTATGAAAGCAAACATCAGTATAATGCAAAATTCGGATGGTACCGCTATGATTCGAGATTTGCTTTGCCTGTATATAATGAGGCTGGGGAGGTAGAACGATATAATGTATTCGCAGTGCGGATGTTGGTACGTCATGCTGAAGACGGAAAGAAATATTTGTATGATTTGCTTAGAATAAAAAAAGAAACGAGCACCCCGCTTGAGCCTTAGCTGTACGGTCGAAAAACCCATTTCTTCGAGAATCATTCTATAGTATTTTCTAAAGATTGTCAAGTACAGTTTTTTAGATGGCACAGTAGATGGAAAAAGGATGCACCGCACCTGCGACACACCCTTTTTCCTTGGGCATATTTGCAAATGAAAGTATGCGGTTTAGAGTCCCATTTCTTTCTTCACGGCCTTGAAGCAGGACACTGCGAAGTCCAGGTCTTCCAGGGAGTGACCGGCAGAAACCTGGGTACGGATTCTGGCCTTGCCTTTTGGAACGACAGGGTATGTGAATGAAGTTACATACACGCCCTTCTGCAGCATACGGTCTGCAAATTCAGCAGCCACCTTGGCATCGTAGAGCATTACAGCCACGATTGGGTGATAGCCAGGGAGCAGATCGAAGCCGGCTTCTTCCATCTTTGCACGGAACCAGGAAGTATTGCTGTGAACCTTGTCGCGGAGCGCGGTGGATTCGGTCAGCATATCGAAGGTCTTCAGGGACGCAGCACAGATGGCAGGTGCCAGAGTGTTGGAGAAGAGGTAAGGGCGGCTCCGCTGACGGAGCAGGTCCACGATTTCCTGACGGGCTGCAGTGTAGCCGCCGGAAGCACCGCCGAGGGCTTTGCCCAGAGTACCGGTGATAATGTCCACACGGCCTTCCACCCCGCAGAATTCAGCGGTGCCTCGGCCATGGTCACCCATGAAACCTACAGAATGGCTGTCGTCAACCATAACCAGAGCGTCGTATTCATCGGCCAGGTCGCAGATGGCAGCAAGGTTTGCTACGTATCCGTCCATGGAGAAGACACCGTCGGTGGCAATGAGAAGAGTCTGTGCACCGGCAGCCTTGGCTTCATCCAGCTTGGCCTTCAGGTCGTCCATGTCGTTGTTTTTATAGCGGAAACGCTTCGCCTTGCACAGACGGGTGCCGTCGATGATGGAAGCGTGGTTCAGTTCGTCGGAAATGATGGCATCTTCTGCGCCGAGAATGGTTTCGAAGAGGCCGCCGTTGGCATCGAAGCAGGAGGAGTAGAGGATGACATCATCCATTCCCAGAAAGTCTGCAATTTTCTTTTCCAGATCTTTATGAATCTGCTGGGTGCCGCAGATGAAGCGGACAGAGCTGAGGCCGAAGCCCCACTGGTCGTAGCTGGCCTTGGCTGCTTCGATGAGCTGGGCATTGTCGGACAGACCCAGGTAGTTGTTTGCACACATGTTTACCACATGGGATGCAGCGGTAGTATCAATTCTGGATTTCTGCGGGGTTGTAATGATACGTTCATTCTTCCAGGTACCGCTTTCGCGGATTTCATCCAGTGTCTGCTGGTATTTTTTCAAAGCTGTTTTCATAGCGGATTCCTTTCGTTATCTGGCGGGCAGGCTGGCTGCCGCACATAAATTTATTCCTGTGTCCAGTCTAACACAACTTTGCCGGACATGCCACTGTTCATTGCGGCAAAACCTTTTTCAAAGTCGGTGTAGTGGAAGCGGTGGGTGATGATTGGGGTCAGATCCAGTCCGCCCTGCACCATGTAAGACATCTGATGCCAGTTGTCCATCTTGCGGCCATAGATTCCCTGGAGGCGGAGGCCGCGGCCGATGATTTCGTTCATATCGATGTCAACGGGAACGTTGGAAATACCCAGCAGACTGATACAGCCGCCGTTACGCATAACGGTGAACATCTGCTTCAGAGCGGCACCGTTTCCTGACATTTCCAGGCCTACATCGAACCCTTCCATAATATGCAGTTCCTTCATCACCTGACGGAGATCATCCCGGGTGATATTTACTGCACGGTCTGCACCCATTTTGCGGGCCAGATCCAGGCGGTAATCGTTGGTATCGGTGATGACTACACGGCGGGCACCTGCATGACGGCAGATTCCGGCTGCAATCATGCCGATAGGGCCTGCACCTGTGATTAACACGTCTTCTCCTACCAGATTCCACATGAGAGCTGTGTGAGCTGCATTGCCGAAGGCATCGAAGAAAGCAACCACGTCTTCCGGCAGGGATTCATCTACCGCAACAAGATTGGTAGCCGGGATGCATACATACTCTGCAAAAGCACCGTCACGGTCCACACCCACGCTGACCGTGTCTTTGCACCACTGGATGTCGCCGTTGAGGCAGTTACGGCAATGGCCGCAGGTCAGATGGCCTTCGCCGCTGACAAGCTGTCCCACAGTAAAATCTTTCACGCCGGGACCAAGCTGGGCGATTTCACCCACGTATTCGTGACCGATGGTCATAGGCGGTTTGATGTGCTGAACAGCCCATGGATCCCAGTTGTAAATATGTACATCAGTGCCGCAGATGGCGGTTTTATGCACCTTAATCAGGACTTCACCGGGACCTGGTACAGGAACCGGTACCTGCCGGAGTTCGAGCCCAGGGCCTGCTGTCGGTTTTACGATTGCATTCATCAGTTTCTTCATTGTCATTCACCTTCTTTGCTCTGAATTTCACTGGCTTTCCGGCAAAGCATTTTGATGAAGTGCTCTGTCAGAGTTGATACGTTCCGGTCTGTCCGGAGGATATATCCAATAATATAGTAATCATCACTTTCGAATGGGATGCTGACAATTCTGCCTTCATTGAGTGCAGAAGGCATGATGCCGGTTCCCAGGGTGCAGCTGTTTGTGGACAGCAGTACGTTCATCAGGCTGGCACGGTCGCTGATTTCAATCTGGCGGCTGCTGTAGGTTCCGGTAATCTCTTCTTCGAAGAAGGAATTGCTGTGGTCACCCTGCTCATAAGACACGTAAGGGAAGTCTTTCAGATCTTCTGCCGCAATGACGCTGCAGCGTGCCAGAGGATGTTCCTGCCGTACAAAGACATGGGGCAGTGCTTTCAGCACCGGAGTGAAGGCCAGTCCGCGGCTTCCCAGATACCGCTCCATGACACTGCAGTCCTTGCCTTTCATGGCGATGATACCAATATCACAAAAGGCAGTTTCCGTTTCATGGATTACGTCATAGGTTTTCATTTCACGGAGTGCGAAACGGTAAGCTGCATCCGAATTTTCTTTTTCATTAAGCATCTGACCGAAGATGTCTGCCACAAAGTCGTAATGCTGGGTAGAGATGTACAGCCGCTGATTCAGCGTATTTTCGGAATACCGGCCGACGATGAAATCACTCTGTTCTGCAATCTGCTGTGCGTAGCGGACGAACTCAGTTCCCGCTTCCGTCAGATAGACACCATTGCCGGATCGTTCGAAGATTTTGATACCCAGTTCCTGCTCCAGTGCCTTTACACTGACGGACAGACTGGACTGGGCGATGAAGAGCTGGCGTGCGGCTTCATTAAATGATCCGCATTCTGCGATTTTCAGGATGTACTTGCATTGCTGGATTGTCATGGTATCCCTCCCTTCGTCTTGTCACTATTATATCACGGTAAAGCGGCAGACTGGTAATATCAAAATTCTATCGCGGCGGTTCAGTAAATGAAATATACGGGAAACACTTTTCCTTATTGAAGAAATGAGCGGTTCTGCTATAATGAAACCATAAAAACGCAAGCCACAAAGGAGGATCATCATGCATATCGACCGAATTGAACTTTATCTTGTAGAAAACAGATTTCATAAACCATGGCGCACAGCCTACGGCTCCGATCCGGGAAACTGCGCTGTATTTGCCCGTATGATCAGCGGGGATAAGGAAGGCTGGAGTGAAGCCAGCCCGCTGCCCGGACCTAACTACAGCTGTGAGTATGGTGCCGGTGCATTTGATGTGGCCAAGCGTTTTCTGGCGCCGTCTGTAATCGGACGTGACTTTTCATCTGCCCGGGAACTGAATGCAGCTATGAGCCACGTGAAGGGCAATCCTTTCGCAAAATCTGCCATCGAGATGGCCTGGTGGTGTCTGGATGCGGATGTGAAGGGTAAGAGCCTTGGCGCACTTCTTGGCCGCGAAAAGGACGAGGTAGACGTGGGTGATGGCTGGGGCGTATATGACAGCTATGATGAACTCATTGAAAATATCGGCAAGAGCCTGGATATGGGATATAAGCGTGTAAAGCTGAAAACCATGCATGGCTGGGACGTGGAAATGCTGGAAGCGGTAAGAAGTGTATTCCCGAATGAGACCATTCATATTGACTGTAATTCCAGCTACACCATTGATGAAATCGATACTTTCAAGAAGATGGACAGGTTCCATCTGGCTATGATAGAGCAGCCATTCCAGAATCTGGACATCTATTATCATTCCAAGCTGCAGAAGCAGATTGAAACACCGTTGTGTCTGGATGAGACCATTACAGAGGTATGGCAGGCAGAGCAGGCTGCAGAGCTGGGTGCCTGCGGCTTCATCAACATCAAGCCAGCCAGAGTAGGCGGTCTGCAGAATACTCTGGATATCAACAAAATCTGCCAGCAGGCAGGTATTGGCTGCTGGATTGGCGGCATGATGGAAAGTGACGTGGGCAAGGCCATCTGCACAGAAGCGGCAGGTATTGCAAACATGGTATATCCGCACGACATTACACCGTCCACTGTCAACTATCCGGAAATCATCACAGAAAGTGTGATTGAAGAAACACCGCAGCGGACCATTCAGTGTGTAGACCGTGTTGGTACTCCGATTAAGCCGGATCTGGAAAAACTGAAGGCGAAGACTCTGGATACCTTCGTACTGGAGGCAGAATGATGATTAAAATTGAAGTTGAAAAATACCTGCAGGAGCTGGAAATGCTGGTGAATATGGACAGCGGCCTGGGCAATCCGGAGGGGATTACTGCGGTAGGAAAATATTTTGCGGACCGCCTGGCGGAAGCGGGCTGGATCTGTGAGCAGGTGGATGTTGGCGCTGAAACCGGTAAGTGTACCGTGGTGAAGAACCGCGAGGCTGACCACTATGATGCCCTGCTGATTGGCCATGTGGATACGGTATTTCCAACCGGTGAAACTGCCAAACGTCCTTTCAGAAGGGACGAGAAGCGGGCTTACGGCCTTGGAACTCTGGATATGAAGCAGGGCTGCCTTGCCATGGCATACATCCTGGAACAGCTGCCGGAAGAAGTAAATGAAGCACTTAACATTGTGGCTGTTTTCAATCCGGACGAAGAAATCAACAGTATTTACTCCAAGGGTCTGATTCAGGAGTATGCACGGAAAGCAAGCCATGCTTATGTATTCGAGGCAGCATCCACAGACGGCTCCCACTGCATTGAAAGAAAAGGACAGTACCGTGCTTCCGTGGAATTCCACGGACAGGCAGGTCATGCCGGCTACCTGCTGGTGGAAGATTCCCGCTCTGCCATCAATGAGCTGGTTTACTGGACCTGCAAGCTGAACGAACACCTGAGCTGCGAAAAGAATACCAGTGTGAACGTGGGCGTCATCCGCGGGGGAATTCAGCATAATATCGTACCTGATTTTGCTGAGATGTCCTTCGAGTCCCGCTTTGAAACCATGGACGAATATGAAAAGCTGATGGAAACCATGGAAAAGCTGAAAAAGCATGCGGAAGAAGTGCGCATCGAAGCAGTGGTGAAGGACGTTCTGGCCACTCCTCCGATGAAGCCGGATGACCGTACACTGGCGTACGAAGCGAGAATCCGGGCTCTGTCAGAAGCCAACGGTATTCCGTATAAGAGCAAGCCGCGCGGCGGCCTGTCCGATGCAAACCACGCGTCTGCCTGCGGTGCCATCTGCGTGGATGGACTTGGACCTACAGGTGACTTTGACCACAGTGACAAGGAATATCTGGAGATTTCCACCATCGAACCGAATATCCGGTTCGCGTGGCTGCTGCTCTGCGATCTGGCAGATCTGAAAGCCGGAAAATAGGGAACATAAAAGGAGAGGCTGAGCCTCTCCTTGTTTTTCTGTATCTCGTGCTTATTCTTCGAAGTCCGCAGGTTCTTCTTCCTGGTCCTTTTTATCCTGTGCACGGCATGCTGCATAAATCGCTGCAACCATGGCACTTGCAGTGGTGACTGCAGCAGCACCAGTAATAATTCTGTTTCTTTTCTTCTTTTTCTTCTTTGCTTCCGCCAGCGCGATACGTTCTGCTGCGGATTTTCTTAAACCTTTTTTAACCATAATAACAGCTCCTGTTTATTTTTTCAGCTTATCTTCGATTGCGTTTTCAATTTTATCGAAAAAGTTTTCTGCCTTGTCCTTCAGTTCATCGGCTTTATCTTCCAGCTTATCCAGCATAACTTCAGCCTTTGCTTCCAGCTCATCAGCCTTTTCTTCCAGTCTGTCTGCAATTGAATCTACTTTATCTTCAATTTTTTCGCAGACTTCGTTCAGGTCTTTTTTTAATTCTTCCATGATGTAACCCTCCTGCGGTTTTTCAATAACTTGTTAACATTATACACGAAACGGTGAAAAAGTGGTGATAAAATTTAAGATTTTCGAAATTTTTTTATTTCCCTTTCAGACCGAAGACCACGATGCTGGCGGTAAATGCGAAAATCGCTGATTTCATAGCTTTATTCATAGCGTACCTCAAAGACATGCTCATTATAACAAAAAATGAGAAGAAATGTAAACGGGATTGTGGTATACTTGAGGAAAGTATGTATTAGGGGGTACACCATGAAAAAATATAAAGCAATTTTATTCGACCTGGATGGTACATTAACCGAATCCGGAATCGGCATTACCAAATCGGTACAGCAGGCCCTGGAACGCATGGGAAAACCGGAACCGGATCTGGAGAAACTGCGAGTCTTTGTGGGACCGCCGCTGAAGGAACAGTTTATGAAATACGCGGGATTTACAGCAGATGAGGCAGAGCAGGCAATCAAGCTGTACAGAGAACGGTATACTACCGTGGGACTCTTTGAAAATGCAGTCTATGACGGCATAGAAGATATGCTGAAGAGCCTGAAGGAAGCCGGCTGCGTGCTGGCAGTGGCATCTTCCAAGCCTGAAGTTTTCGTAAAGCAGATTCTGGAACATTTCCATCTGGATCATTATTTCACGGAAATGGTGGGCAGTGAACTTGATGGAGGACGGTCCAGAAAATCCGAGGTAGTGGAAGAGGCACTGCTGCGTCTTGGAGTGAAGGATGACCGTGAACATGTACTCATGGTGGGTGACAAGGAGCATGATGTCTTCGGTGCCAGAGAAGCCGGCATGAACTGCGTGGCAGTGACCTGGGGATATGGAACTGCAGATGAGCTGGCAGAATCACATCCGATGCTGACCATAGATTATCCGGATCAATTAGTGAAGTATCTGATTTAAGGGAATACAATGAAACGCAACCTGTATTTGAAAACAAAGCCGGTGGAAGAAGCACTGGCAGAATATATGGAAGCACTGGCGGCTGCAGGGGTGCTGAATCCGCAGACTGAGTGGGTGGATACCTACGAAGCTCTGGGACGGCAGACTGCAGGGCCGGTCTTTGCCAAATGCTGTTCACCGCTCTTTAATGCTGCGGCCATGGATGGAATTGCTGTCCGGGCTGCTGCGACGAAAGGTGCTTCAGAAAGCCGTCCTCTGACTTTGAAGCTGGGGGAAGACTATAAAATCGTGGATACGGGAGATCCGGTGAAGGCGCCTTTTGATGCGGTCATCATGGCAGAAGATGTCATCGAAATGGATGAGGAAACAGTGCAGATTCTGGCATCGGTGCCCGGCTGGAACCATGTCCGCTCCATCGGTGAAGACATTGTGGCAGGGGAAATGATTCTGCAGACTGGACATACCATCCGTCCTGTGGACCTGGGTGTGCTTCTGGCCAGCGGAAACCTGCAGGTGCTGGTACATAAGAGGCCTCAGGTGGCAATCATTCCTACCGGCACGGAAATTATCCAGCCGAAGGACAAGCCCCAGGAAGGGGACATCATCGACTCCAATTCCGGCATGTTCGCAGGCCAGGTGACGGAAGCCGGCGGAGTGCCGAACCGCCTGCCGATTGTGGAAGACGATTATGAAAAGATAAAGAAGACCATTCTCGAGGCACTGGAAGCAAACGATATGGTTCTGATCAACGCGGGCTCCAGCGCAGGAACGGAAGACTATACCGTACATATTTTGAGAGAAATCGGCCAGGTCGTGGTTCACGGCGTGGCAATGAAGCCGGGAAAACCGGTGATTCTGGCCATGGTCAACGGAAAGCCGGTTATCGGACTTCCGGGATATCCGGTCAGTGCCTACCTTGCCTTCGAGAACTTCGTAACGCCTGTTTTACGCAGGTTAAGCGGAGAATGGACCTCCGCTGCCGCTGAACGGAAAAACCTGGTGAAAGCGGTGATTTCACGCCGTATGGTTTCTTCCCTGAAGCACCGGGAATATGTCCGTGTAAAGGTTGGAAAAGTGGGCGGAAAGCTGGTTGCAGCACCCCTGGCAAGAGGTGCCGGAGCTGCCATGAGTTTGGTACGTGCTGACGGTTTCTGCATCATCCCGCAGAACCGAGAAGGTTACGAAGCCGGTGAAACGGTGGAAGTGGAATTATACAAAGACCTGAAAGAAATTGAAAATACCGTGGTTTCCATCGGAAGCCACGACATGATTATGGATGTGATCAGCGATATGATGGCAGCCAGCTACAGAAACATGTATTTGTCCAGTACTCATGTGGGCAGCATGGGCGGGCTCATGGCCCTGCAGCGCGGGGAAACCACCATCGCTCCGACCCATCTTCTCAATGAAGCCGACGGACGGTATAACGAGGCCATCCTGAAACAGCTCTTCGGAACCGGACGAATCGCCCTGATTAAAGGTGTGGACCGGATTCAGGGCATCATGGTGAAGAAGGGCAACCCACTGGGAATTCGCGGTGTGGAAGATTTGACCAGAGTCCGCTATGTAAACCGTCAGCGTGGAGCCGGTACCCGTGTGCTTCTGGATTACAAGCTGAAGCAGGCTGGAATCCGTCCGGAAGACATCGACGGCTACGATAAGGAAGCGGCAACCCACATGGCGGTAGCAGCGCTGGTAGCTTCTGAAGAAATCGATGCCGGCATGGGGATCAAGCCGGCGGCCGAC
>JAFYNS010000104.1 GCA_017556505.1 Bacillota bacterium | reverse complement strand
ATGTAGGTGTCCTGCATGAATACAATCGGAACGCCCAGATTGGTGGAAACCTGAATATTTTCGTCCATCTGAACCACACCCAGCAGATCTCTGTGGAAGCCTCTTGTCAGGTCGGAAACCTCCGGTGCAAAGCCTTTGCGGATCATGTCCATATTCAGCTTGTTGATAAGGAATCCGATCTTCGGAACCCCCATCTCCTTCAGAACCATACGAACCATCTCTCCATCGCGGGCAGATGCATAGTCCGGAGACACCACGACAACCGCCAGGTCCGCACCTGCAGAGGCAACTGCCAGTCCATCGTCAATTCCTGCCGGGCCGTCTACAATGATATAGTCGAACCGTTCCGCCAGTTTTTTGCAGAGAACCTTCATATGAAGCGGAGTGATTTCACCGTCCGGACGCTTCGGTGCGCCGGCCATCAGGTACAGTCCCGGAAAACTCTTATCCTTAATCAGTGCCTGCTTAATGCGGCAGACCCCCTGCATGACGTCATTTACATCGTATACCACATTGTTTTCCAGTCCAAGGTACAGGTCCAGATTGCGAAGTCCGGTATCCATATCAATTACGGCAACCTTATACCCCGCTGTGGCCAGTGTGGCACCCAGATTGGCCACAAACATGGTTTTTCCGGTACCCCCTTTTCCGGATGCAACTGCGATTACTTTTCCCATTTCTTTTCCTCCAGAGTCTTACTGCATTTTCGTCGAAAAGTCAACTTCTGCATAATCCTCGCTGACTTTCAGATAGTCTCCGATGACTTCCCTGGTCATAATACCAGCGTTATAGGAAGTTTTACCCTGAATCAGCAGTGCTACCACCGCAATCTTCGGGTTATCTGCAGGAGCCATGGCAATGGTCCATGCAAAATCATCGTAGGTATCCTTAAACCGGTTGATCTGGCTCTGTGTCAGCTTATTGCCGCTGGCTTTAATCAGAGCGGTATCCACCGTATTGTTTTCTGTTGCGTATTTTTTCGGATCCGATTTCATCAGCTTTTCCATCTCTTTCTCTACATCCTCCCATGTGAGAGAAGGTGCAATCTGAGACAGATGTGTCTTTACATAGGCAACTTCATCCTTCGGATTGATATAACCGTCTTTTTCTGCCGTACCGGTCTTACCGGCTACGGAAATCGGGAATCTGGATCCGTAAATCCCTGCCAGCGTACCATTGGTGGTTACACGGCGCATACCTTCCAGAACGGTTGCCATTTCTTCTTCTGTAACATCAATCTGGTATGGTTCCGGCTTTACGGTTTCGCCCTCGTCTTCGATTCCCTTAACGATATTAACCTGATTTCGCTTGCCATCGTTGCCAAGGGTTGCCACATAGTTTGCCATCTGCAGAGGAGTATATGCGTTATCCCCCTGACCGATGGCGATATTGAATTCATCCCCGACAGTCCACTGTGCCTGATTGAAGAAGGAGTACTTACAAAGGTCAGCAACTGCCTCAACTTTGGACTTGCGTACCTCTGTCTGCTCTTCAATTCTGCTGATTAAAGTACCGCGGTCCGGGTTTTCTTCGATCCAGCTGCAGATAGTATCCAGATTTTCTTTCAGTCTGTCTTCATCATTATAAACGGATGAAGGAAAATACTCTACAGCATAAGCCTGCAGGGTATACCACAGGGATGCACGGGTTGCTGCCATCTTCCGTTCAGCAGATGCCAGAGGTGTGGTGGTTTCCACCAGTTCGATACCGGTTTCGCTTCCCAGACCAAACTCTTCTGCCACTCCCATGATTTTTTCGATGGAAATATTATCTTCGTAGCCCAGAGACTTGCCAGTCTTCCAGTTTTTCCCGGTAGCAATACAGTAGAAATAATAGTTACAGGAGTTCTGAATCCCCTGAACCAGTGTTTCATGGCCATGACTTCCGCCGCCACGGTTATAGTTGTCACAACCAAACCGGCGGTCACCGATGTCAATATACAGGCCGTCATAAATCTGCTCATTTGGGTTGAGTCCCGCCTGCAGGGCTGCTACGGAAGTTACCGGTTTAAAGGTAGAACCCGGCTGTACAGCAGAACGGGTCGCAATATTATAAAGCGGAGTCGGGGCCAGGGAGTCACGCGGATTGGTACTCTGCACAGATGCCCAGTCCTTATAGGAAATCCCTTCTGCGAAAATATTCGGATTATAATCGGGATAGCTGGCCATAGCCAGGACATCACCGGTATCCACATCGATGGCAACCAGAGCTCCGGAACCGCAGTTCGGCGCCTTCACAGTCCCCAGATTGCCGTATTCACTCTTAAAAACAGTACCGCTCTGGACACACTGAATCATGTTTTCCAGAGTTTCTTCTGCAGTTTTCTGCAGATCCATATCAATGGTCAGATATACGCTCTTTCCGGAAACCGGTGCCGTTTCACTGATGGTATCGATATAATCACCGCTGCTGTTAATCTGGATGGTCTTCACACCATCTGTACCATGCAGCTTGCTTTCCATGCTTGCTTCAATACCATCCTTACCAATCAGGTCATCGGCATCGTATCCATTTTCCTCTACGTAATACTCATATTCGCTGTCAGAAATACTGCCCATGTAACCCAGAATGTGGGATGCCAGTCTTCCGTTCGGATAGATACGCACAGTCTCGGATGAAATTTCCACGCCCTTAAGCACGGAACCCATTTCTTCCACATAGGCAATGGTTTCCTCGCTGACTTCAGATGCGATGGTGCTGGACTGGTACTTGTTAAAGCCCAGGCTCTTAATTTCCTCACGGACAATGAACAGCTTGCGAATCTGCTTATCGGACAGTTCCGCCAGTTCCCGTGCCCTTGCACCTGCATTCTCACCTACAGATTCCGGTGTCAGCTTATACATCTTACGAAGTGCCTGGAATGCTTCTTTCGCGGTCATCTGGCGTACTGCCGGCGTTCCGTCCTCATTCAGTACAGGATTTCCCTCTCCGTCTGTAATCTCCACGTCTTTCAGACCATACTTGTTCAGGAAGTTTGTCTTCTGATTGTCGTAGACCCATGTCATACTGCGGACAACAATCGGAGGATACACGCTGTAGGTTTCCTGCAGAACTTCCAGTGCTTCAAAACGGCTCAGTGCCGGGTCGATTTCGTACTTCAGGCGGAGCTTTTCATAAGCTTCCTCTGCGGTCAAATCAGTGGCAAAGCCCTGATCTTTCAGCCAGTCTTTCTTTTCATCATCGAAAGTGTACTTGAAATTTCCCTTTTTCGTAATTTTAATCGGGAAATTATCCACCATATTATCATCGTCACCGTTCTTTTCCAGAAGCTTCACCAGTGAATAAGCAGAATCATTGATCTCTTCTGTCTTCAGTCCGCTGGCGTTAAAGGTGACCGTAAAAATCTGTTTATTATCTGCAAGCACTCTTCCATACCGGTCCAGAATCTTTCCTCTCGGAGCCGATGTGGTAATTTCCTTGGTACTCTGTGTCTCTGCTGCGGCCTTCCATTCATCCTGCTGGATAACGGTCAGCACAAAAAGCCTTATGCAGAGAATCAGCATAAGGACAACAGTCAGTATGACAATTTGTGTGTACCTGGAATTTAAAAAGCGTTTGTTCATCTTACATACCTGTCTCTGTGATGACGGATTACACGTTTGATCAGAATCTTATACATCACGGTAATAATCACCAGGGAATAAAGCACAATATACGGCACCTGCTGGAATACCACAGCGAACCCCACCGGATTCCCTGCCAGATGGTGCAGCCCCCAGTTCATGAAATAGTAGGCAATTACAGATACAACAGAAACTGCCCACATATTGATAATGTTTTCAATGTTAGTAAGCTCACGGATTACTACAATTCCAATGGCTACCAGAACCAGGCTGATAGGCATCGGTCCGATTACATTGCTGTACATCATGTCATACAGAACACCGAAAAGAGCCCCGAAAATGACACCGTAAATATCCTCTTCATACAGGAATGTATAAAGGATAGTCATACAGAGAATCAGATTAGGAGTATATCCATGAATATTGATTATATTCAGCAATGATGGCTGAATCAGAAAGGCAGTCAGAAAAACTGCCCCGATTCTCAAATATCTCATAAAATCACCGCTACCTTTGTCAGACTTCTGAAATCCACAGCGGATTCCACGGTAATTTCCTTCAGCAGGGTATTGCTGTTATAGGTAATGGACTGAATGGTGCCGATTTCCAGACCTGCAGGATAAGTTCCCATACCGGAAGTGATGATGATGTCACCTTCCGCTACAGCAGCATCGCCCTTCAGCATATAGCCGTTAATCTGTCCCTGCTGATTTCCTTCCACTACGCCCAGAAGTTTTCTGTTTCTCGCCACCTTGAAGCTGACCTTGGTACCGTCATCGATGATAGAAACAACCTGCGCCCAGCCCTCGCCGGCTCTGGAGATTTTGCCCACCAGTCCGTCGCCGCTGATTACCACACAGCCTTCTTTGATTCCCGCTTCCGTACCGCAGTCGATGGTGAAGATATTGGTCCAGTTGGATCCGTCAAAAGATGTGATATCGACTGTCACCACATCGAACTTCTCATTGGTATAGTCATAGTTCAGCAGACCGGACAGTTCCCTCAGTTCTTCCAGCTCACTCTTTGTCAGTGCTGCCTGCGCCAGTTCCAGCTCCAGTGCCGCCTTTTCTTCCTGCAGCGTTTCCACCTCTGCCTGCAGCTGACGGTATGAAAACAGACCGGATACCGTATTTCTGACGGTTCTGGTAACTGCTGTCAGCGGATTGGACACCAGGGACATCCCCTTGTTTACCGTTCCGGTAACACCGTCTTTCGAGGTGCTGCCTGCAGTCAGCAGGAAAATCAGTACCAGTGCCAGCAGAATGGCCAGGAGTCCTGCGATTAATTTGTGTTCTCTAATCCATCTCATGAAAACCCTCTGTTACTTCTTTTTAAACTATCTTCTCTTTCCGGACTGTGCATATACCTTAAGCTTTTCGATGTCTTCCAGACTCTGACCGGTACCCACTGCAACCGCTTCGAAAGCATTTTCAGCAATGGTTACACTCATGCCGGTTCTCTTGGTAATCAGCTTATCCAGATTCTTGATTCTGCCGCCGCCGCCGGACAGCATCATGCCGTGTTCTGCAATATCTGCAGCGATTTCAGGCGGTGCCTTTTCGATGGTTGCTTTTACGCCATCTACAATAATATCCATGGATTCCTGAAGTGCAATCATCATGTCCTTATTGGTCACTTCCAGAGTCTTAGGCAGACCGGAGATGATGTCACGTCCTCTTGCATTCATGGTTTCAATAATTTCATTTCCATTTTCATCGGTATCCATACATGCACAGCCAATATTAATTTTCAGATCTTCTGCAGTCTTTTCACCAATCAGCAGTGCGTGGCGCTTCTTCATGTACAGAATAATTGCTTCGTTCAGCTTATCCCCTGCATGACGGATGGAAGTGCTGGCTACAATACCGCCCAGTGCGATAATTGCAATATCAGAAGTACCGCCGCCGATATCTGCGATCATGCAGCCGGTAGTACCGTCAACCGGAAGTCCTGCACCGATTGCTGCGGCCATCGGTTCTTCCAGAATAAATACTTCGCTGGCCCCCATACTTCTTACAACCTGTTCTACTGCTCTCTTTTCCACCTCGGTTACACCGCTCGGTACACCGACAACTACGCGGAAATTGCGGATTTTCTTGGCAGACAGCGCCTTCTTAATGAATTCCTTCAGCATATCCGCTGTCTTGTCAAAATCAGAAATTACGCCATCCTGCAGCGGGCGGACTACTGAGATATTTTTAGGTGCCTTGCCCAGCATGTTCTTGGCATCATTACCGACTGCCAGTACTACGTGACGGCGTTCGTCAGTTGCGATAACAGAAGGCTCGTTTACAATAATGCCGCTGCCTTTTACATAAATCAGTGTATTAGCTGTTCCCAGGTCAATTCCCATATCCTTTGCTCTGAATAAACTAAACATATTATACCTCCAATAAGATCAGTTACTTTTCATTCTCATTTATACTGTCCATGATTCCCATCCCCCTCATACTGGCATAAGTTCCGTCCCCTATGACCAGATGATCCAGAATCCGGATGCCCATCAAACGGCCGCACTCCATCAGACGCAGGGTCATGTCGATGTCCTGCACACTGGGGGTGGGATCTCCGCTTGGGTGATTATGTATTAAAACCATGGCTGCCGCACTTTTTTTCACTGCAGGACGGAATACTTCCCGTGGGTGCACCAGCGTACTGGTCAGCTCCCCCACAGAGATACTTTCAGAAGAAATGATATCACCCTTTGCGTTCAGAAGAAGAATCCGAAAGGTTTCCTGCTTCAGATCCCGCATCTGTTCCATAAAAGGGATGCGATATCTACGGAAGATTCCACGTT
>JAFYNS010000103.1 GCA_017556505.1 Bacillota bacterium | reverse complement strand
TCTCTGTACATATCGCCTACTGTCTTTTCGGTTTCCTCTTCAGAGCAGAATCCGCCGGAAAAGCACTTCATGCCGTCCTTCACCTTATCGCTGACTTCGTAGATTTTCTCTGCGTCCAGCTGAGTCATCCAGCCCTTCACAGCTTCACCGTCACGGCCGGACAGCAGGTATAAGAGACGCTCCAGATTGCTGGAAATCAGAATATCCATGGATGGGGAGTTGGTTACGAAGAAGTCTCTTCTGATGTCATAAACTCCTGTATTGATAAAGTCGGTGAGGACTTTGTTTTCGTTGGATGCGCAGATGAACTTATTCACCGGAATACCCATTTCAGCTGCCAGATATGCTGCCAGAATGTTTCCGAAGTTACCTGTTGGAACCACAATATTCACCTTTTCTCCGGCCTTTACTACGCCTCGTGCCAGCAGCTTCACGTAGCCGTACACATAATATGCAACCTGCGGTACCAGACGTCCGATGTTGATAGAGTTGGCGGAGGACAGACGGATGCCTCGTTCTGCCAGTTTTGCCGCGAATTCATCATCACCGAAGATCTTCTTCACACCGGTCTGGGCATTGTCAAAGTTTCCCTTAATGGCGAAGACGTGAGTGTTTTCACCTTCCTGGCTGGTCATCTGGCGTTCCTGCACCTGGCTCACTGCACCGTATGGATAGAAGACCACGATTTCAGTTCCTTCCACTCCCGCAAAACCTTCCAGTGCGGCCTTGCCGGTATCGCCGGAGGTTGCTGTGAGGATGCAGATTTTATCGGTAACCCCTTCCTTCTTCAGGGAGGTTGTCATCAGGTACGGCAGAATGGACAGAGCCATATCCTTGAAAGCTGCAGTCTTTCCGTGGTACAGCTCCAGGAAGTGGGCGCCGCCTGCTTCCACAATGGGAACAATTTCTTCTGCTTCGAACTTTTCATCGTAAGCACCGTCGATACATGCCTTCAGCTCTTCTGCTGTAAAATCATCAAAGAAAGCACCGATTACCTTATATGCAATTTCCTGATAGGAGAGCTTACCCAGTTCTTCCAGAGACTCCGTCAGCTGTGGAATCTGCTGCGGTACATACAAGCCCTTATCTTCTGCGATACCGCGGATGATGGCCTGCGGCGCATTCTTATACTGTTTGCTTCCTCTTGTGCTTTCGTATTTCATGATTTACTTCTCCTTTATGGACAGACGGCCGTTTCCCGTCAAAATTTACAATTTGTTTATCTTATAGAATAGCATATTATCTCGAAAAATACAATATGCGGTGAATTTTCATTTAAATCTCCTGAAGTATTTCTTTCCGCTTTGCTTCGTATTCCTCACCGGTTATGAGTCCCTGGTCATAGAGCGAAGCCAGGGTTTTCAGCCTTTCCTCGATATCATCCCCTGCAAAATCTCCGCTGCCGCCGGTTTCTCTCATTGCACTCAGTTCATCCTCATCAATAATGATTTCATGTGTAGGAAAGCCTTCATCTGTAAATCCATTCTTGTAATGTGAATAGGCGATGAAAGCAGCTATCGCAGTCCAAAAAATCCCAAAGAGTCCAAATGTAGGAATCGCTATAAATATTCCAATGCCGACGAAAACAAGGCCCACGATGAACCCCATCTTTGACTGTGCTTTTCCAGGTTTTACTTTTACTCTTTTTGCAGACATAATCTCTTCCTCCTTTAAAATACCAGATTATTTATTACATACCCTGTCCCCCATGACAGCAGGTTCAAAAACACCGATACCCCGGTGGCAGTCAGCAGACCCCGGCAGCCGGAGCCAAAATCACAGATTTTGCTGTATATATATGCTTCCGCAGCCAGTGCTGCCATTTCAAGCACGCCAAGTACCGGCCAGTAGGACCATCCCAGATTACCCACGCAGAAAAACAGAAGCAGGTTCACTGCCGGATTGGTGATTACATTGGCCAGCATGCTGTAATACATATAGTCACGGCGGCGGAACAGCATCCCCATTACGGCACCTTCCACCGCTACGGTCAGGACAAGGTTCCACGCAAACAGCAGGTAAATCAATGCTTCTCTTCCTCTCGCTTTTTATCCTGATAGATTTTCATAATCGCTTTCACAGCAAACCATACCAGAAAGCCTATGAACAGTCCAATCAGTGCAGGTACACCGAACAGCATAATATACATAGGAGCTGCCGCCACATCAAACATACGGTTATTCAGCTTTTTTATCATTTTTTTCAGTTTCATTTGCAGCCTCCTTTTCATTTTTGATTTTTTCTGTTTTCTTTACGGCCCACCACATCAGGTAAATAATCAGAATCAATAACAGCAGAGGTCCGCCTTCCAAAAGTATAATGAATCCCAGCGGCATGGCTGCATCGAATGCAGTGTTAGCCATCCATTTTCTCAAATCTTTCATCTCAAACCTTATCCTTTACCTGATCCCACACCGTCAGCCAAATGCATACAGCTGACAGAAGAATCATCGCCGTGAGCAGAGGTTTTGCCAGGTGGGCCGGCACTGCCCAGAAGAAGGTCACCGCCGTTCCAAGAAGCAGCGCCAGGGTTGTCAGCCCGAAGGCAAAACCCGGGTTCTTCGGCATCAGATCTGCCAGCGCACACAGTGTCACCGGCATAGTCATATTAAAGAGCAGAATCCCCATAAGCGAAAGGGCTGGATTCGCCGCAGCAAACAGAATCAGAGGCAGACTCAGCAGCAGGCTCATCACACCCGTACGGCCGGCACCGAAGCGGTCTCCTGCGATACCGCCAGCAGCCTTTCCCAGACAGCTGGCTGCAGACGGCAGCAGTACCAGCAATCCGGCTCGTTCCCAGGCAAGCGGGATATTAGCCCCGGCAAAGGCCCGCAGAACAATTATCAGAAACAGCAGTACAACTGCAGTCAGAAAAGATCGTTCTTTTACGATATGAAACCGCGGGCAGCCGTCTGAGTGACTGCCTTGCAGACGCTCAGCCGTCATATGCTTTCCGCAGCCAATCGACAGACAGCAGAGAAAGCATGCTTCTGCGAACATAACCCAAAGGGATCCGGTTGCCCCCATCATGGTTCCAAGTCCAACGCCCAGAGCCCCGGAGGACACGAAGATACCATTATCAGTCATTCTGCCTTCGCTGTGAACCAGCACATCCCGGCCTGCCCCTACGTGAAAAGCTGCATTTCCAAGAGCCGCAAGTACCACAGCCATCCATGCCATCCAGACAGTTCCAAGTCCGGAAGCTGCCATGGCAAAAATCATTGCCGCAGCCACAAGTAAAATTCCGCCCCTGCCAGCCCATCGCCTCCACTTCAGATTTTCGTCGCAGAGCTGCCCGATGGCTGCCTGCAGACCGAAAGCTACAATATTATAGAAAAGGAAGCCAAGCGTTACCGTCTGAAGCCCTGCAGTTCCTGTACCAGCGTACACCGGTTTCAGACTGCCGAAGAGCACCAGAAAACACCCGAAATCTACCGCAAAATGTGCAGTTGTCCATATCGTCAATCTGCGATGTCTCATAGCACTCCACCCCCCTATCATTTTTATCATTTTATCATATTAAAGCACCCGGCTCAAGGCTCAAAGTATCACCAAATCGCTGAAAATATATCCTTTGGGATACAAGTTCATGAAAATTGAGATATTTTAGCCCGACAGGACGAAAAAAAGAGCACCGCAGGGGTGCTCTTTCCATTCAGATATTTATTTTTCCTTCAGCTTGGCAACCATTTCGCCTGCCTTAACCTGCTGGCCTTCGGAAATGTAAATCTTTTCTACGATGCCGGCAGCTGCGGACAGGATATTGGTTTCCATCTTCATAGCTTCGATGGTAGCGATTGGCTGATTTGCTTCCACAACGTCGCCTTCCTTTACCAGAACCTTGATGATGTTACCAGGAATGTTGGAGCCAACTTCCAGAGGATTGTTTTCATCTGCATACAGCACGGAGTTGTGGCTGTTTACAGTGATGTCGTTATCCTTAATCTTGATGATGCGGCGGTTGCCGTTCACTTCAAAGATTGCTTCTCTGTAGCCTTCTGCATTCAGAGGACGTACTTCGTGGAGCTTCACGATGAGAACTTCACCTTCACCCAGCTTCACTTCACAGGTTTCACCTTCATGCAGGGAGTGGAAGAAGATATCGGAACCCATGTAGCGGAAGTTGCCGTCCTTACGCAGGGACTTCACGTAATCTTCGAATACCTTCGGATAGATTGCGTAGGAGATCACTTCTCTGTCGGTGCCTTCCAGCTGCAGGTTTTCCTGCAGGTGCTTGCGGATTGCATCGAAGTCTTCAGGAGGCAGCAGTTCACCAGGTCTGCAGGTGATTGGTTCCTTATCCTTCAGAACCAGCTTCTGCAGCTTTTCAGGGAAACCGCCGTGAGGCTGGCCCATCATACCTTCGAAGTAGGAAACGATGGAGTCAGGGAAGTCCATGTTTGCAGCCTTTTCGTAGATGTTTTCAGGAGTCAGATCATTCTGAACCATGAAGATTGCCATGTCACCAACTGCCTTGGAAGATGGAGTTACCTTAACGATATCACCCAGCATCTGGTTTACAGTCTTATACATGGTCTTTACATCTTCGAACTTGTGACCCAGGCCGAAGGATTCTACCTGCGGCTTCAGGTTGGAATACTGGCCGCCAGGAATTTCGTACTTGTAGATTTCTGCAGTAGATGTTACCAGTTCGGATTCGAAACCTGCATATACAGGTCTTACATCCTTCCAGTAGTCATCAATCTTCTGCAGGTCATCGGATACCAGACCAGTGTCTCTTCTGGAGCTTTCCACAGCCGCTACTACGGAGTTCAGTGCAGGCTGGGAAGTCAGGCAGGACATGGAGTTGAATGCAGCATCCACAATATCCACGTCAGCCTGTGCTGCCATCATGATGGTCGCAATACCATTACCGGAGGTATCATGTGTATGTAAGTGAATTGGAATGCCGATTTCGGACTTCAGAGCTCTTACCAGTGCTCTTGCAGCCATTGGCTTCAGCAGACCGGACATGTCCTTGATGCCCAGGATATGCGCACCGCGCTTTTCCAGTTCCTTGGCCATGTTCACATAGTAGTTCAGATCGTACTTGGTTCTGGACTGATCCAGAATGTCGCCGGTGTAGCAGATACATGCTTCTGCCACCTTGCCCTGGTTCAGAGTTTCATCCAGTGCAACTTCCATACCCTGAATCCAGTTGAGGGAGTCGAAGATACGGAATACGTCGATACCGCCCTTTGCAGCCTGCTTTACGAATTCACGGATTACATTATCCGGATAGTTCTTATAGCCTACTGCGTTAGCACCTCTGATCAGCATCTGGAACAGCAGGTTCGGCATCTTTTCACGCAGAACATCCAGTCTTTCCCATGGGTCTTCCTTCAGGAAACGGTAGGAAGTGTCGAAGGTCGCGCCGCCCCACATTTCCACGGAGAAGAGATCCTTTCCGTATACAGCCATAGCAGGAGCAATCTTTTCCATGTCCACGGTTCTCACACGGGTTGCCATCAGGGACTGCTGTGCATCTCTCATGGTAGTATCGGTAATCAGCAGCTTCTTCTGATCCATTACCCACTTGGACAGAGCCTGAGGACCCTGTTCATCCAGAATCTGCTTGGTACCACGCAGGTCCTTATAGTCTTCCGGCTTGAATCTTGGGAATACAGGAACATTGAAGTTTGGCTTCTTACCCTTGGTTTCATTTACAAACTTGTTGCCCAGGAATTCGATAACCTTCAGTTCTCTGTCATCTACCTTACCGATATTCAGCAGTTCAGGAGTGCCGCCGATGAATCCGGTATCACACTGGCCTGCACGGAAAGTAGGATGGTTCAGTACGTTGAGCATGAACGGAATGTTAGTCTTAACGCCCTTGATTACGGTTTCGCCCAGCGCACGGACTGCCTTTCTTCTGGTATCTTCAAAGGTTCTGCTGTAGGCAGTTACCTTAACCAGCAGGCTGTCGTAGAACGGTGTAACTTCTGCACCGGTAAAACCGTTGCCGCCGTCCAGTCTGATGCCCAGACCGCCCGGAGAACGGTAATATTCAATCACACCGGTATCCGGCATGAAGTTGTTAATAGGGTCTTCAGTGGTAATACGGCACTGAATTGCATGGCCGGTTACCTTGATGTCGTCCTGGCTGTTGATCGCGATTTCTTCGGAATCCAGGCGGTATCCCTGTGCAACCAGAATCTGAGCCTGAACAATGTCCACGCCAGTTACAATTTCAGATACGGTATGTTCTACCTGAATTCTAGGGTTCATTTCGATGAAGTAATGGTTGCCGTGCTTATCCACCAGGAATTCCACAGTACCTGCACTTCTGTAATCTACAGCCTTGGCAATCTTGATTGCGTCTGCACAGATTGCCTGTCTCTGTTCTTCAGTCAGGCAGAGAGCAGGGGTAAATTCAATAACCTTCTGATGTCTTCTCTGGATGGAGCAGTCTCTTTCATACAGGTGAACCAGGTTTCCTTCCTTGTCACCCAGAATCTGTACTTCGATGTGCTTAGGACCTTCCAGATACTTTTCGATGAAGATATCGTCAATACCGAATGCCTTGGCTGCTTCAGATCTTGCACTTCTGAACTGCGGCAGCAGTTCTTCTGCAGAGTGCACGATACGCATACCACGGCCGCCGCCGCCGGCAGCTGCCTTCAGCATAATCGGATAACCACAGGATTCTGCAAACTTTACAGCTTCTTCTTCGCTCTGAATTGCCTTTTCCACACCCGGAATAGTAGGAACACCTACAGAGTGGGCTACAATCTTGGACTTAATCTTGTCACCCAGCTTATCCATCATTTCTGCAGTAGGCCCGATAAACTCGATGCCATTATCCGCACAGGCCTTGGCAAATTCCACGTTTTCAGCCAGGAAACCATAACCAGGATGGATTGCATCTACCCCCTTGGCCTTAGCCAGAGCGATGATTTCATCGATACCCAGGTAAGCACCTACCGGAGTCTTGCCCTTACCAATCTGATAGGCTTCATCAGCTTTCGTTCTGAACAGAGTGTTCTTATCCTCCTCAGAATAAATCGCTACAGTACGGATGCCCAGTTCTTTGCAGGCACGGAATACTCTGATGGCGATTTCGCCTCTGTTTGCTACCAATACTCTTTTGAATTTTTTAATTTCTCCCATGTTCTCTCTCCTAAAAAATTACTTTACCACATGTACGTCCATCTGCGGATAAGGTATTGAAATATGCGCTTCATCAAATGCCAGTTTGACCTGCTCAGTCAGGTAATACTTCACAGAATAATACTGCTCTGTATCACACCATACCTTCAGGTCCAGAACCACTGCACTGTCGCCGTGCGAAGCCACACCAACGAAAGGAGCAGGGTCTGCATAAATATCAGGATTGGACTGTGCCACCCGCAGAAGGACGGATTTTGCGAGAGCGATGTCCGAATCGTAGGAAATTCCGAATTTGCAGTCTACCCGACGACGGTCGCGTCGGGAATAATTTACAATAACGGAAGTGTTGATATTGCCGTTCGGAATGGTGATTTCCTTATTGTCATACGTACGCAGTGTCGTTACAAACAGGTCGATTTTATCTACTTCACCATAAGTACCGCCAATATCTATTTCATCACCCTTTTTAAAAGGCTGATTTACGAGAATCAAAAGTCCACCGGCGATATTGCCAAGGCTGTCTTTCAGAGCCAGTGCGATGGCCGCACCACCGGCACCCAGTACGGTAATCAGCGGGGTAGTCGGAACTTTCAGAACGCCCAAAAGAACAACTACCAGTACGACATACAGTACAATCCGCAGTGCACTGAGCACGAAAGTATGAATCGCTGCATCCATCGCGGTTTTTTCCAGAGCGCGTCGGGTGATGCCCATCATGACTTTAATGAGAATCAGTCCGGCCACCAAAACAGCCACTGCCCACACCCCGAGTTCCAGGATATCAATTAGTTTCTGATTAAAATCCATTTATGTTCCTCTTAATAATCTGTGTTTTCTACTATATACCACGAACTCTTACTCGTAAACACGGCCGGATCTTCTTCTTTCCAGCTCTTTTAAGAGTCTCTTTCTGATACGGATATCGTCCGGTACGATTTCAACCAGTTCATCATCATCGATGAATTCCAGAGCTTCTTCCAGAGTGAAGATTCTTGCAGGAGGCAGTTTTACAGCATCGTCGGTACCCGCAGCACGCATGTTGGTAGCCTTCTTGGCCTTACATGGGTTTACTACCATGTCATCGTTTCTGGAGTTCATACCTACGATCATACCTTCGTAAACCCTGGTGCCAGGTTCTACGAACATCTGCACACGTTCACTGATGGTGTTCAGTGCATATGGAGTACATACGCCTTCTTCCTGTGCGATAGCCACACCGTTGGTTCTCTGTGGAATGTCACCCTTCCAGTCATCGAAGCATTCAAAACGTCTTACCATGGTACCTTCACCGTGAGTATCGTTGATGAATTCGCTTCTGTAACCTAAGAGACCTCTGGTAGGCACCAGGTATTCCAGACGGGAGTAACCGTTTTCACCGGACATCTGGCGCATCATACCCTTACGGATGTTCAGCTTGTTGATTACGGTACCGGCATATTCATCCGGTACGGAAATTACGACTTCTTCGATTGGTTCCTGAGTCTGACCGTTTTCCCCTCTGTGGCAGATTACCTGCGGCTTGGAAACCGCCAGTTCGTAACCTTCTCTTCTCATGTTTTCGATCAGGATGGACAGGTGCAGTTCCCCTCTGCCGGAAACCTTGAAGCAGTCGGTGGAATCGGTTTCTTCCACAACCAGACCCACGTTTACTTCCAGCTCCTTATTCAGTCTTTCTCTGATATGTCTGGAGGTTACGTACTTACCCACCTTACCTGCGAATGGAGAGGAGTTAACCATGAAATTCATGGACAGAGTCGGATCTTCGATATGAATCATTTCCATCGGCTGCGGATTCTGCAGATCAGTAATGGTTTCACCGATGGAGATATCAGCGATACCGGAAATAACCACGATGTCGCCGGCTTCCGCCTGCTCTACTGCCATTCTCTTCAGACCACGGTAAACGAAAATCTGATTTACCTTTCTCTGTACCACACTGCCGTCTTCCTTGGCTACGCCTACAGTCTGACCTTCCTTCAGAACACCCTGTGTGATTCTGCCAATACCCAGTCTGCCGATGTAATCGTCATATGCCAGAGTGGAAACCTGCAGCTGCAGCGGTTCTTCATTCTTATCAGGATATGGCTGTACATGGCTGATGATGGTTTCAAAGAGCGGATTCAGGTTCAGATTGCCGAATCCGGTCGGGCTCTTCTTAATCTTGTTTTCGCCTTCGCCGATTTCCACGCCCAGTACTTCTTCAGGATCTCTGACTGCGATACCCTGACGTGCAATACCGTACAGGATCGGGAAGTCCAGCTGCTCGTCGTTTGCTTCCAGGTCCATGAACAGTTCGTATACTTCGTCCACAACTTCATCAATTCTGGCATCCTTCTTATCCAGCTTATTGATGAAGAGGATTGGGTTCAGGCCCTGTTCCAGAGACTTTTTCAGTACGAAACGGGTCTGCGGCATCGGACCTTCACTGGAGTCAACCAGCAAAATAACCGTATCTACGGTCTTCATGATTCGTTCTACTTCGGAACTGAAATCGGCGTGGCCCGGAGTATCTACAATATTAATCTTTACATCACCATGCATAACGGAACAGTTCTTGGAGTAGATGGTAATTCCTCTTTCTCTTTCGATATCGTCACTGTCCATTACGCAGTCCACGATTTCTTCATTGGCACGGAATACACCGCTCTGATTCAGGAACGCGTCTACCAGTGTGGACTTACCTGCGTCAACATGGGCGATTACGGCAATGTTGATAATCTTCTGTTTTTCACTCATTGATTGTCCTTCTTTCTTGTCTATCTAAATGAAATAATTTAACTGATTTTCAGCGGGCCATATAAACCCACATTAATATAGTATTTTAACATATTCGAAAGACAAATTCAACGTCTCAGGCATATTATGAATATGTATACATTAAATAACATGGAGGTAAACCCATGCCTGTAATTTACTTAAGTCCGTCCACCCAGGAATACAACGAGTATGTCACCGGTGGAAATGAAGAATACTATGCCAACCTGATTGCCGATGCCATGATTCCCTACCTGCGGGCCAGCGGCATTGACTTCATACGAAATGATCCCGGCGGTACCGTTTCCAACTCCATCGCCAATTCCAACGCCGCTAATGTAGATTTTCATCTGGCCATCCATTCCAATGCAGCCCCGCCAAATCTGGCAGGTATGCTCCGCGGCCCCGATGTTTATTACTACCGCGACAGCACCAGGGGACGAAACGATGCGGAAATCATCGCCAATAACATGAAACTGATTTACCCCCTGCCGGAACTGGTTACGGTGGTTCCAACCACCACTCTGGCAGAACTTCGCCGCACTGCAGCCCCTGCCGTGCTGGTGGAAGTAGCCTATCATGACAATTACGAAGATGCCAACTGGATTGTCAATAATATTGAAGCAATCGGAGAGAATCTTGCTCTGTCCGTTGCCGACATTCTTGGCGTACCGTTTATCGAACCGTAAGCATAAAAATAAAAAACCGGTCGGAGCACAATGCACTCCGAACCGGTATATTTTGCAGAGAATTAATTATTTTTTAAACAGTTTGCCCAGAACATTGGCTGCCATCTTCACGTCGTCTGCGTCAATTTTGGAAGCAACCTTGATGATGTCGGACATGTCCACCTTGCCGTCCTTCATGACATCACCCAGCAGATCCGCTACATCCAGACCCTTATTGGCTTTGGACTTGCTGCCCACAGATTTCATCACCATTGGGCCTACCAGAGCCAGGATATCATCTACCTTGTCTGCGTCCAGTCCGCCGGCTGCCTTGGCCAGGTCTTTGGTTACGGAAGCCTTATTGCCGCCCAGAATGTGCTGGATAATCTTGGCACCATCTGCAGTGTCAATCTTCTTTACATCATCCACATCATCATCTGCATGAGCCAGCAGTGCCTTCTGCAGCGATTCTGCGCCATCTTTCTTCTTGCTGTTTTCAGACATATTGTCCAGCAGAGTCGGAACAGCCTTCTGCAGCAGTAAACCTACCACATCATCATCCACACCAACTGCCTTACCAATCTGTTTAGCCATGGAACCTGTCAATAAATCTTTAATATCCATATGGAACCTCCTGTGGGTATGAGTTAGCATAATATTAACACAGGTTTTAAAAACTTACAAGTTTTACGTGTATCCATCGGAATTTTATGGTATACTTTCAGTTGGAAAACGTTTAACCACGGAGGTTTAAGATATATGAAACAGATGACAGCCCTCTTCGAAGATATTTTCCGCGAAGAGAAACTGATAAAAATGATATTCGGCGGCAAACGAAAGAAATCTCAGGAATGCCAAAAAGCAGCCATCCGCCCGGTCCGCATCAGCGGTCAGCTGGTGTACCAGGTGGAATATACCTTTGAAAAAAAGGTAACCCACGAAAACCTGAACGCCGAAGATGCCGCAAAGAAGTCTCTGGACCTGATAACAGAAGATTTCAAGCAGATTAATATTTTCCTGGAAGGCGAAGATATTCAGGTTCTGGCGTCCAAGCCTGCCTCACCGAAAGTGTCCCGTAAGAGCGGTACGAAAAAACAGGGCAGCCTGGAACATAACCAGAAGAAAAACTATATCATTCCCGACGGCCAGCCGGTGGATTTCCTGGTACGCCTCGGTGTCATGGATAAAGATGGCCGGGTATTCAAGAAACATTACGGCAAGTTCCGTCAGATTAACCGCTACCTGGAAATTGTGGAAGATGTGTTCCCCTACCTGCCGGAGGAAGGTCCTGACGGCCGTCCGCTGAAGATTATCGACTTTGGCTGCGGTAAGGCATATCTCACTTTCGCTATCTACTATTATCTGAAGGTTCTGAAGCAGCGGAATGTGGAAATTATTGGTCTGGACCTGAAGACGGATGTGATTGATTTCTGCAACAAGGTTGCTCACGATCTGAAATATCATGAACTGAAATTCCTCATGGGCGATATCGCAGACTACACCAGCGACCATGCCGACATGGTAGTAACACTGCACGCTTGCGACACGGCTACTGACTACGCCCTGATCAATGCGGTATCCTGGAATACGAAGGTCATCCTCAGCGTTCCATGCTGCCAGCACGAACTCTTCAGCCAGATTAAGAGTGATGTACACCAGCCGATGCTGAAGCACGGCATCCTGAAGGACCGTCTGACAGAATACCTGACCGATGGTCTCCGCGGACTGAAGCTGGAAGCCTGCGGCTATGATGTGGCCATGATTGAATTTACCAGTCTGGAACACACCGCCAGAAACATCATGATTAAGGCAGTAAAAAGTGATGCTGCTGCCGATGCACTGGAAGCTGCCGAAAACGGTGCGGACCGCCGCCAGCAGGCTGCAATTCTCCGTGCTGCAGAAGCCAAAGCTTCCCGCGCCCAGCGCCAGTACGAGGAACTGCGTGACTTCTATCAGGTACGCCCTACCATCGACCAGCTGATGCCGCCTGCAGAGTAATCGTTCTGCCATGAAAAACATACGCTTGACTTTCCAGTATCCATGCTGATATAATACTTCACGGATAACGTATATAAGTTCATAATGAATCTGCAGTCTGATATCAATCTGACGGCAGATATGGATGGACGTCTCTACAAACTGCCAAACAGTTTACTATAGGTTATATAAACTTAAAGTACCTGTGAGGTAGTTTTTTATTGCTTTTAATAAATACTGGAGGAAAACAAAATGAACTGTAACGTGGTAATCGTAGGCGCAGGTCCTGCAGGAATTTTTACTGCACTGGAAATGCTCAGACAGAAAAGCCAGCAGAAAATTATAATTGTAGAAAAAGGACATGCAGTTGAAAACAGAAAGTGTCCCAAGGACAAGACGAAAAAATGTGTGAACTGCAATCCATGCAATATTACCACCGGTTTTTCCGGTGCAGGAGCCTTCTCTGACGGTAAGCTTTCCCTAAGCTATGAAGTCGGCGGAGATCTCCCGAGCCTGATCGGTGAAGATTATGCACAGGAAATGATTGATTACACCGATAAAATCTATCTGGAATTCGGTGCAGACACGAAGGTGGAAGGACTGGGCCAGACAGAAAAGGTCAAGGAAATCCGCAAGCGTGCCATCCAGGCAGGCCTTAAACTGGTAGACTGTCCGATCCGTCACCTGGGAACAGAAAAGGCGCAGGAAATTTACCTGGCCATTGAAAAGTATCTTCAGGAGAACGGTGTGGAAATTCTTTTCGGATATGACTGCCACGACGTTATTCTGGAAGGCGGTAAGTGTCTGGGTATTACCATCGAGAAAAACGGAAAGCCGGAAACCAGAGAAGAAATCTTTGCAGAGAATACCGTAATTGCTACAGGCCGCCGCGGTGCGGAATGGCTGGAAAAACTCTGCGCAAAATACGACATCGCGCACGCACCGGGCACTGTAGATATCGGCGTCCGAGTAGAAGTACGAAACGAAATCATGGAAGATGTAAACAATGTACTTTACGAATCCAAACTGATTGGTTATCCGCAGCCATTTAAGAACAAGGTTCGTACCTTCTGTCAGAATCCGGGCGGTTTCGTAAGTCAGGAAAACTACGATGATGACCTGGCTGTCGTAAACGGTCATTCCTATAAAAATCTGAAGTCCGAGAATACAAATCTGGCAATTCTCTGTTCTCATGACTTCACAGAACCATTCAACCAGCCTATCGAATACGCAAAGAAAGTGGGCGAACTGACCAATATGCTTGGAGACGGCCGCATCATCGTACAGAGATACGGCGATATTCTGGACGGTAAGAGAACCTGGGAAAAAGAACTTTCCCGTTCCAATGTGAAGCCGACTCTGCCGGATGCCGTAGCAGGCGACATTACCTCCGCTATGCCATACCGCGCAATGCTGAACATCATCAACTTTATTCAGGCCGTTGACCATGTGGTTCCGGGCTTTGCTGCGTCCGAAACCCTGCTGTATTCTCCGGAGCTGAAGTTCTACAGCAACAAGGTAAAGATGGATAAGGACTTCCGTACCAATGTGGAAGGTCTCTTCTGCCTGGGTGATTCCAGTGGATGGACCAGGGGTCTGATGATGGCATCCGCAATGGGTGTAATCCTGGGTCAGAAGCTGGCAGAAAGCAAATAGCAATTTTACTTACATAAATACATCATTCAGAAAAAGAGGTACTGCATTCATGGCAGATACCTCTTTTTCATTATTATGAGTCCATATTATATTTCCACTTCCACGGTCTGTAACGGTTTCACATCCACCGGGCTGTCGATGTAAATTTCTGCTGCACGTCCGTCCTTAACGACTGCGGTGGCATCAATGGTTCCTTCCGGCTGCGGGATGGACCAGCTGTATGTACCGTCCTCACGTCCCAGAGAAAATGCTGCTGCCATGGCAGTTGTGCCGGATCCGCAGGACCCTTCAAAATATGTAGTATCCACTTCTTTCACGTATACTACCGGTGTCAGCTTCTTTTCTTCTGTATTCCAGAACATGACACCCATGGCCGGCGGATTCAGCTGTTCATAAACACGGTCCTTCAGCAGATCAAAAACTTCCTTTGAAGGCGGCAGATCCTCTACGATAATGTGCAGAATCCCGCCGAAGTCCACGATGGTGCATTCCTGTTTCTTTTCACAGCTGACAGGATTCGGCATGCGGATCTTTGCAGTGTTCATGTCCATATCCAGTTCCACGGTGAGAGGTTCATCACAGCCGCTGACCAGAACAGTTTTAGCCGAAGTGCCGCAGTCACCGGCTTCCTGCGCCAGAACCAGGGCGAAAGACCGAGACGCATTGCCGCAGAACTCCAGACCGCACATTTCCATGCTGCCGTCAATTCCCTCAATCTGCGGATTCTGAAGGATGAAGGCAACCTGCTCTCCTCCCAGCTCCTTCATTGCCAGAAGCTGTGAGGCCACAGTCTGATATTCACTGCGTGGAACCGGTGTTTTAACGAATATGGTGATGTTGCCTGATGGATTGGCTACAATAATATCGATATTTTTTTTCATAGTCTCACTCCTTTTCTGTCATTCTACCATTTCACATTGTATATTACAACGGTATTTCCTTCCTCTTAGCAAAAATAGCTTGTATTATACTATTAAATATGGTATTCTGTTATGGCTGATTTATTCAGCAAAAAGCAGCATCAGGCACCCTTCAGCAAGGTGCCGAACCCGTGGAGACTGGGAGATGTACCCAAGAGGTTCAAGGGACCGCACTCGAAATGCGGCAGCCCGGGTAACCGGGGCGTGGGTTCGAATCCCACCATCTCCGCCACATTAAAACACCTGCGAAGTCGCTCTCGCAGGTGTTTTTGTGTTTTTTGAAATCCTGATTTCCTGTTATAGATTTTTGTGTATGAATTCAAAAAATTACTCAAATTCTTTGTTGACAGCCACAATTTTTTCCTGTATACTGGGAACATCTTAATTGCTTCCCAAAGAGGCAAAACAGCAATTATTCATTGGAGGATTTATTCATGGAAGAAAAAAATCGTGGTAATTTCAGCGGAAGCCTGGGGTTCATTCTGTCAGCTGTAGGCTCTGCTGTAGGTCTTGGTAACTTATGGGGTTTCCCTTACAAAATGGGGGCTAATGGCGGTTTCCCATTCTTAATTATTTACCTGGTATTCGTAATTTTCTGCGGCGTGGTTGTTATGGGGCTGGAAATGGCTATCGGACGTAAGACCGGCAAGAGCCCTGTTCTGGCTATGGCATCCCTGGGCAGCAAATATAAATTCGTCGGCTGGCTCAGTGTACTTTGTCCAATCATCATCAGCGGATTCTACTCCGTCCTGATTGGTTACTCTGTAAGATACACCTGGGGCTTCCTGCTGGAAATGGTTGGCGGCAACGGTTTCGACGGCATGGGCGGCGGAGACTTCTTCGGTGCATACACTGCTGAACCAATGCAGGTACTGCTCTTCACCGTAATTACACTGGCATTCTGCGGCCTCATCGTTGCAGGCGGCATCTCCGGCGGTATCGAAAAGTTCAATAAGGTTGGTATCCCTGGTCTGTTCGTTCTGCTGATTGTAATTATCGTTTACAACTTCACATTACCTGGCGCATCTCAGGGTCTGACATACATGTTCACTTCCAAGGGCATGGCGATGGCTGGTACTGAGTTCAACTTCTTCAACGCATGCCGTGTTGCTGCAGGTCAGATGCTCTTCTCCTGTTCCCTGGGTATGGGTATTATGATTACCTTCGGTTCCTACATGGATCCTAAAGAAAATATCTCCAAGAATGCATGGGTAATCCCTGCTGCTGATACAACAGCTGCTATTATGGCAGGTCTGGCAATCTTCCCTGCAGTATTCGCACAGGGCGGTACTCCAAACGGCGGCGTTGGCCTGTTATTCATCACTCTGCACGATACCTTCACCTCCATGGGCAGCATCGGTAATGTAATCGGTTTCCTGTTCTATGTGCTGGTAATCTTTGCAGGTGTATCCTCCCTGATTTCCCTGATGGAAGTAGCTTCTGCACACTTTATTGACAGCAACGAAGCAAAGGGAAAGCCAGTTTCCAGAAAGAATGCTGTTCTGGTTATGACCTTAATTATCTTCGTACTGTCCATTCCAATTTGCTTAGACATGCTGGGCGGCGGTGCTACAAGCCAGTTACCTCTGGTAAGCAAGATTGGCTGTCTGGTTGACACTTACGACTTCTTCACTGAAGGTATCATGATGCCTCTGGCTGCAATCCTGATGTGTCTGATCGTTGGCTGGGTTAAGGGTCCTCAGTGGTATGAAGAAGAAATGGAAAAGCACGGCAACAAGATCGTTGGCAAGGCTTTCTTCAGAATTTCCATCAAGTACATCACACCAATCCTGATGACTTTCGTACTCATCTCTCTGGCACTGTCCTATCTGGGAATCTAATTGCAAATTCTTTTAAAAGATTAAGAGAAGTTCTCCGCGAACTTCTCTTTTTTTTCTCTGCAAAATGGGTTATACTATAAGTAATCGAATTATCAGGAGGTTATTATGGATCCGAGAATTAAGAAATTATCTGAGCTTCTGACTGGCTATTCCTGCCGTCTGCAGCCAGGCGAAAAGGTTCTCATCGATTACGAGGGTGAAGAAACCAAGCCGCTGGTACGTCAGCTCATTAAAGACGCATATAAACTGGGAGCGAAGCCATACGTAAATCACAGGGACAGCGCCGTGCTGAGGGAGATTTTGCTGGGGGCTGATGAAGAGCAGATTGCTTTTCTGGACGAATATCAGCTGTACCAGATGAAAGGCATGGACGCTTATATCGCTATCCGCGGAAATGCCAATGTTTCCGAGCTTTCCGACGTGCCATCCGAAAAGCTGAACATGTACTACCGCCTGACTCAGCCCACACTGGATTACCGCGTAAATAAAACGAAATGGGTCATTTTAAGATACCCGAACGCATCCATGGCGCAGCTGGCCGGAAAGAGCCAGGAAGCCTTTGAGGACTTCTATTTCGACGTTTGCACCCTGGATTACCAGAAGATGAGCGATGCCATGGACTGCCTGGTAGATCTGATGAATCAGACGGATAAGGTTCGCCTCGTTGGCCCTGATACAGACCTTACCTTCTCCATTAAAGACCTGCCAGCCATCAAATGTGCCGGCGAATGCAACATTCCGGACGGAGAAGTCTACACGGCACCGGTGAAGGAGTCCATGAACGGATATATCACCTATAACACCGCCAGCGAAGAACAGGGCTTTACCTACGAAAATATCCGCTTTGAAATCGAAAACGGTAAAATCGTCAAGGCCACTGCCAATGATACCGACCGCATCAACCAGCTGCTGGATACGGACGAAGGTGCCCGCTATTTCGGTGAATTTGCCATCGGTGTGAACCCGTTTGTGCTGGAACCGATGAAAGATACACTCTTTGATGAAAAGATCTGCGGAAGCTTCCACCTGACTCCCGGCATGGCCTATGAAGACGCAGACAACGGCAACAAATCCGCAGTACACTGGGATCTGGTCATGATTCAGCGTCCGGAATACGGCGGCGGTGAAATCTGGTTCGACGATGTGCTGATCCGAAAAGACGGTCTTTTCGTGATCGACCAGCTGAAATGTCTCAACCCGGAAAACCTGAAGTAAACTTACAGGAGATGCAGCAATGAACGACACTAAAAAAACGACTCTTCTTGAAAAAATCGGAGTAACACCGAAACAGATCGGTTATCTGATGCTGTCCGACCTGTTCTATGCCCTGGCACTGGATCTGTTCTACGTGCACAATAATATCGCCGCAGGAGGACTTGCCGGTATCGGTACTGTGCTTAACTCCCTCTTCGGCCTTCCGGTCGGCGTAGTGGTGTTTATCCTGAACATCCCAATCTGTCTCTGGGGACTCACTTTGAAGGGAAAAAGCTATATCTTCATGTCACTGATTGCAGTGGGTGTATATTCCACCATAGTGGATGTACTGGCTTTCCTTCCTTCTGTTACGGACGATAAACTGGTAGCCGTTATCTGCGGCGGTATTCTCTACGGTGTGGCAGCTTCCTTCTCCGTAAAGGCACAGATTTCCGCCGGAGGTACAGACCTGCTGGCCAAGCTGATTATCACCAAATTCCGTCATGTGAGCCTGGGAACACTCCTTCTGCTCATCGATGGTTCCATCGTCTGTCTGGCTATGGTTGTATACGGTGAAATCGAAGCCGGTATCTACGCAATCCTTGCCATTGCAGTCACATCCATCGTAACGGACAAGATCAACAGCGGCTTTAACAAGGCAGACATGTTCTATATCTTCGCCAATAAAAATATGGACAAGATTGCCCATGCGATTCTGTATGATATGGAGCGCGGCGCCACCTGCCTTACCGGTACCGGTATGTACGCCGGTGCAGAACGAAAGATTCTGCTGGTAGTGGTAAAGCCAAACGAAATGCCTCGTCTGAAGGCTATCGTACATAAATACGATCCAAGTGCATTTATCATCCTGACCAGTGCTTTTGAAATCATTGGGGAAGGTTTCGAAGACCTGAACCTGACCAGCACCATCCATGATGATGACGATATCGAAAAGTAACATGCACCACATAAATCCCCTATGAAAAAGAGCTCCTGCGCTGTCTGCGCGGAGCTCTTTTTCTGTATGATGCATATCTGTTAATATACAATTTTGCCTTCTGCCATCACATGAAGCAGAGGTTTGTTCATGACACGGATGTTTTCATCCGGATTTCCGTCACAGACAATCAGGTCTGCCATCTTGCCCACCTTAATGGTACCGGTGATGTCATCCAGCTTCATGATTTCTGCACTGTTCTTTGTTGCCTGCAGAAGAATATCCATCGGCTTGAAGTTATAGTAATCGGTTCTGGCAGTAAACTCATAACCGATGTTCTGTACGAAGTTTTCCATATCCAGGTCAGAACCGAAGCCCATCTTCAGACCAGCCTGATAAGCCTTATTGATGTTATTTCTTTCTTCTTCAAAGTACTGGTATGCCTTTTCCTTCAGATTGTCTGACAGGAACTCGGTGTCACCTTCGCATGCAATGGTGATGGCACCGGTTGGAACCAGATAGCAGTTCGGTGTCTTCTGGAACAGGTCAATACATTCATCATCCAGGAATACACCGTGTTCCACAGTACGGATACCTGCTGCAATAGCACGTTTGATACCTTCTGCGCTGTGGGCATGACCGCACACATAGGATTCCTTCATTTCTGCGATTTCCACGGCGGCCTTCAGTTCATCCAGGGCAGCAATGACCATTCCAGGGCTTCCCTTTTCATTTAAGAATGCACCGGTTACCATGTACTTGATGAAATCATTTTTCAGCTGGAACTGGCGGCGGGCTGCCTTGCGCACTTCCTCAGGACTGTCTGCTTCCACATACAGTTCTCCGAAAGTATCGTTTCCTGTTTCTGTCGGAGTGAGAATCTGTCCGCTGGAAATAAGACGGGGAACGAGAAGTTCTCCTGCCTTACGTGCTTCTTCCAGTGCCACGGTCACATTATACATACATCCGCAGTCACGGACTGTGGTATAACCTGCCTTCAGATATTCACCGGCATACATATATGCGTTGAGCACGCTGTGTGCTGCATCAAGTCCCTTCACCTTATTGAAATCCAGAGACTTCATGTATACATGTGCGTGCATATCGATAAGACCCGGCATGACGGTGTTTTGACGGGCATCAATGATCTGCACCCCTTCCGGATACAGACCGCTTCCGGACGGAGTCCAGCCCTGAGGGCGGATCTCAGCAATACGGCCGTTATCTACCCAGATGTCGGCATACTGTCCATCATATCCTTCTGTCAGAGGCCCGATCAAACGGGCATTTTTCAAAATAATCATACCGGTCCCTCCTCGTTTGTTTCTTTTAATATCGCTAATGCTTAGCCGTGAATGGATTCCAGTGCGTTCATGCACAGATCCACTGCAGCTTCAATACAGTCTTCATCCAGGTCGAATCCTGCATTATGTACAGGCTCTGTAGTGTCACATCCGATTCCCACATAGGTACCGCGGCCGCCATGCTTCTGCACACGGGTAATCATAGCCGCAGCATCGTCTGTACCGCCTACGTTCCCTTCAAAATACATCTTCTGAATCCAAGGAACTTTCACGGAAGCACGGCGGATGACATCCATCATGGAATCATCACTCTTGCCGGCAGGTACTTCACCGTAGTCTTCCACAGTGTAGTCCATATCGTACATTCTGGCAGCACCTTCGATGATGTCAAATACTCTGCGGCCCACATATTCTGTAATATTTTCAGTTACACCGCGGTATTCCACTACCATCAAAGCATTCGGTGCGATGGTGTTCGGTGCCACGCCTGCTTCGATTTTGCCCACGTTGATGCGGTGCATACCTTCTTCATGAGGTGCGATAGCATGCAGATTGATTGCTGCAGTACATGCTGCCAGCAAAGCGTTCTTACCTTCCTGGGAAGCACCGCATGGATGAGCCGCACGGCCATGGAATGTAACATCCAGCTGACGGTCACTTAAGAAGTCCTTGCAGCCGCAGCAGATGGTATGAGATGGCAGAGGCTTGTTTTCCGCACTCAATGCCACATGCATTGCGATAAAGTTATCTACATCATCCAGCCAGCCCTTGTCACAGATGGACAGTGCGCCGCAGAAAGTTTCTTCTGCAGGCTGGAAGATCAGACGGATTTTGCCGAATCTGATGCGGTCCTTCTGCATCATCAGCTTATCAGCGATACCCAGACCCATGGCAGTATGTGCGTCATGGCCGCAGGCATGAACTGCACCCGGATTTACAGAAGCAAAGCCTTCATCATAAGGTCTGTAGCCTTCTGTCTGCGGTTCGTCGTAAGGCAGACAGTCAATGTCAAAACGGAATGCAGTTACCGGGCCCTTCTTCCCGGTGTCGTATTCAGCAATCACACCGGGAATACCGCCGGTGGCTTCCACGAACTTCGGATTTGCCCCCTGTCGGATGGCCTGTTCCTTCAGCATAGCCACTTCCGCTTCATCCGGACGCACCAGACTGATGATGGTATCCACATTTACCACTTCTTCACCCATGAAGCAGGTATATCCCATACCTGTAAGAATCTCTGCAATTCTGGCACTGGTACGGATTTCTCTCCATCCGTTTTCCGGGTATTTGTGGAATTCCCTTCTATATTCAACGTATTTGTTCATTTCTAAATAATTCTCCTCTCATGCTGTCCTGCAGGCCGCCGCAGCTGCTGCCGCCGGACGCATTATTTCTCAATTATATTCTACCATGTTTCAGTTTTTTTTCAAGTCAAACAAGCATTTTAGTTTTTGCCCGAATCCAGTGCCTGTACCGGATTTTAAAGAAAAAAGCTTGATTCCCGGTATCATTTCTGTAATATTTGCGACATGCCATTCCAGTTTATACCAATTTTTGTCTTGCCGTGTTGATTTTACAACGTTATTACCCTTATTTGCTCACGATCCTGCCTGTTTTTTCTTCAAATCGGTTTGCATTTCGCGCCTTAGCAGTGAAACGATACCGGAAATCCACAAAAAAACTTTAAAACCCGGTACACCATTTGAATCAAACCATTCCGACTCTCAATTTTTCTTTGCTTTTGTAATCAGAGGAGCCAGCTTGGTCTCGATAATGTCCGCAACTGCCGCCGGATCAATACTGCCATTACAGTCATCTGCAGTTACAATCAGATTTACTCCCTGTGTGATGCCTAACCAGTGATAGAAAACCTGCTTTTTCATCCACCGAACCGAATATTTTTTATCTCCCAGCATTCCAAGGTGTTCCCAGTATATCTTTTCACCTGACGGCAGAATAATTACAAAATCAGGCACCACGTATACCGGCAGTTCCAGTTCCGCCCAGGAACGTTCCGCCTCTTCCGACATGCCGTAAGGCCAGTATATTTTAACCCCACGGTAGTACTTTATCCCATATACATCCAGAAGCATGGAAATAATAACTTCTGATTTTGAATCCAGTTCTTTTCCTGTCAAGCTGCGATGTCCTGTTTTCTCCCCTCCACCAGATGAAGAATGCTCATGTTCGGCTGCCTGTTCTGCCTTCTCCTTTTCTCTCAGCAAAATCTTCCGGTATACACGTGCCACCTTATCCATAATATTTTCGTCCGTGTAGGATATGTATTTTTCATACAGTTTTTTCTGTCTTTTCAGGTTTTCCTGAATCACAAGGATTTTTTTCTCCAGCAGTTTGCGCCTGCTTATCTTTATCATAACATCTTGCGTTTTCTCTGAGTTATGTTCCCTGCCCTTTGCATCAATATAATGAACAACTTTTCCGCTGCAGGATTCATCCAGAATCCCCGTTGGAAGAGTTCGAAGTTCCTTCTCATACTGGACCAGCAGCCGTTCCTGTAATGAAATATCATCTGCAAGTGCTTTTCTGAAATTTCTCATAATACATCCTCCTCCGTAACTTCCATTATATTCCATTCCAAGTGTCGAAGTCCTGCGAAAAATGTCGAGGAGAAAAAAATTGTTGCAGCTTCAAAAAAAGAGCAGCAGATGATTCACTCTTCTGCCGCATAACCCGCACCTATTCCTCCAGCTGCCACTGAATTGGCTGCTGCCCGGTCAGCTCCAGGAACCGGTTGGTCTTACTGAAGTAGCCGCCGCCGAAAAAGCCGTTCCACGCAGACAGCGGACTCGGATGGGCTCCGCTTAAAATAAAATGCTGCGGTGCAGTAATCAGCGCTTCTTTGCTGCGGGCATTTGCTCCCCACAGCAGGAATACAACAGGCTCCGGACGGTCATTGAGTGCCTTAATGATTGCATCGGTAAACTGCTCCCAGCCTTTGCCCCGGTGGGAGTTAGCCTGCGCACGGCGGACGGTCAGGGATGTATTTAAGAGAAGCACACCCTGGTCAGCCCAGCTTTGCAGATAACCATGACGAACCGGTTTCACTCCCAGATCCGCATCCAGCTCCTTATAAATATTAACCAGCGACGGCGGAATCTTCACGCCCTTCTGTACAGAAAAGCACATGCCATGGGCCTGTCCCGGTTCGTGATACGGGTCCTGTCCCAGGATGACCACCTTTGTATCTGCAAAATCCGACGCTTTCAGGGCATTGAAAATATCTTCACGCGGCGGATAAATAGTTTCATTTGCATATTCTTCATCCAGAAAACTCTCCAGCTTCCGGAAATATTCCTTTTCAAATTCACTGGCCAGAATCTGGTCCCAGCTATTTCCAATCTTATACATGCTACCTACTCTCCTTGTATTCTGTACTTTTATTTTACCCGCTTGGCGTTGCTCAGGCAAGTGATTTCGTGTATAATATTCACATGAACAGAATTTACATTTCCGCCCGTGCTGACCGGGCTTTCATTGATTATCTGGCAGACTCCGGTTACGAAGTCTGCATGCTTCCCCGTATTCCGGGGCCGGATCAGGCAATTGCTGACCATCCGGATCTGGTGTTCTGCAGTCTGGGTCCTGGCAGACCGGTCTTTCACGGCAAAATCTCCGCCGTCGGACGGCCTTATCCTGCCGATGTGCCTTATAACGCCTGCTGTACAGGGAAATATTTTATTCACAATCTGAAGTACACGGCACCCGAACTTCTCCACACGGCAAAATCTGCTGGTCTGACCTTGATCGATGTGCGCCAGGGGTATTCCCGCTGCAGCTGCCTGCCGGTAACAGAAGATGCGGTAATCACAGCAGACTGGGGCATGGCCGCAGCATGCGGTGCGGCTGGTCTTCAGGTACTTCTTGTGTGCACTGGCCATGTGGAGCTACCCGGCTATGATTACGGATTTATCGGAGGCTGCGGAGGCAGGGTTGGAGACAGCATCGTGTTCCATGGCAGTCTGGACCGTCACCCCGATGGTCAGAGGATCCGCAGTTTCATTGAGGAATGCGGACTCACGGTTGTGGACTTCCCGGAATTTCCGCTTCGGGACATCGGTTCCATTATTGAGGAGCGTAGTCTATGAAAAAACATGCCATCATTCCCATCTTCATACCGCACCGGGGCTGCCCGAACGCCTGCGTTTTCTGTAATCAGAGAAAGATTACGGCCCGGCAGGACGACGTGACGCCGGAAAAAGCCCGTCAGACCATTGAAACCTGGCTGACTACCCTCGGCGGTGTAGAAACAGTAGAAATCGCCTTTTTCGGCGGATCCTTCACCGGAATCCCCATGGAGGAACAGTCTGCCTTTCTTGCACTGGCCAAAGAATACAAGGACGCCGGCAGGATTCATCAGATCCACCTGTCTACCCGCCCCGATTATATTACAGAAGAAATCCTGGACAACCTGAAAAAGTACAGCGTAGATGTCATCGAGCTTGGCGTGCAGTCACTGGATGACCAGGTTCTGGCAGTTTCCGGCCGCGGTCATGATGCAGCCTGTGTATACCGGGCAGCAGAAATGATGAAAGATTATGGTTTCACCCTGGGAATCCAGCTGATGGTGGGTC
>JAFYNS010000102.1 GCA_017556505.1 Bacillota bacterium | reverse complement strand
TCCCGGCTGTAACCGTAATCAATACACTGGCTCAGGGATTCCTGTGGGCATCTCTTGTGATGACTGTATATTCCGGATGCGAATATGTGCTGCAGAATAAGCAGGTATTCAGCATGAAATAATATAGAGCGGCCATTCTGATTCCGCACTTGTCCTCGGCATATTTGCCTGCGGAATCGTTTGGAATCATAAGGCCGCTCTTTCTGTATTTTTAGTTAGTATAAAGGAGAAAAGGTAATGCGTACTGCGATTTTAACAGTAGGAACGGAGATTCTGTTTGGACAGATTGTAAATACCAATGCGGCGTGGCTCAGCCAGCAGCTGAATGATCTGGGATATGATGTAATGTATCACTATACAGTGGGAGATAACCCACAGCGTCTTCATGACCTGATTGAGCTGGCATTCCGTGACTGCGATCTGATTCTGACTACCGGCGGACTGGGACCGACTCAGGATGACCTGACCAAGGAAGTAATCTGTGAGACCATGGGAGACCACCTGATCGTACACGAACCGAGTGTTCGTGCTTTGGAGGAACGTGCGAAGGCAAGAGGGCGTGTTTTGACGGAAAACAATTATAAGCAGGCAAATATGCCGTCCAGAGCCATGGTGCTGCCAAATGATGCCGGCACAGCACCCGGTTTTGCGCTGGAATCTGCGGAAGGCGGCAAGTGGATTATGTCTATGCCGGGACCTCCTCGTGAAATGACCCGTATGTTTGATCTGCAGATTCGTCCGATTCTTCAGAAATGGCAGGACAGCGTGATTCATTACCGGATGATCCGATGCTTTGGCATTGGCGAATCTCAGCTGGAAACAGACCTGCTTCCGCTGATTGACGGTCAGACTGACCCGACCATTGCAACCTATGCCAAGGAAGGGGAATGCAGTCTGCGTATTGCCTCCAAGCGTCCGACTCTGGAAGAAGCATCCGCTGCAGTGGATGAAATGACTGCAAAGGTATCGGAAATCGTAGGAGAATACATTTACAGCTATGACAATGAGGAACTGGTGGATGTGGTTGGAAATCTGCTGAAAGAAAAGAAGATTTCCGTAGCATGTGCAGAATCCTGCACCGGCGGACTGTTCGCTGGTGCCCTGACCGAAGTTCCTGGCATTTCAGCCGTTTTTGACCGTGGCATCGTAACTTACTCCAATCAGGCTAAAATCGACGAACTGGGAGTAAATCCAGCCACTTTAGAGGCATTCGGTGCGGTGAGCATGGAAACTGCCTGTGAAATGGCCAGTGGACTGGCGAACGTCAGCGGCTGTGATCTCTGCATTTCTGTAACCGGAGAAGCAGGACCTGAAAGCTCCGAAGGAAAGCCTGTTGGAACCATTTATGTGGGACTTTGCTATAAGGGCGAAACCCATGCAGTGCAGATTCCGATGCGCAATAACGGCCGCAGCTGGAACCGGAAATATGCTGTGCTCAATATGATGGCTGAGATTTATAAGGCAGTGAAGTAGTTTTTTCTCCCATACACGTATGGGCAGGGGGTATCTGGTTTGAGAAAAGTTTTTATTGTATATACAGTTCTTGTTGTTATTCTGGTTTATGTATCTATATCTGCAGTGAACCTTCGGCTGGATTCTGTACTTGTGGATGGTTCAGAGCGGACCTATTACGGTACTGTGATAGATCAGGCAATGGCTATGACTGGTTATAAAAGAGACTCCCGTGGCTATCTGGGGCTCGAGTTTGACGATGGTGACGGTATCTGTGTGTGGGAGCAAAAAATGGGAGAACGGTGGCAAGATGTCCATATTGGTGATTCAGTAAAGGTCGAAACAGCAGTTGAAAAACGCAGCGGTTTGGTTGTGGCATTGAATGTAGAAGTTCTATCAGAAAGTTTAAAGGAATAATTTTACAACAATAAACATTGACATATTTAATAACAATAGGATATAATAATTAATGTTAAGTCAATAAGTTCTCCACCAAGAAACAACTCCTTTCTATGGAGAAAGGGAGGAATCCAACAGAGTAATCATATCATAGTTAATACAAAAAAACCATAATATTACAATAAATAACTGTAAAATTTATACTGTTGACATATTCCTAATTATTATGATATAGTTTAAAAAATTAATAACAGGATGTTTCCTGTACCCCCGGGTGCAGGGTGAAAGGCATTGAACGATGTTCCGCTAGGGCTGTCCGCAAGGATGGAGGGACATGGTTCGATGCCTTTTGTTTTTGAATAAGAAGGAGGATAAAAAATGAGTTTCAATTATAATGAAGTGAAGGAAGCATACGAAAGAATCAGTCCTTATGTGCGCAAGACACCGCTGGAACAGTCTTTCTACCTGGGCGGAGACGGCAGAGAATATTTCTTTAAGCTGGAATCTTTCCAGAAAGTAAAAAGCTTCAAAATCCGCGGTGCTCTGAATAAGATGCTCACACTGACACCGGAAGAAATCCAGCGCGGGGTGGCAACTATCTCCTCCGGCAATCACGGCAGTTCTGTCAGCTATGCGGCTTCTCTGCTGGGAATTAAGAACGCGAAAGTTATCGTGCCTGAAACCACACCGCAGAGCAAAGTAGACAAGATCCAGTATTTTGGCTCTGAAGCGCTTCTCATGGGCAAAAACTACGACGAAGCACATGCTATGGGCATGAAGTACATCGAAGAACACGGCATGACATACATCGACGCTTATTATGACGATCCAAAGATTTACGGCGGTCAGGGAACTGTGGCTATCGAGATTTTGGAACAAAATCCGGACATTGATACCATCGTGGTTCCAATCGGCGGCGGCGGTCTGATTACCGGCATCGCTGTAGCAGCCAAGGCCATCAAGCCGGATATCCGTATCGTTGGTGTGCAGACTGAAGCCTGTCCTGCAATGATCAAGTCCTATGAAGACGGCGTGTTCTATGAAGAATACCCATGTGAAGATTCCCTCTGTGACTCTCTCATCGGCGGCATCGGTGCCCTCAGCTATGAAATGGCAAAGGATTATGTAGATGATTTTATCGCTGTATCTGAGGAAACAATCGGTAAGGCAGTCAGCTTCATGGCCCGGGATGAAAAGTACATAGTGGAAGCGGGCAGCTGTACAACTGTCGCAGCGGTTATGGACTTCCGCGAACGTATTGGCGGAAAGAATGTCGCCCTGGTTCTGTCCGGCGGAAACATTGATGGTGCAGTGCTGTACGAACTGATGGGTAAGTACAAATAGCTGGGAAGTTTATTGGACACATACTATGATAAATTATCCATAAAGCAAAATCCCGCAGCCAGAATATCTTGACTTCAAACATCCTTTATTGTAAGATATTTACAGCGTTTTGGATGAAAAAGTCCTTGACCGAATGGCGAAAATAGGGTATTATAATTTTAAGAACAGATGTTCGTTTGAGTTTGGAGGATTATCATGAGTGTAAATAAAGAAGTAAAGAGCGAAAAGGATAAGGCCCTTGAGGCCGCAATGGCGCAGATCCAGAAACAGTTCGGCAAGGGTGCCATTATGAAGCTGGGTGATGCAGGTGCACAGATGAACGTGGAAGCAATTTCTACCGGATCCATCAGCCTGGACCTGGCTACTGGTATCGGCGGTGTTCCGAAGGGAAGAATCGTAGAAATCTATGGTCCTGAATCTTCCGGTAAGACCACACTGACCTTACATGTGATTGCTGAAGCACAGCGTGCGGGCGGTAAGGCTGCATTTATCGACGCAGAACATGCACTGGACCCTGTATATGCGAAGAACCTGGGTGTAAACGTAGGAGAACTGCTGGTTTCTCAGCCGGATACAGGTGAACAGGCTCTGGAAATCTGCGATATGCTGGCACGAAGCGGTGCACTGGATATTATCGTTATCGACTCTGTAGCAGCACTGGTTCCAAAAGCTGAAATTCAGGGTGAGATGGGTGACTCTCACGTTGGTCTGCAGGCACGTCTGATGTCTCAGGCACTGCGTAAGCTGACCGGTACCGTTAATAAATCCAACACATGCATTATCTTTATCAACCAGCTTCGTGAAAAGGTTGGCATCATGTTCGGTAATCCGGAAGTTACTACCGGCGGCCGTGCTCTGAAATTCTATTCCTCCATGCGCATGGATGTAAGAAGAATTGAAAGCATTAAGGTTGGCGATAATGTGGTAGGTAACCGTACCAGAGTTAAGGTTGTGAAGAACAAGGTGGCACCTCCGTTTAAGCAGGCTGAATTTGATATCATGTATGGCCAGGGCATTTCCCGTGCCGGTGACCTGCTGGATACCGCAGTAGATTCCAAGATTATTCAGAAGGCTGGATCCTGGTACAGCTTTGAAGGTGAAAGAATCGGTCAGGGCCGTGAAAATGTAAAGGCATGGCTGGAACAGAATAAAGCGGTTATGGAAAAGATTGAAGCCATGCTGCTGGATCTGCTGGCACAGAAGGATGAAGACTATGTACCGGAAGAAGAACCGGATATTCCTGAAGATGATTTCAATGCCATCATGGATATGCTGGTGGATGATGACGGCGTGATTGTGGAATAGTATTGTGCCGCAGAACACTTATAATTAATGCATTTTAACAGCGGGCCGCAGCCCGCTGTTTTTATCGAAAAATGCAGAAAAAATATTGAAAAATACTAATTTTCTTCTTGACATTCCGTAATGAAAATGGTATCATTTGAGTGTTGAGCCGCACTGAACGGGTTTTTGAAGTGTAATCAATAGGGATTACCACCCCTGATGGCGAGACCGGATAGAGGAGGATAAAAAATAATGTACGCAGTAATCGAAACTGGTGGAAAACAGTACAGAGTACAGGAAGG
>JAFYNS010000101.1 GCA_017556505.1 Bacillota bacterium | reverse complement strand
GCCTGTTTGCGTCATCATCTCTGGATTTTCTTAGTACATAATAATGATTATTTTCTGCTATATCGAAACCCTCATACTTTAATTTAGAAAAAGCAAACTGTGATTTAATTACTATCTGCTCGCCAAGTTTGCCGAGATGCATGGCATGAGCAAGCTGCTCTACCGTAATTCCGTTGTTAAGAAAAGCTTCAGCATAGTCAAAATATGAATCATCTGCGCGATAGCCTGTAATAACATCAAAAGCATTTACATTTATACTGAAGTTTTCAATTAAATAATTTTTGGCACGTCGTGCAACCGGATTCTTGATAGAAAAGAGACGATGTTCTACCAATACAGCAATCCAGTTGAGAATAGTATATTCGGGACTGTTCAGATTTAAAATGTTGAGATATTCGGTATCCAGTGTGTAACAATTAGCAAATCCATCTCGCTGTGAGGAAACCGCCCACTCTTTAGCAAGGTTTTCGCTTTCAGTACAATAAAAACCGAGGCCAAAGTCATTGTTTTTCCTTCCTTCTCCGAACGTTGGCTGCTCTACAATCTTTTCAGAACCGTGATATATTTTTATTATTCTATCCATTTAACCACCCCCTTAATTCTGTTTTAATTATTATATCACTATGGCGATAGTTAATCAACTATGGATTTATAAAAAAGTATCACTCTGGTGATATTATTCGCGTTTGTGTATTATTTTATTATGGAGTAAATAATGAAATATCTCATTAATAACTATCAAGTTATTGAAAATTATCATTAAATTGTCATTAAGTATGTTGAAAAAGAAAGAAACACATATAAATGTAATTCCGAGTTTTGCAAAAATAAACGCAAGTTTGCAAGAGGGGAAGGCTGCATGAAGTCTTCTGCCGGTACTGCGGCTGCGGAATTCCTCCGTTACATAATCCGTGACGGTGACATGCAGATGAATATCAATAAGTTGTTTTTTTATCTTTTTTCCTGTTGGATAAAGGTCCGGATTTTCCAGAAATTCTTTTGGAGCAGGGATAATTACAGGCTCCGTCGTAGGAAGAAGGAGGCAGGCAGAGTGCCCCTTATGACCAGACTGCGCTCCCGGCTTTCTTCCTGTAGGTTTTCTGCTGTTTGGAACCTTCTTGCGGAACGGTAAAGCAGACGAAGGAAGAGAAGAGTTCTCAAAGGTAGTGTTCCGCTTCTTTTCCAGTTTTCTGTTGGTACCGTTCAATTCACGGACTTCATTTTCAGCAATTTCTGCTCTTTTACGTAAATCTTCGACTTCCTTGCGAAGAAGAGAAAGTTCCTCTTTTAATCCCAGGTTTTCTAAGACGAGTTCATTGTGAATACGGTCTTCTATCTTGCGAGCCTCCATAATCTCTTTATGGCGTCGCTCCATAGTTTTGATTGTGTTTTGGAGATGCCGAATCCGTCTTTCCAGATTTTCTTTTTCATCCGTAGGGAACATGCCCTGAGAGGCTTTGTCCAGCTGTTTCTGAAGGCGTGTATTTTCAATGCGGAGGGAAAATACTTCTTTCTTTTTCAGTTCATAAGCCTCTTTCAAAGTCATAGCCGTTTCTCCTAAAATGTTAGCTAAATCTGTTTGTTAATCCGTTCGAGTTCTTTTTTTAGTGGGAGTTTTATGGTACACCGCTTATGAGATACTGGTATCACAGAAGGAACAGCTGCCGTCAGTAAGAAAAAAGGAGGTGCACCATGGACTATATCGTACTAAATCTGGAAGGAAGAAACGGCCGCAGAGGCATTGCGCAGATTGGCGCGGTACGTGTGGATGAGAAGCTGAATGTGCTGGATACATTCCGTATGAGCCTGGATGAAGGGGATCACGAAGGTTTCGTGGATGCGGCAGAGAACTTCCGCCTCTGGTGCGGTGACAGTCCGCTGGTGACCTGGGGGATGGAAGATATGTACCTGCTGACTCAGAGTCTGGAAGAGGCGGGAATTGATCTGGACTGGATACCGGAGGTCTTCGACGGGCAGGCGATTTATCAGGAGCAGATGGGCGGTTACGGCCGTCAGGCAGCGCTGAATTGTGCAATGGCTGTGCTGGGCATGAAGCCCCGTCGCTTCAGCAGTGCGCTGACCGGGTCCATGAACATGGTTCGAGTCCTGCAGAACCTGAGCTTCACCCGGGGCATCGAGTCTCAGCGCTGGGGATATGATTGCTTTGCTGACGATTATGAAATGTGTGATTACGAATATGATCTGGCATAGTTGTACTTTTTAGTCAGCAGGTGTATAATCATGTAAAAAAAGTGCAATCAATAACCTATATATAATAATAAGAGAGCAGGTCACAATCCGTGAGACATCTTGAACCTATTACAGAAACTTCATATTTATCGGCAATCAACGCACAGCAGTATCGGAAGATTATGCGGATTTTCTTTCTGGAATATGAAAAAATGCATTTCCAGCTGTATAAGGAAGATGTGCTTGAAAAAATGAGGGCAGAAGAGGGCTACGAGGACTATTCCATGGACCAGCTGAAACTGGATTTAGAGGCCCTGGTAAGCTGGAAGAATCTTACCACACTGCAGGACCCAAGGCGTGTATATACCATTGCGGATTACAAGAACAAGCAGTTCCGATATACCATGTCCGAATATGCAGTAGAAATTGAGCGTATGACGGTGCGGCTGGAAAACCTGTTTGTAGAGACCGGAAGTCTTTCTACAAACCTGTTCCTGCGGCTTGCGGAGAGTCTGGAGGAAGCGGAGCGTATGGAAAACAGCAGCCCGAAGGAAATCAACGAGTGGTGGAAGAATCTGCAGGAGGATTTTAAACGCCTGAACCAGAACTACCAGGATTATTTGAGGGAATTTTATTCGGGTAAATCAGAAAAACTGCTTAAGTCCATCGAGTTCATCGTGCACAAGGATCGGTTCATTTCTTACTTAAAAGAGTTTATTCAGCAGCTGCAGCGCCATGCAAGCCGCATTGCAGCGATCCTGGAAACAAATTCACAATTCGTAGAAAAGCAGCTTCTGAATAAAGTGGTTCAGAGTGAACTGGAGATTCCCCATGCCTTGTCAGAACAGTCGGAAATTCGTGAGGATTTGATTCGTCAAAATATATACGGCAAGTGGTTTTCTCTGAAGGGATGGTTTCTGGAGTCAGATGGCCATCCGGCGGAATCCGTTCAGATTCTGGAAATTACCAATGATATCATCCGCAGCATCATTCAGAATGCGGCCCTGATTGTTCAGTCTCAGAACTGGGGTGTCAGCAGGAAGGATGACTATCTGAAATTCCTGCAGATGTTCAGTCAGTGCGAGGATATGGAGGAAGCTCACAAGCTGTCGGCTCATGTATTCGGTGTGCAGCAAATTGCGCATTTTAAGGCAAATGGGGAGCGGAGTACGGACAGAATCAGCAGCAGTGTATACGAAGAAGATTCCATGGCATATTTCCTGAAGCCTCATACCCGGTCATACAAACCGAGAAAAGACCGGAGCGGCTTTTATGATAAGTCTATGGAAAAGCTGATGCAGAAAAATGCTTATCTGCAGAAAATCGAGGATGAACGGATTCTGATAATGAAGTATATTCATGACGGAATCCTGGACGTATCAGCCATTCAGGAAGTGGTTCCGCAGCAGGTGAGGACCGTACTTCTGCAGTGGATTGCACAGGCCAATCTGAACAGTCAGAAGAAGGGCAGGACAGAATATGGCCAGGAATTCAAACTGACCCGCAGAAAAGGAACTTGTGTCCTGAAATGTGAGGATGGGGACCTGACCATGCCTGCATATGTACTGGAGTTTCAATCATGAATGAAGTCAGAACCTTAATAGAAGAATTCTGGATTCGCAGGGATGCAGAAAAAGAGACCTATTTCCGGGTGAAGAGGGATCTTCCGAGATATAAAAAATTCATACAGGAGCAGCTGGGCTGGCGTCTGATCAGCAATGAACGGCTGCTGAAACTGGAAAAAATACCGGCACATGCAGAAAGCTTCATGGGAATCACCCCGTTTCAGGATACCAGAGACTACTGTATTCTTAGTATACTCTTAATGTTTCTGGAAGATAAAGAAGAGCAGGAGCAGTTCCTTTTATCGGAACTTATCGATTTCGTGGAGCTGCAGCTGAAAACCGTGATGGACGTGGACTGGAATTCCTTTTCTCAGAGGAAATCGCTGGTACGGGCACTTCAGTATGCGGAAAGCAAGGGAATGCTGAAAGTATACGAAGGAAACAGTGAGAACCTGAGCCAGGGGATTGGACAGGAGGTTCTCTATGAAAATACAGGATTTTCCAGGTATTTTGCCACCAGTTTTTCCAGGGATATCTCGAAGTTTCAGAATTACCGGGATTTCGAAAAGACAGAAGGTGACGAGGAGGAAGAGGTGGAAACAGACCGGGGACATTTTCGAATCAACCGTGTCTACCGGCAGCTTGTACTCTGTCCTGCCATGTACTGGACGAATAATGAAGATGCAGATTCTCTGTATCTGAAAAATCAGCGTCAGTGGGTAGCACATTATCTGGATGAAAATCTGGGAGGAAGGCTGGATATTCATAAGAATGCAGCCTTCTGGATGGTGGAAGAAGAGGATCCTTACGGTATGGTTCACCCGAGGGAAGCCATGCTTCCGGAACTGGTGGCTCAGCTCTGTGATGTAATAAGAAATCAGGCAGCAGAGGGAGCTATGCAGCGGCAGGACGATGAAATCATCGAATTGAAAGAGACGGAATTTCACAAGCTGGTACTGGTCTGCAGAGATCAGTGGAAAGAAGCCTGGAGCAAAGAATACCGGGAAATGGAGCCGGACAAGCTGCTCCGGCAGGTAAAGGACTACATGAAGTCCTGGATGATGCTGAAGCAGAACGGCAGAAGAATTCAAATTCTTCCTGCTGCGGGGAAAATAACCGGGT
>JAFYNS010000100.1 GCA_017556505.1 Bacillota bacterium | reverse complement strand
GCTGATTGGAGTGCCATTGGCATCGACAGCAGCCAGCTCAAATTCCGCACCAGCCAGAAGCTGAGATTTTGATCCGTTATACTTGGTCAGACGGAGCATGGTACGCTTTACGTCGTTATGAACCTGCAGCAGCACGGTCTCGGAACCGTTTCCATCTATACCGTACATCGGAGCAGTATAAGACGCAATCCAGTTCGGGAAGACACCCTTGGAGTCTGACGTTTCGTAACCGGAAGAAGCATTTCCTACGGCAGTTTCCTTAATGGACCAGTCGATTTTCGAACCGTTGGCATAAGCCGGAAGACCTTCCCATGTGTAACGATAGCCATTGGCCGGTGTCAGCAGAACCGTATGGTTAGAAGTACCCGGAATCACGGAAGATACCAGTTTATCATCTGCATAAAGCTGTACTTCTACATTAAGGTCCCTGTAATATTCTTCACCGCAGTTCCAGATTTTTTTTGCCGTTACAGAAATGGTATCCGAGTAGTTGTTTACAGTCAGCACACCATCCTGGTACACGGCGTATTCGGTTTCTTTTTCTTTTCGGGTAATGGTTACATCATTCGTAATGGCAACTGTACGGTCATCGCCGCTGCCTACATAATTCAAAACGGCTTCGCCAGCTGCACTGTAGCCCTTCGGTGTATCGATTTCTCTTACGGTCACCGCACCTACCTCGTAGGTAAAGTTGTCAATCACTTCCAAATAGCCGTTTTCCGAAGTAGACAGCTGAGTGACAGTACCGTTTTCCGGATCCCACTCATATGTGTCATTTTCTTCATTGAAGGCGAACTTCATAATCTCGCCATTCTGTTCCAGCTGGAATGTAGCGCCTGCAAGAGGTTTGCCGGTTTCACCGTCTACCTTACGAACCAGCAGAGTATTCCCCATATGGTACACATTAGTAAAGTCGGCACGAAGCCACTCATTATTGACGGTGTCGGCTGCGTGGGTTACCCCAACAACTGTGGTAGAATCCCCGTCGCCGGAATCACTGGTTCCGTTATAGGTATCGACAGTAACCCATTCCTCCAGACCAACTGCATCATCAAGCACACTGTCGGAATTGTGTTCTGTTATCGTCCACTCCTCATTATAATTTACATTGGAAATCGTCCAGGTATAGGTATCCGTTGCTGCATTATAAGCTACATCTTCATCGGTCAGATACAGTGTTTCGATTCTTTCGCCGTTGGTGGCAGTAATGTGGAACTGTTTATCACCAGTTGCTGCCTTCACCTGTGAAACCAGATTGCTGTTTCCGCCAAAGGTCTTGGAAACATGAATGGTGCCCACCTTCTTTACCAGTTTGCCGTCTAAATGCCATGCGTCACCATCCGGCTTGAAAACATACCAGCGGATGGTAAAGTGATTGGTATCCAGAGTATTTAAATCCTCTATGAGTTCTTTTTCACCAAAGCCATTATCCGCATAAATCTGCTTTCCATTGGCCTGTACCTGTTCTTTTATTTGTGCAATGACATCCGCATCATCCGGGAAGGACTTCATATACAGCACAGCATTGTGCTGCGGTCTATCTTCGAATTTATATTCGATACCGGAACCATAGAGGCTGCGGATTTTCGAGTCGATTTCGACGGAATTATCTGCGGTTTCGCTGGCAATTGCATAGGCCCAGTTGGTTTCTACAGAATTATCAAAGATACTCTTCGGATCCGCGAAAAGATGTCCGTTAAATACTTCTTTCGTATAGTTGTTAGGGTCGCCACCGATAATGTTTCCATTAGTGTCAACCGTAGCAGAGTCATAGCGGATAAAGAAAGATACGGTATGATTATAGCCGTGCTCCCATACGCCTTCTATGGTAATAGTATTTTCACCTGCATCAAGCATCGAATACAGTTCATCCCAACGGATCGTCGTTCCGGGCTCGATCAGATGCTCCCTGTCACCATTCACACTCCACCCCGCAAAATAAATGGATCGGTTCATTCCATTGTTGATATTTACGACGGTGAATACTTCTCTGCTGGATACATTCCGCAGCGTTACCGTGCTGCTTGCCGGTGTAATCTGGTCGGTGCAGGCCTGCGTAGCAAGTCCCGCCAGAGTTGGCTGCGTACCGTTATATGTAATCCACATTTCACTGTATGTAGGGAAATTCAAGTCATAGTACAGATTCAGATATACATCTCCAATCAGTGTAATGTCTCTGGTAATGTTTGAAATCACATCACCGCCATGATACACCGTACTGCCCTGATACCATGTTCCCTCCATCACCTCATGGTCTCCGCCATGGGCAACCGATACAGTCACATTCTTGGAACTGTCTCCAATATCAACAATATATGTGATTTTCTTATCCGGATAGGTTTCCGTAAATACAGCGTGATTCTGTACAGTAACCGTACCCGCTGCCGGATTTCCGTTTTCATCGGTCCAGTTCTGTCCTGCAGGGAGTAAAATCTCACTTCCCGGTATCACATACTGCGTCTGGCTGGTTCCATCCAGATATTTCAGTGTTACCTGACATGCTTCGTAGAAGGTCCTGCTGGAACTCAGGAAAATAGTCGCATTTACGCGGTTTCCTGCCTCATCCAGCCAGATTGCATCGTCAGGAAGAATTGTTTCAGTTTTCCTGTCGAATGTAATCTGAACATCTTCCTTTTCCAGGTAATCCAGCGTCAATGTGATAGACGGAACTTCAGAAAAGACAGTTTTAGTTCCAATCGTTACAGCTCCGGTCACACTATTTCCTGCGGAATCAACCCATTCCGTACCTGGTTTCAGTTCTGTCGGATTGATGCTGTTTCCGGATCTCACATAAAGAATCTCTTCAGTAGTATCTGCGTATTGGAAAACAACGGAATGATATGCAAGAGAAGTACTAAGCCAGTCAGCACTTGGGACCGCAACTCTCACATATCTTGTCGGCAAATCAGTACCGTAGTTCATGTCCATTGTATACATGTCTTCCCAAATGCCGCTATTTCCGCCCGAAGCAGCATTTGGAGAGGCT
>JAFYNS010000099.1 GCA_017556505.1 Bacillota bacterium | reverse complement strand
TCTGGGATGCATCCAGAATGTACAGCAGTCCGTGATTCCGGGCAATCCCACCGATGCGTGATGCATCCAGCAGATTTCCGGTCAGGTTGGAACCGTGGGTGGTGATAATCGCTTTCGTATTGGACCGAATTGCCGCTTCCAGGGCTTCACAGGAAATGTTTCCTTTCTGGTCCGCCGCCAGAATGGTAAGCTGCACTCCCGCCTTTTCCATTTCATAGAGGGGCCGCAGAACAGAATTATGTTCCAAAGCGGTTGTAATCACATGGTCCCCTGACTTCAAAGTCCCCTTGATTGCCATATTCAGGCTCTGGGTGGAGTTGGCAGTAAATGCAATCCGCTCAGGACTTTCTGCATGAAAAAGTTCAGCCAGGGCAGCCCTTGCCTCGTAAACAGTCCGGGAGGTATGAAGGGCATTGCTGTGTGCGCCCCGTCCGGAATTTCCCATGGTGCACATGGCCTCCATCACCGCCTGCATCACACATTCCGGTTTCCGCAGGGTAGTGGCCGCATTGTCAAAATATATCATATCGAATCACCTCACACCATACAGCGGCAGCAGCCCTGATATGTGATATCGTGGCGTGCCATTAAATCCAGGAGCGTGGTCTCACAGGCCGGGTCTGCACACCAGGCCAGACCGCAGTCTGCCGTAATGCTTCCGGGAACGGGTATAATCCGCCCCGCTGCGCCCACTGCCTTGCAGACCTGTTCCATGGCCATAGCCGCTGTTGTCGTATAAAATGTAATGACCAGTTTTTCTGTCTTTCTAATCATGCTTCACCTTCATAGAGTAGTCCTTCAGAAGTTCCAGAGATTCCCTTGTATCCACATCCATCAGCTCATGTGCGTCACTGACTTCCATCAGAGAAACCTGTTCCGGATGTTCTTTCAGAACCCAGCTGCCGCCCGTTCCCTCAGGCAGACGCTTCAGTTCTTCAAATGCCCACTTTGGGAAGATTACCGGAGAGCCAGGCAGTCCATTGCTGCAGGTCCGCCAGATCCGGTCTTTCTGATCTGCTGCACAGTGAAGCAGGGCTTCCACCGTTTCTCTTCGCAGCAGAGGCTGATCCGCCGGACAGAACATGCAGCAGTCCATATCCCCCAGGGCTTCCATTCCCAGTCTGACCGTATCGCTGCGGTGAGGCAGGTCATGAAAAATCACGTCCACATTCCGCTGCTCACACAGCCGTACCACATCTTCATGTCTGGTTACCACCACACGTTTTGCAAAGAGTCCTTCTGTGGCATCCAGCACATATTCAATCATGGATTTTCCCAGGAAATCAGCCATCAGCTTGTTTCCGCCAAACCGCTTTCCAAGGCCTGATGCCATGATGATGCAGCCTGTTTTTTCAGGAAAAAATTCCCGGTAAAGCTGGCGGTTAGCCTCCATGCAGGCATTTCGGTAAGCTTCATACCGCACAATCCATTCCCGTCCTTCCGACGTCAGCTGACTTCCCCCGCCGTCTTTTCCTCCGGTGGTACGGGCGGTCAGAGAAAAGCCCAGCGCAGCTTCCGCATTTTTCAGAACCTTCAGTGCCTTGGTATACGCCATATTCATGGACATGGCAGCAGCCCGAAGCGAACCGGTTTCCTCCACTGCACGCAGCAGCTGAAAAGGTCCCTCTCCGAAAAACTTTTCTCCCTGATCATCGAGAAAAACAATCTTCGTTACAGCCTTCATCCGTCCTCCTATTTTCCAAACCCGCAGTTGGGGAAGGTGCAGACCGGACAGGACAGGCACAGTCCGCCTTCGCCCAGTACATGAAAATCTTCTGCCGTCAGCACTTCGCCTGCCATAATTCTTGGAAGCACCAGATCAAAGATGGTCCTCTTTGCGTACATCACACATCCCGGAAGCCCCATAATCGGAACATCTTTTCCGCAATAGGCCAGTAAAAACATGGCTCCCGGCAGCACCGGTGCACCGTAGGTAATCACCCGTCCTGCCACGCTGCGGATGGCTGCCGGTGTTTTGTCATCAGGATCCACGCTCATGCCTCCGGTACAGATGATCATATCTGCACCTTTTTCCAGAAGGCTGCGGATGCAGGATGCAATATTTTCAGGATTGTCATCAGAAAGTTCCCGGCCGGTTACTTCTGCCCCGTATTCGGAAATTTTTTCTATAATAACAGGAGTGAAGGTATCCTGAATTCTGCCATGGAAAACTTCATTTCCCGTAGTGACAATACCCACTCTTTTCTTCTCGTAAGGCAGGATGCGGAAGATGGATCTGCCTCCTGCAGCATCCTTCGCCTTCTCCATCTTTTCCTTTTCAATTATCAGAGGAATCACTCTTGTTCCTGCGATTTTTTCTCCCTTCTTCACAGGAAAATCTCCGTGCCGGCTGGCAATCATCATTTCTCCCAGGGAATTAATCTTCTGCAGAAGACTGCGGTCAATTTTAAGCACACCGTCACAGTCTGCAATGACTTCGATTTTCCCTTCTTTTATCTCAGACGGACGCATATTGTCACTTTGGCAGATATCGTATAAAATCTGTGCAGCCTCGTTTTCATGGAGCATGTTTTCATTATTTTCCCAGATGTAAATATGTTCTTTTCCCACACTTAACAGCACCGGAATATCTTCTTCACGAATCACATGTCCCTTTCGGAATACAGCATCTTTTGTCACGCCTTTGATAATCTGTGTAATATCATGACACAGAATCTGACCCACGGCGTCTTCGGTTTTGATTAATTTCATTACATTTCCTCAATCGTTGTTGTTTCTAAAGTATAACGCAATTGTAGCAAACGCACTATGAAAAATCAACATTTTCTGCTATAATATCCTATATTATAATAGGTGAAGTATGTGTCAAATCGACTTAAAATAGTATTGGAGGTACTTGAATGATCACCATACAGAAATATGTCCGTGCACAGAGTCTGGAAGAAGCCTGGGAACTGAATCAGAGTAAGAGAAACCGCATTATCGGCGGCATGCTCTGGCTGCGTCTTGGTTCCGGTTCTGTGAATACAGCCATCGATTTATCCGGGCTCGGACTGAATACCATTGAAGAAACTGACGAAGAGTTTTCCATCGGTGCCATGGTCTCTCTCAGAGATCTGGAAATGCACGAAGGTCTGAATTCCTACTCCTGCGGCGCAGTGAAAAACGCTGTAAAAGATATCGTAGGCGTTCAGTTCAGAAACATGGCCACAGTGGGCGGCAGCATCTGGGGAAGATTTGGCTTTTCCGATGTGCTGACTGTATTCCTGGCCCTGGATACTTACGTTGAATTATATAAAGGCGGCATCATGTCCCTGGAAGAATTCGCATCCATGAGAGCAGATAATGATATTCTGGTCCGCATCATCGTGAAAAAGACTCCGGGAAAAGCAGTATATACTTCCATGCGCAACCAGCGTACCGACTTCCCTGTTCTGGCCTGTGCAGTATCCTGCCTCGACGGTGAGTACAGACTATCCGTTGGTGCCAGACCAGCCCGTGCCAGAGTCTTCCGCGATGAAAAAGGCATTCTCGCCGGCGGAATCACAGAACAGAGCGCGAAAGATTTTGCACAGTACGCAGGAAAAACCGTTCATACAGGAAGCAATATGCGAGGAAGTGCTGTCTACCGCAGCCATCTGGTTAAAGTCCTGACAGAACGCAGTCTGCAGGAACTGGGAGGTATGTAACATGGAAATCAAACTGAAATTAAACGGCAGAGCCGTAACCGGTTCTGTTGATGCAGATACAATCCTGCTGGATTTTCTCCGGCAGAAAGGCTGTCTCAGCGTGAAGAGAGGCTGCGACACTTCCAACTGCGGTCTCTGTACCGTGCTCATGGACGGAAAGCCGATTCTGTCCTGCTCCATGCTGGCAGCCCGTGCTGACGGTCATGAAATTTATACCCTGGAAGGTCTGCAGGAAGAAGCGGCTGAATTTACCGGCTTCATTGCGGATCAGGGTGCTGACCAGTGCGGCTTCTGCAATCCGGGCTTCGTTATGAACACCATTGCCCTGCTCCGTGAAAATCCGGATCCATCTGATGACGAAATCAGAGCATTCCTGGCAGGAAACCTCTGCCGCTGCTCCGGTTACGAAGGACAGCTGCGCGGTATCCGTACATTCCTGGAATCCCGCAGAGCATAAGGAGGCAGTTATGGAACAGAAAAAACACAGAGAATATAAGGCAGTAAACAAGTCCTTCCGTAAAAAAGACTCCATGCAGCTGCTCCACGGCAAGCCTGTATATACTGCAGACGTTACACCGGATGATGCCCTCATCGTAAAAATCCTCCGCAGCCCTCATGCCAACGCGATCGTAAAGTCCATTAAGACGGATACTGCGAAGAAGGTACCTGGCGTTGTGGATATCTATACCTGGGAAGACGTTCCGAAAAACCGTTTCGCTATCGCAGGCCAGACTTATCCGGAAATGTCCCCTTATGACCGTCTGATTCTGGACCGTCATGTACGTTTTGCCGGAGACGCGGTTGCGCTGATTGCTGCAGAAGATGAAAAGTCTGCACTGAAGGCCATGCGCATGATTAAGGTGGAATATGAAGTTCTCGATGCGGTTCTTGACTTCCGCACCGCCCTGGACAATCCTGCTCTGGTGCATCCGGAAGATGACTGGTTCCCTCCGGTTCAGGTTGGTGGAGATCCAAAGAGGAATCTGGTAGCCTCCGACTGTGAATATCACGGAGATGTGGATGCAATCCTGGAGGACTGCGATATCCTTCTGGAGAGAACCTACCACACTAAGGCTTTCAATCAGACTATGATGGAAACCTTCACCACTTATACCAGTCTGGACCGTTACGGCCGTCTGCACGTGATTTCTTCCACGCAGATTGTTTTCCACACACGCCGTATTCTTTCTGCAGCTCTGGGTATTCCAAAGAGCAAAATCCGCGTAGAAAAGCCTCGTATCGGCGGCGGCTTCGGTGCCAAGCAGACCGCGGTCTGCGAAGTATATCCGGCTTTCGTTACCATAAAGACCGGACGCCCTGCACGCATTACATATACCCGTGAAGAAGCACAGATTGCAGGTTCTCCGCGTCATGAAATGGAAATCACCGTACGTCTGGGTGCAATGAACGACGGTAAAATCCGTGCCGTTGACTTCTACACTCTCTCCAATACCGGAGCTTATGGTGAACACGGACCTACTACGGTAGGCCTGTCTGCACATAAATCCCTGCCGCTTTACACAGGCGGTCTGGAAGCCCACCGCTTCAAGTTTGATGTAGTGTATACGAATCATCAGGCTTCCGGTGCATACCGCGGCTACGGTGCAACCCAGGGCATTTTCGCCATGGAAAGCATCGTAAATGAGCTGGCAGAACATCTTAATATGGACCCTACTGTACTCCGTGATAAAAACATGCTGAAAGAAGGAATGCTGATGCCGGCATACTACGGTCAGATAGCAGAAGCTTGTGCGCTGGACCGCTGTATGCAGCACTGCCGTGAAATGTTTGACTGGGAGCACCGTTATCCGGTTCGTGATATGGGAGGCGGCAAAGTTCGTGCTGCCGGCGTAGCCATGGCAATGCAAGGTTCCTGTATTGACTTTGTAGACGTGGGTTCTGCAACCATCAAGCTGAGCGATGATGGTACATATAACCTGATTATCGGTGCAGCCGATATGGGTACCGGCTGTGATACGATTCTGGCTCAGATGGCTGCGGAATGTATGGACTGTGACGTTGATGATATCGCCGTTTTCGGTGCAGATACCGACGTATCTCCGTATGACTCCGGTTCTTATGCATCTTCTACCACCTACATCACCGGCAAAGCAGTAGAAAATGCCTGCACAGAGCTGAAAAAGCAGATTTGTGCCATCGCTGCCGGAATGATGGAAGGCGAAGAAGAAGATGTTGAGTTTGTAAAGGGTGGCGTTCGTCACATTGGCAGCGGACAGTTTATTTCACTGCAGGATATCTCCTATAAGGTTCAGCTGGGTAATTCTATTCCGGCTGTAGCAACCGCCTCACACTCATCTCCTGTTTCCCCGCCTCCTTATATGGTAGGTATGGTAGAAATCGAACTGGACAAGCTGACTGGTCAGGTGGAAATTCTGGACTACATGGCAGTTGTAGACTGCGGTATTCCAATCAATCCTGCACTGGCAAGAATCCAGGCAGAAGGCGGTATCGTACAGGGTATCGGTCATACACTCTTTGAAAACGTGACTTACGACGAAAAGGGTAAGCCAATGGAATCCTCCTTCATGCAGTATAAAATTCCTACCCGTCTGGACATGGGTAATCTGAAAGTGGAATTCGAGCACAGCTATGAACCAACCGGTCCGTTCGGTGCCAAGTCCATCGGCGAAATTGTAATTAACACACCAGCTCCTGCGATTGCACATGCAATCCAGCGTGCTACCGGCGTATGGCACAGAGAACTGCCGATTACACCGGAAATGATTGCAATGTCACTGGTTGAATAATAACATCATAAAAAAACAGGTTCTTGCGGGAACCTGTTTTTCTTTTAGTATATTCACATTTATATCTGACGAAGCTGGATGCTGCCATCCTCGGCATTCATTCCGTCGACAATTGCCAGAGATTCCAGGTGATATCCAAGATTACGGATAATCTGACCACCGGTCTGGAAGCCCTTTTCGATAGCGATGCCAATCCCTTCTACCGTTGCACCTGCCTGCTGTACAATCTGAATCAGACCCTGCAGTGCACATCCATTGGCCAGGAAATCATCAATAATCAGAACACGGTCCTTTTCATTCAGGATTTTTTAGATACAATCACCTGGTTTTTATTTTTATGTGTGAAAGATTCCACTTCCGCAGTGTACATTTCCCCTTCCAGGTTGATGCTTTTGGATTTCTTTGCAAAGACTACAGGCACACCGAACTCCATTGCCACAACCGCAGCAATTCCAATACAGGAAGCCTCAATGGTCAGGATTTTATTAATCTTTTTGCCATCAAAGCGGCGTTACCATTCCTTACCCATTTCACTGAACAGTGCAATATCCATCTGATGATTCAGGAAGCTGTCTACTTTCAGTACATTTCCTTCTTTTACAATACCATCTTTTAAAATTCTTTCTTCAATGCAGTTCATATCTATAGCTCCTTTGTAACAATCCTGCCATTGATTATAACATTGTTAAGACGTTCGCAAACACCAAAACAAAAGTATACTGTTGAAACAACAAAAGGCCGTCCGAAATGAGGATGGCCTTTTCTGTATTTTTTACTTGTTATTTGTTTTTCTTCTGTTCCATTCTGTAGATGGTTTCCAGAACAACCTGGATTTCCTTTTCCCAAGCATCATACAGACGTTCATTCTTCTTGGTGTAGATAACTTCTGCATTGGTCAGGTTTCCGGAAGTACCATTGATAGTTGCTGCCTTAACACCACGCAGGTGTGCGATAGTATAAAGAGCGGAGGATTCCATATCCAGGTTCATTACCTTGTAGGATCTCAGCTTGTCCAGGAACTCAGGAGTTTCACCATAGAAAGCATCATCGGAAGAAGTGATACCTGTAAATACGTTGAAATCAGTTCCTTCACACAGTTCCTTTGCGGTTTCGATCAGGGTCTGTGTCAGTTCCAGGTCAGGAACTGCAGGGAAGGAATCCGGTACGTAGAAACGGGATGTACCTTCGTTCTTCATAGCGCCTACAGAAATCATCAGGTCACCGATGTTTACTCTTGGATCCAGTGCGGCGCTGGATCCGATACGAATCAGATTCTTTGCACCGATACGAATCAGTTCTTCTGCAGCGATTGCTGCGGAAGGACATCCCATACCTGTGGAAGTAACACTGATTTTTACACCCTTGTAGTAACCTGTGAAGGTTCTGTGTTCACGGTTGTTCGCCTTCAGTTCTGCATTTTCCAGGTACTTGGCAGCGATATCACTGCGGGCAGGATCTCCCGGCAGCAGAACATATTCGCCGATATCTTCCGGACATAATGCAATGTGATACTGTTTCTGACCCCATGTAATGGCGTCTTTATCTAATGTCTGAGTTGTTGTGCTCATTTGGAACGTCTCCTTTTATTACCTATTTGCGATATTTCTTGCTACATGTACACCGCTTGCGGATGCGTGAGACAGGGAATGTGTGATACCGCTGCCATCACCGATGATGTACAGACCAGGGTAACAGCATTCCAGCTGTTCGTTCACTTCAACTTCCATATTATAGAACTTAACTTCTACACCGTACAGCAGTGTATCATCATTTGCAGTACCAGGTGCAACCTTATCCAGCGCATAAATCATTTCAATGATTCCATCCAGAATACGCTTTGGCAGAACCAGGCTTAAATCCCCTGGAGTTGCCTGAAGTGTCGGCGTAATGAAGGCATCCTCCATACGGCTTGGTGTAGAACGGCGTCCGAGAATCAGATCACCGAAACGCTGTACGATAACACCACCGCCCAGCATGTTGCTTAAACGCGCAATGGACTCACCGTAACCGTTTGAGTCCTTGAACGGTTCAGAGAAATGCTTGGATACCAGCAGTGCAAAGTTTGTATTTTCAGTCTGCAGTTCCGGATTTTCGTAGCTGTGACCGTTTGCAGTAATGATACCATTTGTGTTTTCGTTTACTACAGCACCCTTTGGATTCATGCAGAAAGTACGTACCTTGTCACCATACTTCTTTGTACGGTAAACTATCTTGCTTTCATACAGTTCATCTGTCAGATGATTGAATACAGTTGCAGGCAGTTCCACACGCACACCGATGTCTACACGGTTGCTCTTTGTCGGGATGTTCAGATCCCTGCAAACTTTTTCCATCCACTTGCTTCCGATACGGCCTACGGAAACGATACAGTCAGCACAGCTGTATGTTTCACCCTTTGCCATGACTTCATAGCCGCCATTAACAGCTGCTACAGTATCTACCGGCGTATCAAAGAAGAAGTCAATCTTTTCCTTCAGCTCTGCATAGAGGTTACCCAGTACAATGTAGTTGATATCAGTACCCAGATGACGGACGGATGCATCCAGCAGATGCAGATCATTCTGGATGCAGATTGTTTTATAACGGGTGCCGGCAGTAGAATACAGCTTAGTACCTTCTCCGCCATAAGCCATATTGATGTCATCTACATATTTCATCAGGTCCAGTGCCCGCTTCTTACCGATATATTCGTACAGAGTACCGCCAAAATCGTTTGTGATATTGTACTTGCCATCGGAGAATGCGCCTGCACCGCCGAAACCGCTCATGATAGAACAGCTCTTGCATCCGATACAGGTCTTAATCTTATCGCCGTCAATCGGACAGTGACGCTTATCCAGTGTGTGTCCCGCTTCAAAAACTGCAACTTTCATTTCAGGTCTGCATTTCATCAGTTCGTATGCAGCAAAGATACCGCCTGGACCGGCTCCAATAATAATTACGTCATATTTCATATCCGTATCTCCTTTAGTCCTTGATATCACCGGCAGCCTGTGGTCCCTGCACTCGTCTTCCGAATACAATCAGAACTACCAGAGTCAGGAGGTAAGGAATCATCTGCAGAATTCTCTGCGGCAGTTCCATTTCCACATTAATTCTCAGAGCCTGTGCAAAAGCAAAGAGCAGGCTGGCACCCAGAGATCCTGCCGGGTTCCATCCACCAAAGATGGTAGCTGCCATCGCCATAAAGCCTCGGCCTGCAACCATTTCCTTAACGAACAGGTTACTCTGAACGATGGACAGATATGCGCCTGCCAGACCGCACAGCATACCGCAGAGAATTACGCAGACATAACGATATTTTGTTACATTTACACCAGCTGTAGCCGCAGCTTTCGGATAGTCACCGATGGTACGCAGACGCAGACCAACATTGGATTTGTACATCACATACCATGATACTGCAACGATAATCGCTGTCAGATACAGGAACGGAGACTGGTTGTCAAAGAGCTGACCAATTACAGGAATCTGATTCAGACCGGGAATGGTCATGTTAGGCACCTGTTCTACAGTACCGCTGCTGCCATCGGAATCCCAGATAGCACGGCAGAGCACGATGGTCAGGCCGGATGCGAAAATGTTGATACCAACCCCGCTTACAGACTGGTTAGTACGGAACTTAATACATAAGGTAGCATGAAGCAGACCAAACATACCACCCATGATAATTCCGAACAGAACACCCATCCATGGGCTTCCGGTGAAATGTACGCCTACTACTGCACTGAAGGAACCAATCAGCATCATCCCTTCAATACCCAGGTTGATGATACCGCTTCGTTCACAGAGTACGCCGCCAATAGAAGCAAGTACCAGTGGAATGGCCATACGTAAAGTAGCCATCAGCATATTCATTGAGAGAATATTATCTAAAACTTCCATATTACTTGCCTCCTTTCTTTACTTTAAACATTTTTACGAGTGCAGGTGTTGCTACGAACAGAATTACCAGACCCTGCATTACACTGATCATACTTGTGGAAACACCGGCTTCATAACTCATCTTCATAGAACCGGCTTCAATGACACCGAAGAGCAGTGCACTGAGCAGCACGCCAAACGGATTGTTTCTGCCTAAGACCGCTACCGCAATACCGGTAAAACCGTATCCCGGTGAGAACAGGTCGATGAAACGGCCCATTTTGCCGAATACTTCAGTTGCACCTGCCAGACCAGCCAGCGCACCACTGATACCCATGGTTAAAACGACAGTACCGGACATTGCGATGCCCGCAGCCTGTGCCGCTCTTGGATTTTCACCTACTGCACGGATATTATATCCCATTCTGGTCTTTTCAAAGAAGAAGTACATTATAACAACCAGAGCCAGTGCAAGCAGAAATGCTGTAGTCAGCTGTGTCTTGTCCAGCAGTTTGGTCAGCATATATTCATCGCCGATTGCTACGGTTTTAGCAGTCTGGCTGCCTTCTTCTTTCAGAGGACCATTTACGTAATGGCTGGTTAAGAACTTACAGATATAGTTCAGCATGATTGCCACGATAACTTCGTTAATCTGCAGTTTCGCCTTCAGAAAACCGTTGAATGCACCAACCATACCACCGGCCAGCGCACCAATCAGCAGACATGCTACAATGACTACCATACGAGGCATGCCCTGCATAGCCAGTGCTGCAACAGCTGCAAAGAAAGCACCCATATACAGTTGTCCTTCGCCCCCGATATTAAAGATACCGCCCTTGTTGGCGAAAGCACAGGCAAGACCTACCAGCAGAAGCGGTGTGGATTTTGCCAGGGTATTAGCGATTGCATTGGTGGAACCAAACGCACCATTCAGCATGGCGGTATATGCAGCAATCGGATTGTAGCCGGCAAGCACCATAATTAATGCTGCCAGTACCAGAGAAAGGATGATTGCTGCAACAGAAATCCCTAAATCATTGAGGATCTCTTTCACATTTATTTCTTTTTTCATGTTTATTCACTCTCCCTCTGTCCAGCCATCAGCAAGCCAATTGCTTCAGTTGAAAATTCTTCATTCTTCTTCAGGGCCAGAACTTCACCCTTATACAGCACCGCGATGCGGTCGCTGAGCTGACGGATATCTGTTAATTCAGCAGAAATCAGCAAAACAGCCTTGCCTTTGCTTCTCAAGGTTTTACTTCCGGGTTGCTCATGTTCGTGTTGTTTCTATTGGTTTGGGGTTGGTTAACTGTTATTCGGCTTAGAAGAG
>JAFYNS010000098.1 GCA_017556505.1 Bacillota bacterium | reverse complement strand
CTCTGAGGTTACCGGACGGCCTGCCATGGAGAGTTTCGGGTACTTCGCAGCAAAATCTTTCTCCCAGCCGATCTGCGCCTCTACAATGGTGTTGATCATGTTGTAGTGGCTCTGCGGCACAGCAGGAACAAAAGGTTTGATATGTTTGTTATAGTGATGAAGATTGGTAAACTGCATCATACGTCCGTATTTTTCCGCCACCAGATTTCTTCCCTCCGCCTGGCTCTGTTTCAGGAAGTTCAGCCAGCATTCACGCATTTCATCGGTCCAGTTGGCGTACTGGCTGCCTCTCATAATGTAGAATGTTTCGAAATCATCCTGACAGCTGGCGCGTCCGCCAATGTTTTCGGTGTGCTGGAACATTTCCCATTCGATTTCAATGATTGCTTCAATCATGGTCTGCATATCCATTGTTCTGCTCCTTTCCCTTTAACGGAATGCCGGATCTGCCATAGGATGCATGGCACGAATCTCCGGATTTGTGATTCCGTTCATAATATCATCCAGGTGGTCCTGGAGGAAATTGCTTTCCGTCTCTGAGAATCTCTGTCTGCGCAGTTCTTCTGAAACTGCCCGGCAGATGGCCTCTGTAATATCAAATGTCTTTTCGATTCCTTCTTTTCCCGGCAAAATACATGCATCCGGCAGCCCGGCAAGTTCTGCCGATACCAGCTGCGCCAGGGCAGATGTTTCCGCCAGTTCCTGCAGGCTCCGGTATGCCCATTTATAAAACGGTGTATATCTCCGGCTGAGCAGGTGAACCATGGAAATGGCTGCTTCTGTAAATCTTGCGGCAGCCTGCATGGAAGCAATTCTGTCCGTACGTCTCATCATGCGGAGCAGGTTATACTGACCTGCCTGAGCCATTACTGATGCGCGGGCTGCAATCTTCTTTCTGAGAACATCGTCCGGATAGAAGGCATTCAGCTGATTTCTGACACTGCGGAATTCTTCGCAGCCATCCAGCCAGACCCGGCCGCTGACCGCAGCTGCCAGTGCATCTTCCGGTATAAAAATCCAGTCTTCGTCCGTTTCCGGAATCCCGGTGAGAGACCCGAAAAAGTCTGATACATTCATGACGCCGAGACGGTGCGGTGCGAGGATATTTTGACGGGAAAAACCGCAGAACTCACCTGGCAGCGCATCATAGGCTGCCTGCAGGGCGGAACCGTATGCGGCATAATCATCATCAGTCATCCAGATACAGAAACCCGGTGCAAAATCATGATCCCATGACAGTGTGTCATCATATCCCAGGCACTGAGAACCTTCCCCGGCAAGACCGATGGAAAGGCGGTGGCTGAGGCCGGGGCTCTGTTCTTCCGCGGCGGAAAGAATCTGGCTGCCAAATTCATTATAATATTTTTCTGCCAGAATCAGGCCCTTCACAGTCCGATTCCTCTGAGAATTTCATCAGCTCTGCGGCGGTAATTTTCGGCTTCTTCTCCGCGTTCAAGCTCATCCAGGCAGGATGCCAGATTCTGACACAGAATTGCATAGGTCTGAGTTTCTGCACCGTAATCACGGGCGGTCAGGTTCATGGCTTCTTCAAAGAGAGCTGCTGCCTTTTCGTACAGCCCTTCACGGAAGTAGATTTCGCCCAACAGATTCACCGCACCTGCATAGTGGACATCATCACGGCCGCTTTCGGTGATGAAGATATCCAGAGCCTGCTTGATGGTTACCTTGGCTTCATCCAGTTTTTCCTGAGCCAGGTAGACACCGGCCAGGTTGGTATATGTAACGGCCACGTCAATTTCTGTTTCATCCAGAGTTTTCAGGATGTAGAGAGCATCGTTAAGGCTTGTTTCCGCTTCTTCGTAATGCCCCAGATCCATACAGAGGAAGCTCATGTTGTTATACAGAGTAGCCAGGCGATAGTCCAGTGCAAAGCCACCTTCTGAGAAAATAGTCGCAGCTGCCTTATCCAGGGCCAGAGCTTTTTCGATGTCACCAATCAGAGTTACCGTGGTGGCATAATTAATCAGAGTTGTTCCGTGGTGTTCCGTACCGTTGAGCCCAAGCTGGAAAATCAGTTCCAGAGCCTTTTCATAGAGCGGAATTCCTTCTGCGTAGCGGGAAGTGGCACGGTAGTAGCCGCCCAGTTCATTGCAGATGGAAATAGTGGCACCTGCATCGCACTCTTCTTCAGCTTTTGCCAGCCCCTGTTTCATGTATTCTTCAGCCTCATCAAACTGTTTGTTTGAGAGAAACTGATCTAAATCATAGAAAAATTTATTCATATCCATAGTGGTTTCACTCCTTTTCTTGCAGATTTTTCTACAAAATATAATACCCAAAAAAACATGGCAACACAACATAAAAAAACAGAAAATTATGTTGAATTTTGGAACTAATTTGTTATAATTATGCTTGATTAGTGAGCCTGTATGCAGAGATGCCTTTTGGGCGAGGGATGATACTGCGGAAGGGCTTTTTTCGAGAGGAGAGATGATAGTTGAGAAAAAAATACGGATCCGAGGCTCAATCCGCTAGCGGAAGAAAGACTCTGGCAATTATTTTTGCGGCTTTGATTATAACAGTAGCTATAACCAATTTCCTGCCGGCCGATCCCATTGATTACGGATTTATGTCGGTATTGCCTGCGCTTTTTTTAATCGTTTATATCTTCGCTACCCGGCGTATTCTGGAAGCACTGATACTGGCTTCCATACTGGGGTTTATTATGGTTTCAAGGCCTGAAACCATGGGAAACAATGAATCGTGGCTTGCCAATACCTTCACCAATTTCAGTGATGCTGCACTGGCTACCATGATGAATGAGGACATCGCATTCCTGCTGATCGTATGCGGCCTGATGGGCAGCATAATAGCCCTGATTGAAAAGGCTGGCGGTGCCTATGCATTTGGTGAATGGATTGCCTCTAAGGCAAAGTCAAAGACATCTTCTTTAATTTGTACCTGGATTCTCGGTTGCGTAATTTTTATCGACGACTATCTGAATTCCATGACAGTTGGTGCATGTATGACCAAGATTACGGACAAGCACAGAGTTCCCCGTGAATTCCTGTCCTACATCGTAGACTCTACCGCAGCACCTCTGTGTGTTATCATCCCGATTTCCACATGGGCTATCTTCTGCGGCCGAATTCTGGAAACCACAGGATGGGCTCCTGCAGGCGAAGGCATGCAGTACTTTATTAAAACAATTCCTTATAACTTCTACGGATGGATTGCGGCAATCATTGTTCCTCTGATTATCCTTGGTGTAATCCCGATATTCGGACCGATGAAGGATGCTTTCCACAGAGTGGCACAAGGCGGCCCGCTGGCACCTCCGGGATCTGAAAAGATGGATATCCGCGGCGGAAAGGACAGCGTGGTTCCCACCGATCCGAAGGTTATGAATATTTTCCTGCCGATTGGTGTTCTGATTGCATCTACCGTTCTTATGGACTGCGACATGCAGAAGGGTGTGTTCACAACACTGATTTTCATGTTTGTATTCTATATGTGGCAGGGACTGATGACAGAAGAAGAATTCTTTGATCTGGTTCTGGAAGGCATTAAGAACATGCTGATGCCGATTATGCTGATGATTCTGGCATTCCTGTTCAAGGAAGTAAACGAACAGATTCACTTCACTTATTATGTTATCAATGCAGTGGCAGGCTTTGCGACTCCGCAGCTGCTTCCGCTGATTGTATTCATTGCACTGTCTATCACAGAGTTTATTACCGGTACCAACTGGGGTATGTACATCATTGCGCTGCCGATTGTAGTGCCTCTGGCACAGGAACTGGGCTGCGATGTAACTCTGGCAGTATCTGCTGTACTCAGTGCGGGTGTATTCGGCTCCCACGTATGCTTCTATTCCGATGCAACGGTAATTACTTCTGCAGCCTGCGGCTGCAACAATTTCGACCATGCTACCACACAGGCACCGTTTGGTGTTCTGGCAGCAGCGGTTTCCGCAGTGCTGTTCCTGGCATTCGGTTTTATCATTAACTAAGAGATTAAAACCAGAACTCCGGTGTGAGTACAGTTTGTGTACTTGCCCGGAGTTTTTTCGTGGACCGAAATGTCTGCATTCTGTTCAGATATCAGCAGATACAGCGGAAAGTTGGCTGATGTACCCTTTTATATGGTATGATACGTATAAAGGGGGGATCGTTATGAGTTTGGAAAATGAAGCAAGAGGAAACAGTATCAGCAGGAAGGAGGCAGAGGAGTATTTAAAGCATGAGGCACGATGGGCGCCTGCTGTGGCAAGGGGAGTGACCTTGTGCATTCTGTCACCGGTACTGCTGATTCTTCTTACCGGACTTTCATCGTTAGGCATACTGCCTTTGTCAGAAATTCTGGCAGGAGGGATTGGTACGATAGTACTTCTGATAATTGTTGCTGCTGCTGTTACACTGTTTATCCGGTACAGTATGGAGCAGCATGGTTTTGAATCTGTTCAGGAGGACCGGTTTGAGCTGGGAACCGGCGTGGAGGCGGTAATACGCAAAGAGAAAGCAATGATTTTAGGGGAATATACGAAAAAAGTTACTGCCGGTGTGGTGATATGTATTCTGGCGGCAGTTCCGCTCATGGCAGCAGCATTCACGGAAAATGATCTGCTGCTGATTCTGTCGTTGGTGTTTCTTCTATGTGCTGTGGCAGTGGGTGTCAATCTGCTCGTCCGTGCCGGAATTGTCTGGGACAGTTACAGCAGACTTCTTCGGGATGGTGATTACAGCAGACGGCTGCGCGGATCTCTCACTGACAAAATAGGCAGTTTCTACTGGCCGCTGGTGGCTGCAGCATATCTGCTGTGGAGTTTCAGTTCAGGGAAATGGGGTATCACCTGGGCAGTATGGCCGGTAGCAGGACTGCTTTTCGCGGCAGTTGCTGCAGTCTGCAGACTGCAGAGAAGACAGTAAAAAGAAAACAGGCGGTGACGCCTGTTTTTAAAATTCTTATATTCTTGTTGTCTTATGCTTCCGCCAGAACCTCGTCCATAATCTGCATGAGCATTTCACGGCATCCGCCGCATTTATTGCCCACGTTTGCCACTTCGCAAAGCTGCTTCAGATCGCTGATTCTGGTTTCTCTGACGATATCTTCCACCTGACCGCGTGTTACGTGACGGCAGGGACATACTTCATAATCTCTTGATTTCTTATCGATAGCCATAGTGTGAGTCTCCTTCTTAAAATATTGTATATAATATACCACAATTTCAAAAGAACAACACAGCGAAAATAATCAATTTTCTGTTTGGTTTTTTCACAGAATGTGGTAAAATAGTAATGTTGAGGACGAAAGTCCATTCGTTATGTTAAATTATAATTTTGAATAAAGAAAGAAGATGAAGACCATGATTAAAGTAGACATTTTTTCCGGATTCCTGGGAGCCGGCAAGACAACCTTAATTAAGAAGCTGATCGAAGAAGCATACAAGGGCGAAAAGCTGGTGCTCATCGAAAATGAATTTGGTGAAATCGGAATCGACGGCGGTTTCCTGAAGGATGCCGGTGTGGAAATCAACGAAATGAACTCCGGATGCATCTGCTGCAGCCTGGTGGGGGATTTTGGCAAGGCACTGGAACAGGTTATCGAAAAGTTCCAGCCTGAAAGAATTCTGATTGAACCATCCGGCGTAGGCAAGCTGTCCGATATTATTACTGCTGTAGAAAATCTGGAGCTGGATGAGGTTCAGCTGAACGGATTTACCACCGTAGTAGATGCCAAGAAAGCAAAGATTTACATGAAGAACTTTGGTGAATTCTTCAACAATCAGGTGGAACATGCAAGCTCCATTATTCTGAGCCACACTGCAGACATGGATGAGGCCAAGCTGGCGAAGGCTGTGGAACTTCTCCGTGAACATAATACCCATGCAACCATCATTGCAACTGACTGGGAAAAGCTGACCGGAAAGCAGATTCTGGATGCCATGGAAAATAAGGATACTATCGAAGAAGCACTGCATATGCTGGAAGAAGAGCACCATCACCACCATGAGCATCACCACCACCATGAACATGGTGAAGTCTGCGGCTGCGGCTGCGGTCACGATCATCATGACCACCACGGCCACCACCATGCGGACGAAGTCTTTGACAGCATCGGTATGGAAACTACTAAGAAATATACTGTTGAAAAGATTCAGAAGGCACTGGAAGTTCTGGATGACGATGAAACCTACGGCATGATTCTCCGTGCAAAGGGTATCGTGGAAGCAGAAGATGGCTCCTGGATTCATTTCGACTATGTACCTGGTGAACCTGACGTGAGAACCGGTGCAGCAGGCATCATCGGACGTCTCTGCGTAATCGGTGCAGGCGTAAATCAGGAAGAAATTCACAAGCTGTTTGAAATTTAATCGGAAACCGGAGGAGTCAAACTATGGCGAATAATGCAGAAACATTCATGCGTGCAGGGAAAAAAGAAATTCCCGTATACCTGTTTACCGGTTTTCTTGACAGCGGAAAGACAACCTTTATCCAGGGTACCCTGGAAGATCCTGCTTTCAACAGCGGAGAGAAGACTCTTATGCTGCTCTGCGAAGAAGGGGAAGAAGAACTGAATCCGGTAAAATTTTCCGGCAGCAACGTGGAAATCGTTGTGATTGATGACGAGGAAGAACTGGACCAGGGATTTCTGGCTGGACTGGAAGCAAGACACGACATTGACCGTGTCGTTGTAGAATATAATGGTATGTGGACCCTGGACAACTTTTATGGTGCCATGCCGCCAAACTGGGTGGTGTATCAGGAAATGTGCCTGGTGGATGCGACCACATTCCTGGCCTATAATGCCAACATGAGAAATCTGGTATACGACAAGCTGAAGTCTGTGGGCACTGTGGTATTCAAAAAGTTTACCCGTGACATGGACAAGATGGACTATCATAAGATTGTACGTGCAGCAAGCCGTCAGGCAGAAATCATCTACGAATACGGCGAAAACGATATTGAGTTTGATAATATCGAAGATCCAATGCCGTTTAACGTAGAAGACCCGGTAATCGAAATTGGTGACCGCGATTATGCTCTCTGGTACAGAGACATTACGGAAGAAGAAGAAAAGTACTATGCAGAGCCTGCCAAGATTATTACCGTCAAGGGCAGAAGCCTGCTGGGCGGCGGTCTGAAGGACGACGAGTTTGTTATCGGCCGTCATATCATGACCTGCTGTGTGGATGATATTCAGTTCGGCGGTCTCGTGGCAAAATATGACGGAGCACAGAATCTGGAACACGGCGGCTGGGTTGTTGTGACTGCGGCAATCTATCACGAATACAATGAAATGTACGGTGAAAAAGGTCCGGTTCTTCATGTAACAGAACTGGAAAAGGTGGAACCACTGGAAGATGAAGTGGCAACCTTCCTTTAATTATCATGAACGTATTAAAAAGGCGCATCCTGATGAATGCGCCTTCTTTGTTTTTGAATTTAATTGCTGCTTACCGGGATGTACGGAATGATGGCACCGGCTACCTTGTTTACCGGCATGGTCTGGAGAACGATCTTGCCGGGACCTCTTACTACGGTATTGAAGATACCTTCGCCGCCGAAGAGGGCATTCTTTACACCAGGTACGGTGACAATATCCATGGAACAAGTTGCATCCATCATGGCCAGATAACCTGTGTCTACGATGATGGACTGGGTAGCGGTCAGGTTGTATTCCACTGCATAACCGTCAATTTCAACAAAAGCAGTACCATGACCGGAAAGCTTCTGCATGATGAAACCTTCACCGCCGAAGAGCCCGGAACCAAAACGCTTCTGGAAGAAGACGGAGAGATCCACACCTTCCTGAGCAGCCAGGAAAGAACTCTTCTGAACGATAATGTCTTTGCCTGGTGCAATTTCAATGGCACGGATGGAACCCGGGAAGGAAGATGCAAATGCAATCTGTCCCATACCTCCCTGTGCACTATAACGGTTCAGGAAGAGGGACTCCCCGGAAAACATGCGGCCAAACATTTTTCCCAGACCGCCTCCGCTTGTTGTATCCATCTTCATATTCGGTGACATCCAGCTCATGGCCCCGCCTTCTGTAATCAGAGTTTCACCTGGCTCCACATCGCAGATTACTGCGGGTAAGGGTTCTCCTACAATTCTGTACTTCATAATCTCGTATTCCTTTCTTTGTAAATGAATGGAGTTTTTCTGATTATACTATAGTGGTGTGTGTAAGTCTACGGTTTTCGGCGAAATAAATGACTCCAAAATCCTTTCCTTCTGCCGCTTCCAGAGGGAGGAGGGAGACAGGAGGGCAAAGCGTCCTGGTGATCCAGATAATACTGCTGCACGGAAAGAGGTGTACTGTTTTCTGCATGGACACGGAGATCCTTTCCATCTGGCTGCAGGAGGCGTGCCTTCAGGTTATCGGAAAGCAGCCGCTGCAGGTAGCTGTTGATCCATTCCCGAAGGGGCTGAGCCTCTACCGGACAGGCAATTTCCACACGGCGGTTTTGATTGCGGGTCATGATGTCTGCAGAGGACAGATAGAGACGCTGCCGGGCTCCGGTACCGAAGGAGTAGATTCTCGAATGCTCCAGGAAACGGCCAACAATGCTGGTGACAGTAATATTGTCTGTTTTGCCGGGAATCCCTGGCACAATGCAGCATATGCCGCGGACGATCAGATCAATTTTCACGCCGGCGCAGGAGGCTTCTTTCAGCTTATCAATCAGATCCCGCTCCGTAACCGAATTGACCTTGATTATGATACGGCCTTCGTTTCCATGACAGATTTCACGGTCTATAGCCTCCAGAATTCCCGGTTTCAGTCCCACTGGAGCCACCAGAAGTTTGTTGTAGCTTGCCCGCAGATTACCAATCATCATATTGTCGAAAAAGCTGACAGCATCTTCAGCGATGGAATGGCTGGCGGTGAGCAGACTGAAATCGGTATATAGAGCAGACGTTTTTTCATTATAGTTACCGGTTCCGATTTGAGTAACATAAGAACATCCGCGGTCTTCCCGCCGTGTAATCAGGCAGATTTTGGAATGGCATTTATATCCCTCCAGCCCGTAGATGATGCTGCAGCCGGCTTCCTCCAGCTCCTCTGCCCAGTCGATATTGTTTTTTTCATCGAACCGGGCCCTCAGCTCCATCACCACCGTTACTTCCTTGCCGTTTTCTGCTGCTGCACACAGGTATTTGGCCACAGCGGAATTACGGGCCAGACGGTAGATCGTAATGCGGATGGACTGCACCCTGGAATCCACAGAGGCCTCCCGAAGCAGGTTCAGAAACGGATCCATGGAATGATATGGGTAAAACAACAGGATGTCCTGATTCTGAATCTGCTTCCACATCGGCAGTCTGCGGCTCAGATTCGCCGGCCAGACTGGCTGGTGTGCTGTATGGTACAATGATTTATCACAGGCATCCAGCATGTAGGCATAGCCAAGGTTCAGTGGGCAGGTGCAGGTATAGCACTGGGTTTCCTTCAGTTTCAGCATACTGCGGAGCAAAATTTCCAGTTTCGGTGCATTTCCCTGCAGCTCCATTCTTACCGGGGCCAGTTTGTCACGAATTCGCAGCAGCATCGCCATGTGGTTCCGGTAATCGTCCGTATCGTCACCGAACTTCTCATCATAGGAGATATCTGCGTTTCGTGTTACAGCGATAATTGCAGACTCCTCAATCTTGTAGATTTTAAATATTTTTCGAAGATGGGTCTGGATGATGTCCTCGGTACGTACGAATTCCGTACTGCGGCCAGGGAGAAAAAGAATGGGAGGAATAGAGTCTGGAACGCCGGCGATTCCCAGAAGTGTTCGGTTATTTTCCCGGTCCCTCAGAAGAGCTGCAGCATATAAGGCCTTATTTTTTAAATGGGGAAACGGGTGACTTCTGTCTATAATCTGCGGAGAAAGAAGTGGACGGATATTCTCCCTGTAGTAGCCCTGGATGTATGCTTTATCGCTGTCCTTCAGCTGGTGATAGGACAGATTCCGAACTCCTGCAGCTTCCAGTTCACGGCATAAGTCATGGTAGATACTGTCCCGCTGCCGGATCAGGGGATGGACCGCATCAAAAATCTGTGAAAGCTGCTCGTCAGGTGTTAGGCCGCTTTTGTTTTCGCGATCCTTCGGCGTCACGACAGACAGGTCGAAGAGGCTGCCTACACGGACCATGAAAAATTCATCCAGATTGCCGGTGAAGATGGAAAGAAAACGGAGCCGTTCCATGAGCGGTACAGAAGGATCTGCTGCCTCCTCTATGACACGGCTGTTGAATTTAAGCCAGGATAACTCACGGTTCTGTGTATAACTTAAATCGTATTTTTTATTACTCTGTGACAAAGGTACCCCTCCCTTACACCATATTTGCTGATAAAAATGTCTTCTTTGGCAAGACTCTGGCTGAGATGATTGATGATTAAAATGCCAGGAATGATGGTATGGACACGATCCGGACAATTGTTCAGAATCAATTTCCGCGCCTGCTGATTTTTTGATACAAGAAGCGCAGTGATTTCCTCCAGTTCTTTGCAGGTAAAGACATTACAGTTGCGGTCTTTTTCATAATAATCATTTATGATGCGCAGCACGGCTCTGGCAGTACCTCCGATGCCGTAAATCCGGTTGAACTTCCGGTCTGGCAGGTCTGCTTTCTGCAGCATATCACCAATATGTGACTGTATCTGTTCCACTTCTTTCTCTTTGGGCCACAGCTTCGTTACATACTGACTGAAGATGTTGAGTGAGCCCATGGGCATACTTTGAGAACTGAATATCTCATGACTTCTTACTTCAACCAGTTCTGTACTTCCGCCGCCGATGTCGAAGAGAATTCCCTGCTCGGGACGCAAAGCTTCCAGGGCACCGTAATACCCCAGGTTTGCCTCCAGCTTGCCTGAAATGACGTCTACCAAGATGCCTGTCTGCTGGTAAATCAGATGGATTGCTTCATCTGTATTAATGATGTTTCGGAGGGATGCCGTCGCAAAGACATGGAGTTCCTCTACCTTCAGCAGGTAAAGCAGATTCTGAAAGGTTTTCAGTGTGGTGCAGGCTTTTTCAATCCCTGCCTGTGACAATTCGCCTCTTCGGATGTAACGGGCGAGACCCGCCATTTCTTTTTTTGAAAAAAGTAGTTCAAAGGTTCCATTTTCGAAAGTGTTGTAGACAGAAAGCCGTATGGTATTGGAACCCAGGTCGATGATTGCAGTTTTCATATTTTTACCTCTGTTTTAAAATGACAACTCTATTCTACCTGCTCAATGTTAGAAATCGCAGGGCAGGTTCTTTAAATCTTTGTTAAACCTTTGAAAGCTCTTGAACTTGGTGCAGACCAAAGATATAATAGGGATGTAAGACACGAAGACAAAATATTTTGCAGAGCGCATAAAGCGCAGGGTGTGCCGAAGGCACAGGGGAAAGGAAAAGAAAGACGATGAGAAAAACCAAGATTGTATGTACACTGGGGCCTGCATCTTCTGACGCAGAGGTTATGAGACAGATGCTTCTGGCAGGTATGGATGTGGCGAGAGTTAATTTTTCCCATGGTACCCATGAAGGTCATGGAAAGACGATTGATAACTTCAGAGCCGTTCGTGACAGTCTGAACAAGGCTGCTGCAGTCATGCTGGACACCAAAGGCCCGGAAATCCGTACCGGCAACTTCACGGATGGAAAGGTGCAGCTGGAAGAAGGACAGACATTTACATTGACTGTACGGGATGTGGATGGGGATAATAACATCTGCTCTATTACTTATAAAAATCTGCCGGCAGAACTGAAGGCCGGCGACAGTGTGCTGATTGACGACGGAAAAATCCGCATGACTGTAAAAGAAACAAATGAAACAGACATTATCTGTCTGGTTCACAATGGCGGTACCGTGAGCAACCATAAAGGCATCAATGTGCCGAATGTACGCCTGAATATGGAGTATCTGAGTCCTGTGGATAAAGCAGATATTCTCTATGGCATCGAAAAAGATGTAGATTATATTGCAGCATCCTTCATCCGTAAGGCACAGGATGTGCTGGATCTGCGTGATTTCCTTGATGCCAACGGCGGAGAAAAAATCAAGATTATCAGCAAAATCGAAAATATGGAAGGTATCGATAATTTCGAAGAAATTCTGGATTTGTCTGACGGTATCATGGTTGCCCGTGGGGACATGGGGGTTGAAGTTGATTTTGAACGTCTGCCGGGCATTCAGAAACGTTTCATCAAACGCTGCCAGCAGAGCGGAAAAATCTGCATTACCGCTACACAGATGCTGGAATCCATGATTTCCAGTCCGATACCGACCAGAGCGGAAATTACGGACGTGGCCAATGCTGTATTTGACGGTACCTCTGCAGTTATGCTCTCTGGGGAAAGCGCCATGGGTGCTTACCCGGTTGAAGCTGTTGAAGCCATGGCAAAAATTGCCTGTCAGGCAGAAAAGGATGATCATCGTTTTGTATCTGGAAATGACCATATCTGGCATGAAATGGATGCGGCAGATACTACTAATGCCGTGGGGCATGCTGCCTGCACGATGGCAAAAGATATCCGCGCTGCTGCTATTGTGGCCATTACCAGTTCCGGTTATACCGCGAGACGTATGAGTAAATTCCGTCCTGGAACCTGTATTATTGCAGCAACTCCATACGAGAAGACTTTCCACCAGCTGTCTATGGTATGGGGTGTACAGCCAATCATTGTGGAGAACCTGCAGAATGTGGATGTACTGATTTACTGCTGCCTGGAAGAGGCTAAGAAAAAGGAACTGCTGACCGCCGGCGATAAGGTTGTCATCAGTGCCGGTGTGCCGCTGGATGTGCCTGGCAATACGAACATGATCCGCGTGGAAGTGGTATAACATCTCATCAAAACAGAACAGGGCGCTTAAAGCGCCCTGATTTTTTTATCAGTATTTTATTTAATCCAGAAATTCTTCTACCAGATACCGCATGCCTTTTCCTGATTCCACAAAAGGAAGCTGAATAATCGAGTGGCTTGGTTCGGAGTTTCCTTCTACCAGGCAGGCTCCGTCCGGAGTGATGGCAACATCCCAGCCAACCATGCTGGCACCGGTGGCTTTTCCTTCTTCGTCAATTCTGACCGCAAGCTTCAGCGCAGCCTTTTCTGTAACTTCCAGTACCTTATCCCAGTTAGGAAGCTGGAAGCCCAGGATTTCCAGACCGGAGACAGGATGAGTCTGATAATGGTTTCCATCCAGGTCGATGGCGTCCATGATTGTGATACCTGTCTTTGGATCCACAGAGGCAATGATTCCACCTGCATGGAAGTTATCAACCAGTTCACCGCGGCCCATTCGGAAACCTGCATAAACATGGTGGCATTTCCGGTTTTCGCCGGTGCCGTCCACAATGGTAAGTACACGGACAGTGTTTACGGAACTGTCATTGAAGGCTGCGATTGCAGGGTGCTGAACGATGCACTCTTCGCAGATCATCTTCTTCATTCCCATCAGTTCGTCATAGACAGCATGGAGATTTTCATACTCGCTGAAGCGGATGCGGATGATACCTTTTCCCTGCGTGGAAGAAAGAGGTTTGCAGATCAGCTGATCCAGGTCCTGAACCAGGGTACTGAATTCTTCAAAAGTGATATCTCTGTTTATGAACCACACGCGGTTGAACTGCTTACTGAACTTCTTTGCAAAACGTCCTTTCTGAAGCAGGGTACGGATGGCTGCAGGGTCTGGATTGTATTTGAAGGACAGTGTTTCGAACACGCCCAGCGTGAAGAACTCTTTCTGCTCTTCCGGAGTTTTTTCATAGAGGCGGAAACGGTAATAGTCTTTATAGGAACTTCCGCAGGATTGACGTGCTTCCTTCATTTTTTCCTCTGCTGCCAGACGGCTCCATCCGGTTGCTTTCATTACTTCTTCCACTGCATGTTCAGCTTCTGCCTGTTTCCGCTCCTGATTGGCAGCGGCATTTTTCTGTACATGCTGCATCTGAGCTTCGGTTCTGGACCAGAGGCGCTTTTTCGCATAATAACGGTAGGAAATTCCTTCTTTGTTGGCCTTTTTCATAGCCGCAATGGTTTCTTTACGTGTCCAGCCGGAGGCTTCACACACATAATCAATATATTCATTTCTTTTTTTATACTTTCGAATTACACGGGCAGGGAAACCGGCCATGTACTTCAGTTTTTCCAAAATTGCCATTGGAGTTCTCCTTTCAGGTCAGGCTGTCTGATAAAAAAAGAGCCGCCGCACAGGACAGCTCTCAGCGATTGTCTATTCTTCCGGTACAGCTTCAGCGCTGTTCAGAAGCCTGTCATATTCTGCAAAGATTGCATTTTTGATTTTGTTTCTGGTTTCAGAAAGCAGCGGATGAGCAATATCACGGAAGTTGCCTTCGCCAATTTTATGGCTTGGCATTGCCACAAACAGACCGTTCTGACCTTCAATAATCTTAACGTCATGCACGACGAATTCATCATCAAAGGTAATGGATACAATGGCTTTCATTTTGCCTTCGTCAGTTACTTTTCGAATTCTTACATCAGTAATTTCCATAAATTATCCACCCTTTCCAAAGTTATGATAAGACATCTTAATTATAGCTCAAAATCCGCAGATTATCAAGGTGATTATGGCAAGACGGAACTGTATGAAAAAAAGAGTTACTTTTCCCGGGTTTGGGGTTTGATTTCGGGGAAAGATATGTTACAATGTTAATAGAGTACGTCTGCCCTGAGGCAGATGGCAGTCTAAACTGGAGGTAAACGAAAAGATGATCAGCTTATCTGAGTTTCATAATATACACTGTATTGGAATTGGCGGAATCGGCCTTTCTGCAATTGCAGAAATTCTCTTATCCAGAGGATACAAGGTTACCGGTTCTGACATGAAGGAATCCGATATTACATCCCATCTGGCACAGAAGGGCGCCAGAATCTTCCTGGATCACAGAGCGGAAAATGTGGAAACTGCCGACCTGGTGGTTTATTCTGCTGCCGTAGGTCAGGATAATCCTGAACTGGTACGTGCCGCTCAGAGAGGTATTCCGGCTGTAACAAGAGCTGAAATCCTGGGTGTGCTGATGGCCGAATACGAAAACAGCATCGCGATTTCCGGCACCCATGGCAAGACAACAACCACGTCCATGGTATCCCTGATTCTGGATCGTGCCAAGCTGGAGCCGACCATTCTGGTTGGCGGCAATCTGGCGGAAATCGGCGGCAATGCGAAAGTAGGAAACAGCGGATATTTTGTAACGGAAGCATGTGAATATATGGACAGCTTTCTGAGTCTGCGTCCGAAAATTGAAATTATTCTGAACATTGACTCCGATCACCTGGACTATTTCAAAGATATTGACCACATCGTAAGCTCCTTCGACCGGTTTGCCGGTCTGGTACCGGAAGCAGGCACCATTATCGCTTATGAAGCCAATCCGTTTGTAAACAAGGTTATTCAGGGACATAATAACGTAATCACCTTCGGGCTCAATGAAAACTGCACATACCATGCACAGAACATCCTGTTTGACGAAAACGGCATGCCGTCCTTTGAAGTCCTCAGAGATGGAAAGGTTCTCAGCAGAGTGCAGCTGTCCCTGCCGGGAGAACACAATATCCTGAACGCACTGGCAGCTTACGCATGCTGTCACAATCTGGGAGTGGAACCTGAGATTATCTCTGAAACACTGCACAGTTTCCATGGAACCCAGCGTCGCTTTGATATCGTGGGAACTACTGCCGGCGGTGTGAAGATTGTGGATGACTATGCACATCATCCAACAGAAATCAAAGCTACTCTGAGCGCGTCTCAGAATGTACCGCACAATCGTCTGTGGACCATCTTCCAGCCTCATACTTATACCAGAACCCTGGCTCTGTTTGATGAGTTTGCAGAGGCTTTCGAAAAGACGGATGTGCTGATTATGGCAGAGATTTATGCGGCCAGAGAAAAGAACATTTACAAGATTTCTTCTGCGCAGCTGGCTGAAAAGATCCGTCAGATTCATCCGGAAAAGGAAGTTCTCTTCATGCCTGACTTTGCAGATATTGCAGGATATGTTTCCCAGCATGCATGCCGGGGAGATATGGTTATTACCATGGGTGCCGGTGACATCTACAAGGTAGGCGAAATGATTCTGGAGGCATAAATATGGAATCTGAAGCATTAAAGAAATATAAGGAAAAAGAAGCGCAGCGGATTGCTGTCAACATGAAGCATCTGGAAAACGGTGTGGAGTTTGCAGATCTGTATGCTGCATATATTGATGAAGAAGTGCAGATTGGAACAGGAACCCTTATCGGTCCCTGTGTTACGCTGAAGGGAAAGACTGTTATTGGTCAGAACTGCGTGATCGGACAGAATACACGGATAGAGGATTCTGTTCTGGGTGACGGGGTGGACGTACAGTCCAGCGTTATTGTGCAGAGCAGTGTGGGTGCGGAAACCACGGTAGGTCCGTTTGCTTATCTGCGTCCGAAATCAAACGTGGGTGCACACTGCAAAATCGGAGATTTTGTCGAGGTGAAAAATTCAAACTTCGGCGACGGCTCCAAGGCATCTCATCTGACCTATATAGGAGACTCCGATGTGGGACAGAACGTAAACTTAGGTTGCGGCGTAGTTTTCGTAAACTACGATGGAACGAATAAATTCAGATCAACCGTTGGTGACGGTGCGTTTATCGGATGCAACAGCAATCTGGTATCGCCTGTGAACGTGGGTGACGGCGCATATGTAGCTGCCGGCAGTACGGTTACGGAAGACGTCGAAGGCGATGCTCTGTATATTGCCCGTGCCCGGGGTGTGAAGAAACAGGGATGGGTTTCTGCCAAGGGAATCCTGAAAAAGAAAAATAAGTAGTTGTAAAAACAAAAGAAAGAAAGAGGTACGTAACAGTGACAAGCGGAATTTTTTCTGAGTACAAAATTTTTGCAGGAAATTCAAATGACGAACTGGCAAAGGAAATTGCAGACAAGTTAGGTAAGCCACTTGGCCGTGCAACTGTAACCAAGTTCAGCGATGGTGAAATTTCCGTAAATGTGTGGGAATCTGTAAGAGGACGTGATATCTATATCATTCAGTCCACCTGTAACCCTGTAAATGACAACCTGATGGAACTGCTGATTATGATTGATGCAATGAAGAGAGCATCTGCAGGCAGAATCAATGCAGTTATTCCTTACTATGGATATGCACGTCAGGACAGAAAAGCAAAGGCAAGAGATCCGATTACAGCAAAGCTGGTTGCAAACCTGATTGAAGCTGCTGGTGCAGACAGAGTTTTAACTATGGACCTGCACGCAAACCAGATTCAGGGTTATTTTGATATCCCAGTTGATCACCTGATTGGTATGCCAATCCTGGCAAAGTACTTCATCGATAAGCAGCTGGAAGATGTAGTTATCGTTTCTCCTGACCATGGCAGCGTAACCAGAGCAAGAAACATGGCACAGTATCTGAACTGCCCAATCGCAATCATCGATAAGAGAAGACCTGAACCAAACAAGAGTGAAATCATGAATATCATCGGTAACATTGAAGGCAAGAACTGTATTATTCTGGATGATATGATTGATACTGCAGGTACCATCTGCAATGCTGCAAATGCAATTAAGGCTATGGGTGCAAAGGCTGTATTTGCCGGTGCTACTCATGCAGTATTATCCGGTCCTGCATGCGAAAGACTGGAAGCTTCCGCAATTGAAGAACTGGTTCTGCTGAACACTGTTCCTCTGGCTGAAGAAAAGAAGCTGGAAAAGATGACATTCTTATCCGTAGCACCTCTCTTTGCAGAAGCAATCAGCAGAGTATTCACTAACGGTACCGTAAGCGAACTGTTTGACAAATAATTTTTACATTACTTAAGATATACAGGAGACATAATATATGTTCATTATTGCAGGTTTAGGAAATCCTGGAAAAAAATATGAAAATACACGGCATAATATGGGATTTCTGACCATAGACCTGCTGGCAGAAGAATATGATATCAAAGTAGATAAACTGAAGTTCAAATCCCTGGTCGGCGAAGGACGAATCGCCGGCCAGCGGGTTCTGCTGATGAAGCCCCAGACTTATATGAATCTGAGCGGTGAAGCGGTGCGTGAAGCCATCAGCTTCTATAAGATTGAACCGGAAGAGCTGATTGTTATTTACGATGATATCGATATTCCAACCGGTACTTTCCGCATTCGTAAGAAGGGAAGTGCAGGTACTCACAACGGAATGCGGTCTGTGGTTCACCAGATTCAGAGTGACCAGTTCCCAAGAATCCGTGTGGGTATTGGAAGTGAAAAGAAAGTGGATTTAATCAATTATGTTACCGGCGGCGTATCCAAAGGCGAAAAGGAACTGCTGGAGGATGCACTGGTGAAATCGGCGAAAGCTGCGGCATGCATTGTAGAAAAAGGCATTGATAAGGCCATGAATGAATACAATGTACGTCCGCCGAAGAAAGAAAAGCCGAAGAAGGCAGAGCCGGCAGCAGAGGCAGGTAAGCCGGAAGAGGGAAAACAGGAATGATTAACATTTCGGGCATCTCTGAGAGCAGAGTCGCTCCCGTAGCTGCTTATTTATCCAGAGAAGAAGGTCAAAGCATTATCATCGTACCAAGCGAAAACAGGGCGAAGAGACTGGCTGAAGACCTCTCTTTTTTTATACGGGACAGGGAAATTTATGTGCTGCCGTCTGAGGAGCACGTTTTCCTGAAATATGAAGCCAGAAATCACGATATGATGATGGACCGGCTGAAAGCACTGAAGGCACTGAGGACCGGACAGCCGGCCATCGTCATTGCCCCGGTTTCAGCTGCAATGAAAAAGATTACACCATATGAAGCTTTCGAAGAAAAGGTGATAAAAATCACCCTGGGCGAAGATCTGGATGTAGAACTTGTAAAAGAGCGGCTGGTCCAGCTGGGATATGAAAGAATGGGTGTGGTGGAAGCACGCGGGGAATACAGTATTCGAGGCGGCATCATCGATATTTACACGCCGGACGGAGAATATCCCTATCGAATTGAACTT
>JAFYNS010000097.1 GCA_017556505.1 Bacillota bacterium | reverse complement strand
GTCTTCCGATGTAAGTGCAGCTTATGACCCGCTCTTCCCTGAAGTATATGAAAAGAAGAACACAGCATTCTTCGGCAAAGGTCTGGTATTCTGCAAGTTTACCGGCTCCCGCGGAAAAGGTGGTTCCAGCGATGCCAATCCGGAATACATGGCAGCCCTCCGCAAAATCTTTGATGACAACGGTGTGGCATTCCAGACTGCCGAACTGGGCAAGGTCGATGTGGGCGGCGGCGGTACTATCGCCTGGATTACAGCTCGCTACGGCATGGAAGTTATCGACAGCGGCGTAGCACTGCTGTGCATGCATGCACCGATGGAAGTGGCCAGCAAGGCAGATGTTTACGAAGCCGTAAGAGGATACAAAGCATTCCTGAAAGACATGGAATAGGAGATAAGTATGAAAAAGAAGATTTTGCTCATCGGAACAGGCGGCACCATTGCCTGCAAGCAGACCGAACATGGTCTGGCTCCGTCTTTTACTTCAGAGGAGCTGATTTCCTATATTCCGGAATCCCACCAGTTCTGCGAAGTGGATGCAGTGCAGATTTGCAATCTGGACAGTACCAATATTACACCGGAACACTGGTCTATGATCAGCCGGACCATCGAGGCGAAATATGATTATTACGACGGTTTCGTTGTCTGCCACGGTACAGATACTTTGGCATATACGACAGCGGCGCTGTCCTATATGATTCAGAACTCTGCCAAACCAATCGTAGTGACCGGAGCACAGAAGCCGATTAATGATACGAACACCGATGCCCGAAGAAACCTGTACGACAGCCTGCTCTATGCATCTGATGATGATTCTCACGGTGTGGTTCTGGTATTCGATGGTAAGGTCATCGCCGGAACCCGTGCGAAAAAAGAGCGTGCAAAGAGCTACAATGCCTTCAGCAGCATCAACTATCCGAATCTGGCAATCATCCAGGATGGACATCTGATCCGTTACATTCCATCTGAAAACCCAAGATGGCGTGTACGTTTCTACCACGATATGGGCAGCCGTGTCTACGTTCTGAAGTTTACACCGGGACTGGATGCAGAAATCCTTACCTGGATTTTCGAGAATGCTGACGGTGTGATTTTTGAAAGCTTCGGGGTTGGTGGTATCCCGCAGTATCTGCTGGATAAGCTGGAAGAACTGATGGTAATTCATCCGAACAAGATGGTTGTGGTGGCAACCCAGGTTGTTCATGAAGGCAGCGATATGATGGTCTACCAGGTAGGCAAGAAAGTGAAGCAGGATCTGCAGCTGCTGGAAACCTACGATATGACCCTGGAAGCAGCAGTTTCCAAGGCTATGTGGATTCTGGCCAGCCAGCACATCGAAATCGAAGACCGGAAAGAAGCTTTCTACACACCGGTGAATTACGATTTAACTCTGCATTTTAAAGAGGATATGTAATACGAAATAGGAAAGGCGGCTGGAATCAGCCGCCTTTTTCTGTGTCTGAAATTATTTATAACTGTGAATCATGGCCTCAAATGCAGGCAGACTTCTTTTAATCATATCATTGGATACGCAGTAGGAGAGACGCATAAAGCCCGGACATTCGAACTCTTCTCCCGGTACAACCAGCAGGTTGTGTTCCAGCTTTGCCTTCTGAGAGAATGCACGGCCATCGCCGTTTGGTGCTTCCACAAAGAGGTAGAATGCACCGTCTGGTTTGGCACAGCGGTAACCCATACCAGTCAAAGCATCGTAGAGCAGGGTTCGGTTTTCATCATAGGCTGCCAGGTCCGGCATTTCGTTCACGCAGCGTTCGATGACCTTCTGCATGAGGGTCGGTGCACAGACATGACCCATGCCTCTGGATGCGCCGGACACGGCAAAGAATACGTTCTTGGCGTCTTCACATGCATCCGGCACCAGCACGTAGCCGATACGTTCCCCTGGCAGAGACAGACTCTTGGACCAGGAGTAGCATACGATGGTATTTTCGTAGATGGTTGGGATGAACGGAACCTTCACACCACCGTAAACCAGTTCGCGGTACGGTTCGTCAGCGATAATATAAATTGGATGGCCGTATTCTTCGCCCTTGGCTCTCAGAATTGCCGCCAGATTATGCAGGGTTTCTTCGGTGTAAACCACGCCGGATGGGTTGTTCGGAGAGTTGATGATGATGCCCTGGGTATTCTCATTAATCAGGGATTCCAGTGCGTCCATATTAATCTGGAAGTTTTCCCGGTCGGCAGGGATTACAGTGAACTTGGCACCGTTTGCTTCGGTGAACGGCTTATACTCCGGAAAATATGGAGCCACGGCCATGATTTCGCTGCTGTGGTATTTCGTCAGTGCACGGATAACGGAAATCAGGGCAGGTGCTGCACCGCAGGTGATGAAGAGGTTGGATGCCTTAATCTCTGTACCGAAACGGCGGTTCAGGTTGGCTGCAATAGCCTCTCTGGTTGTCTCAAAACCTCCGCCCATGGAGTATCCATGAACGGCGATGGAAGGCGTATCGTCGAGGATGTCCTTGATTGCCTGATTTACTTTCGCTGGTGCCGGAATGCTCGGATTGCCCAGAGTATAGTCAAATACGTTTTCCGGGCCGATGACCTTTGCCTGCTGAAGTCCATAAGCAAAAAGCTCACGGATGACGGAAGGGGAACTGCCCAGCTGCTGCATTGTCTGATTTATCATAGTATCATACCTCCTGGTGAGAATTTTCGGAATTTTATAAATAATATAACAGTATAGCACAACTGGAGACTACGGGCAACTGCATCCGAAACAGAGAAATACCGGAAATTTGAGTTTTTTTGATGATTTCCGGTATCGTTCAGGTGGTTAATCTAAAATATATAGGCGAAAAAGACGTAATTCGGCAGTTATGAAGCCCAAAACATCCTCTAACTGAACGAAATGTAAAATAATGTGAATTCTGCATTGAAGATATGCCAAATAAGCAAAGGGGGTATACCGGAAATCAAAGAAAAAATGCTGAAATCCGGTATTTTGTGGAATCGAAAGGCCATCATTAGGCGGAAAGCCTTGCTATTTTCAGAATTTTCATGTAGAATGTATTTTGGAATCATACGCAATACAATGCAGAAGAAAGGAAATAAGACGGTATGATAAAAAGCATGACAGGCTTCGGAAGAGGCGAATACACAGATGGTAAGCGGACTATTATTGCAGAAATCAAATCCGTAAACCACCGCTACTCTGATATCACAGTGAAGATGCCCAGACGCTATGGCTTCGCTGAGGATAAGATTAAGAATACCATTAAGGAGACTCTGTCCCGTGGTAAAATTGATGTGTCCATTATCGTGGAAAACATCACAGAAAACGACGTAAACATCAAGCTGAACAGCATGCTGGCCAAGCAGTATGTGGATAATCTGAAAGAACTGAAGGAAACCTTTGGGGTGGACGGAGAAATCACGCTCCAGTTCCTGGCTACTCTGCCGGATGTCATGAAGGCAATTCCGGATGTGGAAGATGAAGAAGAAATTATAAAGGCAATTCTGATTCCTGTTGCTGAAGCGGCTAAGAATCTGGAATCCATGAGAGCAGTGGAAGGAGATAAGCTGGCAGAAGATCTGATTGCCAAGGGTGCCAACATCAAGTCTATTCTGGACAGAATCGAGGAACGTGCACCTCAGGTTGCAGCAGCCCATACAGAAAAGCTGAGAGAACGTATCGCAGAGCTGCTGGGCGGCAACGTGCAGATTCCGGAAGACCGCATCCTGGTGGAAGCGGCAATCTTTGCGGATAAGTGTGCGATTGATGAAGAAATCACCCGTCTGAACAGCCATCTGATTCAGCTGAAGGATATCATCACTACAGCAAAGCAGCCTGTAGGTAAGAAGCTGGACTTCCTGGTACAGGAAATGAACCGTGAAGCCAATACCATCGGATCCAAGTCCAACGATATTACTATTACCGGACATATGCTGGATATCAAGAGTGAAATTGAGAAAATCCGTGAACAGGTGCAGAATATCGAATAAGATAACTTGCACTGTGGGAATTTTTATGGTATAATGTATATTCAAGTTAGTATGACTTTAGATAGCAACAGGAGTTTAGAATGAATCTACTAGAGAACCATGCAGGAAAATTGTTTGTTCTGTCCGGTCCATCCGGTGCAGGTAAAGGAACCATCTGTAAAGAACTGCTGGCTCAGACGAGCCGGGACGATGTACAGCTGTCCGTTTCTATGACAACAAGAAGCCCGAGAGTTGGTGAAACTGAAGGCGTAAGCTACTATTACGTATCGAAAGAAGAATTTCTGCGCAGAATAGAAGCAGGTGAGCTGCTGGAATATGCAGAAGTTTATGGCAACTACTACGGAACACCAAAGCAGCCGGTTCTTGAAAAGCTTGCAGCAGGAGTCGATGTGATTTTGGAGATTGACATGCAGGGTGCACTGAAGGTAAAGGAAAATTATCCGGATGGTGTGTTCATTTTCATTCTTCCACCGTCCATGTCCGAACTGAGAAAGCGTCTCACGGGCCGTGGAACGGAAACTGCCAATGCTATTGAAATGCGTCTGGGAGAAACTCTGAAGGAACTCTCCTACATTGATAAATACGACTATTGCGTGGTGAATGGCCAGTTGGATGAAGCGGTGAGCAGAGTGAAATCTATTCTGACTGCAGAACATTCCAGAGTGACATTCACGGCAGAGGAATTGATTTCCAGATATAAGGAGGAAGCATAATGTTATATCCATCAGTTAATGAAATGAGAAAGAAAGCAGACAGCAGATATACAATCGTAATTCTGGCAGCAAAGAGAGCCAGAGACATCATCGACGGCAAGCCAATCCTGACTGACGTAGAAATCGATAAGCCGGTTTCCATCGCAGCCAACGAAATTGCTGAAGACCTGATTACTTACACCAGAGAAGCTTAATCAAGTGAGTAAGACGAATACCCGCAGAACATGTTCTGCGGGTTTTTCTGTCTGTTTTGCAGAAAAGGGGAGGTAGAAGGATGCATTATGTAATCAGTGATATACACGGATGTTATGAGGAATATAGGAAGCTGCTTGAACTGATTGAATTCAGTGATGAGGACGTGCTCTATGTCCTGGGGGATGCTGTAGACCGGGGACCGGAACCCGTGAAAGTGCTGCTGGACATGATGATGCGGCCGAATGTGATTCCAATCCTGGGAAATCACGAATATATGGCGCTGGAAACACTGAAGCAGCTGAATGTGGAAATTACGGAAGAAAATGCGGAGAAACATCTGAATTACTGTATGATGCGGGGATATATGAACTGGATGGAAAACGGCGGGGGAACTACAGCATCTGCATTCCGAAAGCTGGACAGCGATACGAAAGACGCTGTGCTGGAGTATCTGGAAGAGTTTTCTGCTTACGAGGTTGTGGAAGCAGAGGATGAAATCTATGTGCTGGTTCATGCCGGTATTGATGGATTTAAGCCAGGCCGTCCGCTGGAAGACTATGATTTCAGCGATTTCGTATTTTATCCGCCGGACTACAGCCAGAGATACTTTAAAGCGGGCGTGACGGTTGTGGTTGGGCATACGCCTGTGATGAGTTTTTATGAAGATGAGCACTGTGAAGTGTTTGAGAAGAACGGTATTGTCTGTATCGATGGAGGCTGCGTATTTGGAGGCAAGCTCTTTGCACTGCGTCTGGAAGATAAAAAAGTATTCTCTGTTTAACAGGCAGGGACGTAAAAAAAGACCGAAATCCCGGATGGGGTTTCGGTCTTTTGCTATACAGTTTGTTTCGATTAGAATCCGATAGCAACTGCCAGCAGGATAGTAGCGATTGCCATAACAATCAGAACCAGCAGGAACTTCCAGCAGAATTTGATCCAGCTGGACCATTCGATTTTGGCAATTGCCAGGGAACCGATCAGACAGCCGGAAGTTGGTACGATCAGGTTGGTGAAAGCGTCACCCAGCTGGAATGCCAGTACAGCTGTCTGTCTGGATACGTCCAGCAGGTCTGCCAGAGGCGCCATGATTGGCATGGTCAGAGCAGCCTGGCCGGAACCGGATACAACGAAGAAGTTGAATACGGACTGGAAGATGTACATCAGGACAGCGGCTGCAGCGCCGGACAGGCCGGAGAATGCTTCAGAGATGCCGAACAGTACAGTGTTCAGTACAGTTGGAGCTGTTGGATCAGAACCTCCCAGAACCTGCATGATACCCTGGGCCATAGCTACAACCAGAGCAGCACCAATCAGGTCAGCAGCACCGTTTTTGAAGGAAGACGCGATATCGTTCATCTTCATACCGTTCAGCTTGAAGATTACGCCGAATACGCCGGAAACGATACCCATGATGAAGAACTGGGTAGCGATTTCAGCCATATAGTAGCCGTGAACCATTACACCCCAGATTACCCATACCATGGTTACAACCAGAGTCAGCAGAACCAGAATGTGGCCGGTACCGAACTTCTGAATGTTTTCGTTTTCTGCAGAAATGTGGTTCTGCTTTCTGAAGTAATCGTCTGTTTCATAAGCGATGGATCTGGTTGGATCCTTCTTGATCTTGGATGCATACATCATAGTCATTACGCAGGATACGCCGGTGAATACAATCCACATAGGCATTCTGAATTCTGCACCGGAGAATACTTCCAGACCGGAAATACCCTGTGCGATACCTACGGAGAATGGATTCATCCAGGATGTACCGAAACCAATCTGAGTAGCACAGTAAGTAACCAGAACTGCAGTTACAGTATCGTAACCCATTGCTACGAAGATTGGTGCCAGAATCATCAGGAACGGCAGCGCTTCTTCACCCATACCGAAAACTGCACCACCCAGTGCAAAGAGTACGAACAGTACAGGAATCAGCAGCTTTTCCTTGCCGTTGGTCTTCTTGATCATACCCATGATGCCGGATTCGATTGCACCGGTACGGATCATAACACCGAAGGAACCGCCTACAACCATCAGGAATGCGATAATTTCGATAGCAGAGCTGCTGGTAATACCGTTATACATGTAGTTGAAGAAACCGGTGGAACCATCGGTTGCAAACAGAGATGCACCTACGGTCATAGGGTTGCCTTCTTCATCCAGCAGATACTGGAAGCTGCCGTCTTTGATAACGGTTCTGGTCTTTTCAGCACCGTTCATTACGTAAGTTACTTCTTCAGTTTCGTAGAATCCCTGTGGAACCAGGAATGTCAGCAGCATAGCCAGTACTACGACGAAGAAGATGATAATGTAGGTATCAGGTACCTGGAAGCCCTGGTTAAAGGACTTGAGGCCTTCGCCTTTTTTCTTCTTGGACATAAAAATTTTCCCCCCAATTTAGTTTTTAAGTTCTCTCTCTATGTGTGCAGGATTCGTAAAAATATATACAGAATCTTAGCACAATCTTTTACATGATACATGATTTGTGCAGATATTGCAAGAGAAAATTGAATTTATTGACGAACCATGTCATATGGGAGTATAATTTAATCAGGTATGTGATGTTTGCGAAATACGTCGAAACATGGCAAAATATCAAGAAACAGGAGTGATGAGTTATGCTGGATTTACTGATTATAAACGGTTCCTGCCCGGATTATGAAGCAGGTGAAATGGTGCAGAAGAATATCGGTCTGAAAGACGGAAAGATTGCCTGGATGGGTGCTGCAGGTGCAGAACTGCCTGAAGCGGCAGAAGTGATTGATGCTGCAGGTAAGGTAGTATCCCCTGGTTTTATCGACATTCATATGCACGAAGAAAAATTTCTTACAGAAGGAAAGGATTACTCCATTTCCCAGATGATGCTGGATATGGGTGTGACCACTGCTGTAGGCGGCAACTGCGGGGAACAGTATCAGAGAATGTCTGAATTCAAAGCTGTTCTGGAAGATCTGGGCGGTGCACCGGTGAACTATGTAATGCTGGCAGGATATAATACCTTCCGCGTTAAGATGGGAATCGGCCGTTATGAACATGCGACACAGGAACAGATGGAAGAACTGAAGAAATCCATTCAGGAAGAACTGGCAGAAGGTGCATGGGGCTTCTCCTTCGGTATCGAGTACGATCCTGGCATCACCTATGAAGAAATGCTTTTCGCCTGCGGTGCATCGGATAATCCAAACCATCTGGTATCTGCCCACTACCGTGCAGACTGTATTGATGATATTGCATCCATTGATGAAATGGTGAAGCTGTCTGCTGCAATCCCGCAGAAGTTCCAGATTTCACATCTGTCCAGCTGTTCTGCAATCGGTCAGATGCAGCCTTCTTTAGACTGTATAAACAAGGCGATGGAGACAAATCCGAAGCTGAACTACGATACCTATCCTTATAATGCGTTCTCCACTACAATGGGTTCTGCTGTATTTGAAGATGGCTGCCTGGATGCATGGAAGAAGGACTACGACAGTATCCTGCTGACAGATGATCCATATAAGAACGTATATTGTACAGAGGAAATCTTCAAAAAGGCAAGAGCAGAATATCCTGATATGCTGGCAGTTGCCTTCGTAATGAATGAAGAAGAAATTGCGGCTGCTATTGCTAATAAGAACGGTATGGTGGCATCTGACGGTATTATTAACAACGGCAACGGACATCCGCGTGCGGCAGGTACTTTCCCAAGAGTACTGGGTAAATACGTCCGCGAGGATAAGGTTGTATCTATGGTTGATGCACTGCGTAAGATGACTTACGAACCAGCAAAGCGTCTGGGTCTGGAGGCTGTGAAGGGCCAGCTTTCCGTAGGTGCTGATGGCGATATCGTAATCTTCGATCCGCAGACTATCATTGACAAGGCGGACTTTGCACATCTGGAAGGCCCTGTTGGCATCGAATACGTGCTGATTGGCGGACAGAAAGCAATCGCTGAAGGCAAGAAAATAAACGACAGACTGGGCAGATTCATGCCATTTGAACAGTAAGCTGAAAAGACCGGCAGGTACGCCGGTCTTTTTTATCGAATAATTGAAATATAAAAGGCGGCCGCAGGGACCGCCTTTTTTAGTTGCTATGTAATTATCAACAGTTTAAAAGTTTCGTGTCGTATTTCTGAATTAGATACCCATCATGATACCAGCTACCATGAATACGCACTGCAGAGCGAACATCATAGCGAACAGCTTGGTAACGAACTTGTACCAGTGAGCCAGGGAGATGGACATGAAACCACAGATAGTAGCAACACCTGTAGGCCAGAACATGTTGGAGAAACCATCACCGAACTGATAAGCTACGCAAGCCATCTGACGGGAGATACCAACTACGTCAGCCAGAGGAGCCATGATAGGCATAGTTACTACAGCCTGACCGGAACCGGAAGGAATGAACAGGTTGATCAGGTTCTGTACGATCAGCATACCAATACCAGTCAGAGCAGTTGGCAGGCTGGATACCAGGTTACCCAGAGCGAATACGATAGTATCGATGATACCACCAGCAGTCAGAACTACGGAGATACCTCTAGCCATACCTACGATCAGAGCACCGTAGATAGTTTCCTTGGAGGATTCAACGAACAGGTTACCCAGTTCATTAGGACCGTAGCCCAGCAGCAGACCAGTACCAACGAAGAATACCAGGAACAGGGATGCGATTTCCTGGAACCACCAGCCAGCAGTGATGATACCCCAAGTCAGGATAACGATCAGAGCAGCGAAGCCAACCATAGCGATCTTCTGCTTGCCAGTGAAAGGCATGTTCAGAATTTCGTCCTTAGCCTTCAGGTGCTTGGTTTCTTCCTGAGGCAGACCGTATACGATGGACTTGGTAGGGTCCTTCTTAACCTTGGATGCATATGCCATGGTGTAAACGATAACCAGAACCAGGAATGCTACGAAAGCAACGATTCTGAAGATCAGAACCTTAGGTTCAGTCAGAGGAACGCCAGCAACACCTGCAGCAACACCGATGGTGAATGGGTTGATAGTAGCAGCAGCGAAACCGGTAGCTACACCAACGAATACGATAGCACCACCAACGATTCTGTCATAACCCAGAGTCATTGCAATGATGATGAACGCAGGAATCAGAGCGTAAGTTTCTTCGTACATACCGAAAGTAGTACCACCGATAGCGAACAGAGTCATGAAGATTGGAATAATCAGGTTGTCTCTGTCGCCTACCAGTCTCAGCATAGCGCCGCATGCAGCGGTCAGAGTGCCGGACTTGTTCAGCAGGAATACGTAAGTAGATGCGAAGATAATGAAGAATGTGATGTCAGCAGCATCCATGAAACCTGCATAGATAGAGGTTACGAACTGGATAACGCCGATAGGAGTGCTTTCTACTGTCTGATAGGTGCCAGGAACTACAACCATTCTGCCAGTGTTAGGGTCTTCAGCTCTTTCGAACTGACCAGCTGGAACAATCCAGGTCAGAATAGCAGCAACCAGCATGATGATCAGAAGCAGGACGAAAGCATTAAGATTGCTTTTTTTCTTCTTTTCAGTCATTTTATTTGCCTCCAAATAATATAAAGTTGAAAATGATAATTACACGTATGTTTCCATACGTCTGCCAGTTAATTATACCTTACTTTGAAAAAAGTGTAAAGAAAAATTAACAATCCATTAGCAAAAAACCTCACAAAAACTACATGTTTCTTTACATTATATCTGGTTTAACAGAGAAAAAACACCTGCAAGTTCCAAATAAAGACCGTTTCTCATGGCTTCCTCCTGTTTTTGGTTAAAAAAAGGCGCAGCCATTCCTGACCGCGTCCGATTTCCGTTACTTATTATCAATGTCTCTCTTTTTTACACGCTTCATACCTGCATGAGGGTCTGCGATTTCTTTTTTCTGTGTATTTCTCCTGATATCAGATTTTCTCAGAGAAAGTCCCTGTTCACGAAGAAATTCACGCTGCTTCTGGAACGGCATGGTGCCGTGTCTGTAGTCATGAATCACGGTAATGATCGCCAGAATAAAGATGATCATTCCTCCAATGAAGCCCAAAATGCTGATTCTGGTCGGGAAGTACAGGCAGGCGAAGAAAATACCAACCCATAACATAAATCTGTATACTTTTTCAAACATTCGTTGTATCCTCCGGTTTGTTAGAAATAAAATCATCAACATTTTAACACATCTTGTGGCAGGACGCCAGCAGAAATTCTTTTTCCGGGAAGGAAACCGGGGAAAAATCACACAATCGGAATGAAAAAGAGCGGCATTTGTCGAATTTTGACGGATTAAACAGAAAACTGACGAGAAAAAAAGAAAACAGGAAGAAATTTACATGTTAGAATAGAAATGAATATACCCATGCATAATAGAGGAGGAGAAGGTTCCATGGAAAAATATGTCCCTCTGGTGACGAAACACTGTGTACGGAAGATTTTGCCGGACGAAATTGTATATATAATGAAGAAATCCCGCAAGATTATGATCGTTACTGATACAGAAATTTATGAATATTACGGAAAGCTGGAACAGGTTTCGCAGGTGCTGGACCGAAGATTTTTTGCCTGCCTGAGGGGGTGCATTATCAATCTGGATAAGGTTCTCAGGATGGAAGAACAGTATATTTATATGACCAATGGGGAGCCGATTCTCATGGGAAGAGATAACTTTATCCGGGCGAAGCAGTACTATACTGCATACCTGAAAAAACTTCTGTAATTTCCAACATTTTTTGAAGAAAAAACTTGCAATTAAAGCGGGTTTATAGTATAGTATTTGGGGTGTGTCATTAGGACACATACTATCAATATTATTTTACACACCCATGAAAATGAGGTTGCCACGATTCCCTGACATAAGGGTGCAAGTAAGCTTTGCCCTGAAAAGAAGGAGGAGAAGCTGCAAGTGGTAAAAAAGACAATGGGTGGAAGTTCAAAAACCAGGAGGAATTTAAAAATGGCAGTAATTTCTATGAAACAGTTACTCGAAGCTGGTGTACACTTCGGTCACCAGACAAGAAGATGGAACCCTAAGATGGCTCCTTACATCTTCACTGAAAGAAACGGTATTTACATCATCGACTTACAGAAGACTGTAAAGAAGATCGACGAAGCTTACGACTTCATGAAGGAAGTTGCAGCTACTGGTAAGCCAGTTCTGTTCGTAGGTACCAAGAAGCAGGCTCAGCAGGCTATCATGGACGAAGCTAGAAGATGCGGTCAGTTCTTTGTATCCGAAAGATGGCTGGGTGGTATGCTGACTAACCACAAGACTATCAACACCAGAATCGCTAGACTGAACGCTATCAAGACTATGGAAGAAGACGGCACTTTCGAAAAGCTGTCCAAGAAGGAAGTTACCAAGCTGAAGGGCGAAATGGAAAAGCTGGAAAAGTACCTGGGCGGTATGAAGGATATGAAGGGCATGCCTG
>JAFYNS010000096.1 GCA_017556505.1 Bacillota bacterium | reverse complement strand
CGATGGTGGGACACTTTTTCTGGACGAAGTTGGCGAAATGCCTTTATCTATGCAGGCAAAATTGCTCAGAGCCATTGAAAGCGGAGAAATCACCAGAGTCGGCGACACCAAGCCCTTAAAAGTTGATGTCCGTATTATTGCAGCAACAAATAGGAATTTAGAGGAAATGGCAGAACTTGGCCTTTTCAGGAAGGATTTGTTATATAGATTGAATATTATTCCAATAAAATTACCTCCTTTAAGAGAGCGTCCCGAAGATGTTCCACTGTTACTTGATTATTATCTGGATTATTATAATAAGAAATATTCCTCTCAAATTTCTATCTCGCAGCATATACGCACGCTCCTGACGGAATACAGCTGGCCAGGTAATGTACGTGAGTTAAAAAATTGTGTAAATCGAATTGTAGTAGTCGGTGATAGCGATGAGAAAGATATATTACCTCCGGAAATTTACAATTTTTATTCATCAAAACAAAGCACAACAGCTATAAACACGAAACAGCAATGCACTTCAAGCGTTGAAAGTAAATTCTGTGACTGTGATTTAAAAACGCTAGTGCAAAATTATGAGAATAGCATCATACAAAATGCTCTAGACTATTTCGATGGAAATATCACGAAAACCGCTAAAGCATTAGGCGTACACAGATCATATTTATACAGAAAATTATAGAAAATCGCAGGAAACAAACGAACCACCGATTAATCGGTGGTTCGACGTTTGTTTCCTATGATATAAGATGGTTTCTAACAATCCTGATTCTTCTTCATGCAGCAGTTCTTGTACTTTTTACCGGAGCCGCAAGGACAGTCGTCATTTCTTCCAATCTTCGGTGCATCACGGCGTACAGTTTCCTGCTTTTTGACTTCTTCCGGTGCCGCCCCAGGCATCTGACCGGACGCTGCACCTGCCATCTGTGAATCTGCAGATGCTGCACGTCTTGCCATGGAAGCTGCATCCCCGCGGTATTCATCCTTTCTGGCATCGCCCACACGGATGATGGAGCGGCGGCGTGTGTCAGTCTGCACGGTCACGTTGTAGCAGTACTTCACAGTTTCGTGCTGAATTTCGCCGATCATCTCTTCGAACATGTCGAAACCTTCGTTTGCATAGGCAACCGCAGGGTCCATCTGTCCCAGGGAACGGAGTCCGATACCCTGCTTCAGGTCATCCATTGCCTGAATATGATCCATCCAGTGATTGTCTACAACACGGAGCAGAATCATACGTTCCACTTCACGCATTTTATCGGCTCCCACTTCAGCTTCCTTCTTATCATAGAGGTTATAGAAGATTTCCTTCACGTCATCTTCCAGCTGTTCTGCTGTCAGGTCGTGAAGCTGATCGTCTGTGTAGGAAAGGCCAGGGAAGTGTCCGGTAATACGCTTCAGGTCATCAGACAGCGCCGGGATATCCCACTCTTCTGCGAACTTGCTGTCCATGGTTGCCGGCTTCACCAGGTTTTCCACCAGAGTCGCCATCATGCCCATGATATTGTCCTTCAGGTCTTCACCGAAGAGAACCTTGCGGCGTTCATCGTAGATGACTTCACGCTGCTTATTCATAACGTTGTCGTACTGAAGTACGTATTTTCTTATGTCAAAGTTTCTGCCTTCCACCTTCTTCTGCGCGTTTTCGATGGTCTTGGACAGAAGACCTGCACCGATGGAATCTTCACCCATGCCTACTTTATCCATGAAGCCCTGGATTCTGTCGCCGCCGAAGAGACGCATTAGGTCATCTTCCAGTGAGATGAAGAACTGTGTCTCACCAGGGTCACCCTGACGGCCGGCACGGCCTCGCAGCTGGTTGTCGATACGTCTGGATTCGTGACGTTCTGTACCGATGATACACAGACCGCCCAGTTCCTTAACTCTGGCCTGTTCATCCGCACGTTCTGCTTTGTACTTTTCGTGGAGCTGGTGGAACACTTCGCGTGCACGGTTCATTTCCGGATCTGTGCTGCCCACATAGCTGGTAGCGAAAGAAATCTGTTCTTCAGTGAAACCGTTGGCTTCCATTTCACGCTTTGCTTCGAATTCCGGGTTGCCGCCCAGGATAATGTCGGTACCACGTCCGGCCATGTTGGTTGCGATGGTTACTGCACCCAGACGGCCTGCTTCTGCGACAATGGCAGCTTCCTTATCATGCTGCTTCGCATTGAGCACGTTATGCTTTACACCGCGCTTCTTCAGCATGGTGCTGATTTTTTCGGAGTTCTCGATGGAAATGGTACCAACCAGTACAGGCTGTCCTGTTTCGTGAGCTTCCGCGATTCTGTTTGCAATCGCCTTGAACTTGGCTGCTTCTGTACCGAATACTTCATCATCTCTGTCAATTCTGCTGACCGGACGGTTGGTTGGAATTACCACAACGTCCATGTTATAGATGTCACGGAATTCATCTTCTTCTGTCTTGGCGGTACCGGTCATACCTGCCAGCTTGTTATACATTCTGAAATAGTTCTGCAGGGTGATGGTAGCCAGTGTCTTGGATTCGGAGCGTACGAATACACCTTCCTTGGCTTCAATGGCCTGGTGGAGACCGTTGCTGTAACGGCGTCCGTACATGAGACGGCCGGTGAACTCGTCGACAATGATGATTTCGCCGTCTTTTACGATGTAGTCTACGTCACGCTTCATGGTGTTTCTTGCCTTCAGCGCTTCCTGGATGTGGTGGTTGATTTCCATATTTTCCGGATCACCCAGATTATCGATGGCAAAATATTTTTCAGCCTTGGCGATACCTTCTTCGGTCAGCGCCACGCGCTTGTCTTTTTCTTCGATGGTAAAATCATCTTCGACACGCAATCCCTTAACGAAACGGTCTGCAATCTGATACAGATCGGTGGATTTGTCGCCGCGGCCGGAAATGATCAGCGGAGTTCTGGCTTCATCCACCAGAATGGAGTCTACTTCGTCGATGATGGCAAAGTTCAGTTCTCTCTGAAGCAGTTCTTCCTGGTAGGTTACCATGTTGTCTCTCAGGTAGTCGAAACCGAACTCGTTATTGGTACCGTAAGTAATATCTGCGTTATATGCCTGCTTTCTGGCAGCACCGGTTACTTCGTGAATTACACAGCCAACGGTCAGGCCCAGATAAGTATAGATTTTGCCCATCCACTCTGCGTCTCGCTTTGCCAGATAGTCGTTTACAGTGATGACATGCACACCCTTGCCTTCCAGTGCATTCAGATAGGTCGGCAGAGTCGCAACCAGAGTCTTACCTTCCCCGGTCTTCATTTCTGCGATACGTCCCTGATGGAGGGCGATACCGCCGATTACCTGTACTTTGAAGTGCTTCATGCCTACGCTTCTCCAAGCCGCTTCACGGCAGACTGCGTAGGCTTCTACCATGATGTCGTCCAGTGTTTCCCCGGCTGCCAGCCGGGTCTTGAATTCCGGTGTCTTCGCCTTCAGTTCTTCGTCAGTCAGTGCTGCCATCTTGTCTTCCAGAGCCAGCACCTGGTCCGCCATGGCAGACAGTTTTTTTACTTCTTTGGTGTTGATATCTCCAAAGATTTTTTCAAGTAAACCCATTCGTTTTACCCCTTTCTATTCTTCTGTTTCCAGTTCTGTTACAGTCATATGGATTTCCAGAGCCTTACGTTCGTCGGCCTTGGTTACGGTTACTTCGAACCGCTTATAGTCGGCTTCATACACAAAATGATCGCCCACAGACGGCAGCTTATCCAGCTGCAGAACCACCCATCCGTTGACGGTGTTGCAGTCCAGATCCTCGTCCACGTCGAAATAGTCGAACATCTTATCCACGCTGGATCCGCAGAGCACGCGGTAAGAACCGTCCTGCTGCTGAACGATATCCTGCAGCTGGTCCCCGTCATGTTCGTCGTAGATTTCACCAATCAGTTCCTCAATAATATCTTCCATGGTTACCAGACCGCTGGTTCCGCCGTATTCATCGACGATAATGGCGATATGCGCCTTGGCAGTCTGCAGACGCTTCAGCAGCTGGGAAATCTTCATGGAACCTGCTACAAAGATTACCGGCTTCACGTAAGCAGATACGGGCAGATCCGTATTACGGATATGGTTGTGGAAGTCCTTCTGATTCAGCACGCCCAGAATATTGTCCAGGTCATCTTCATAGACCGGCAGACGGCTGAACCCGGTTTCCATAAACAGCTTGGCGATTTCTTCTTTATCTTCATCGGCCTCAATGGCTTCGATATCTACTCGAGGTGTCAGAACGTCCCAGGCTTCACGTTCGTTAAATTCAATTGCATTCTGAATCAGTTCGCTCTGCCCTTCATCGATGCCGCCTTCTGTTTCTGCTTCTTCTACGATGGTCAGCAGTTCATCTTCTGTAATCGGACGTGCTACGTCCACATCAAACAGCTTGGCCAGCAGCTTCTTCCACTGGGAGAAAATCCAGTTTATCGGTGTGAGCACTACCATGATGATTCGAATCAGCGGTGCAGATATCATAGCGAAGTCTTCCGCCTTTTCCTTGGCTATGCTCTTCGGTGAAATTTCACCAAAGACCAGAACTACTACGGTAATGACAGCAGTGGCAATGGTTGCACCGTATTTCGGATACAGCTGCATGAAGAATACCGTCGCCAGAGAAGACATGGCGATATTTACGATGTTGTTGCCCACCAGAATACTGGACAGCAGCGAGTCGTAATTTTCACACAGGTCCAGAACATCCTTCGCCTTCTTATTTCCATCGCCGGCCAGGCTCTTCAGCCGAATCCGGTTGGCAGAAGTAAAAGCCGTTTCCGTTGCGGAAAAGTAGGCTGAAAAAATAACCAGCAGTGCGATTGCAATAATGTATTGCATATATTTCATTCCTCCATAATCTATCATACGAAATATCACGTAGCTTATATTTTATCACATAAACTTTGGAAAATCAAAGTTTCCGGCCTTTTTTCACACATTCTTCGCAAAATATATACATCCGTCCTCGTTCGCCAGTTCTCGGCAGTTTTCGACACCATTCGATATCGTCAACCTTAGCAGAATTCGCGGTTGACCGACTGGTTTTTCAGGTATATAATGTCTGTAAATGAAAGGAGGATGTCCCATGTCTACCAAACTGACCCTTCTGGAAGTACTGAACCAGAACACCAACACCTACCTGTCCGGCCAGCAGCTTGCCGACCAGCTTGGCGTTTCGAGAAACGCCGTATGGAAGGCCATGAAGAAACTGCAGGACCAGGGCTTCACCATAGAAAGCAAAGCAGGAACCGGCTATCGTCTCATGGAGCAGTCCGATATTATTACAAAAGACTATCTTGCTGAAAATCTGACAGTGCCATGCCGGATTCAGATTCACGATGTGCTGGATTCCACCAACCGGTTGGCCCGCGAACTGGAACCTTCCGATGTGGCGGACAAGCCTCACCTGATTATAGCCAATGAGCAGACCAAAGGCCGCGGCCGTCTGGGCCGTTCTTTCTGGTCCCCTCCATCCACAGGACTTTACATGACCCTGGCCTTCCGTCCAAACTTCGGACTGGATAAGGCCATGCTCATTACCACCATCGCAGCAGTGGCAGTCTGCCGTGCCATGGACCAGGTTACCGGCCTGCGGCCGAAGATCAAATGGGTAAACGACATCTACCTGGGCGACAAAAAAGTCTGCGGTATCATGACCGAAGCCCAGAGCAATTTTGAGACGGGAAACATCGATAAGATTATCCTTGGCATCGGTGTCAACTGCTTCGAAGCCACCATGCCGGAAGATATCGCCGAAACAGCCACTTACATCGCCAATCCGAAGAAGGAATTCACCCGTGCAGAGCTTGCAGCTGCCATCGTGAACCAGTTCTTTGCCTGCATCGCAGAACCGGACACCGGCAAGCTGATCCGCGAATACAAGAACCGTTCCTTCATTCTGGGCGAACAGATTATCATCTACAATACCATCACCGGACAGTCTCCGGACCGGAACACCTCCGGCGGCATCAAAGCCCGTGCCATCGATATCGACAGCAACGGCGGTCTGGTGGTGGAGTACATGGAAGGACGCCGTATGCGTGAGATGGAAACCATCACTACCGGCGAAGTCTCCATCAGAAAGTGGTAATCCGTCAGAAGTTAAATCTGCAACTAAAAAACACAGTCCCCTCATCCAGACTGTGTTTTTCTTTTTATTCAATTTCCCCCTCTTCAATGTACCCATACAGCTCCATGCAGTGAATGACCTGCTGGCGGCGCTGCTCGGCCAGATCCGGGTTCACATCCGGTGAATAAACCGACGGTGCATTTGGGATTCCTGCCAGCAGGGTACACTGGTAGGCATTCATATCTGCCGGCGCCACGCCGAAATATCCCACAGATGCATCGTAAACGGTATAGTATCCGGATCCGAAATAGATGGAGTTAAAGTAGAACTCCAGAATATCTACCTTTTCATAATTCTTTTCGATGTTAAAGGCCATGAGAAGCTCTGCCACCTTCCGGTCGTACCGTTTATCCAGCTCGAAATACCACAGTTTCGCAAGCTGCTGGGTAATGGTACTTCCGCCTTCCACCACATCTCCCTCCTGGAAGTTCCGTACCAGAGCACGGGCTGTAGACCGCAGACTGATACCGTGATGGTTATAAAAGTTTCGGTCTTCCACCGCCAGCACCGCATCCACGTAAGTCTTCGGCAGTGCAGAAAGAGGGGTAAAGCTTTGCTGGGAAACCACTGCGTCCACCTTCTGGGTCAGCGGCATTTCAGCCAGAGCTGCTTCATACATCTTCCATCCGCTCCAGCAGGTCAGGCCGATCCAGGTCATGACAACCAGCAGAATCAGCGCAGTCAGCCGTTTCAGCAGTCCCATTTATTTCACCGTACCATCCGGATTGAACAGCGGAAGTTTTTCCAGATAAATAATATCATCCCGGTCTGCCGCCTCACCTTCTGCAAGAACAGCCATACGTCCCACGATATTTCCGCCAACCTGGTTTGCCAGAACTTCAATAGACTTCAGAGATTCGCCGGTGCTGATCACATCGTCCACGATGAGAACGCGTCGGCCGCGGAGCTGGTCTGCTTCGGCCTGGCCGATGCAGAGGGTCTGGATATGATCCGTGGTGATGGAATCCACTTCTGTAGAAATAATATTGCTCATGTAAAGCTTGGAACCCTTTCTTGCCACCACATAATCGTTGCGGCCGGCCTGACGGGCCATTTCGTGAACCAGCGGAATGCCCTTGGATTCCGCTGTCATCAGCACATCAAAATCCGGTGCTTTCTGCAGCAGTGCCTCTGCTGCCTTCACGGTCATTTCCACATCACCGAACAGGATAAAAGCACCGATATATAAGTCTTCTGTCACCGGACAGAGCGGCAGCTGCCGTTTCAGTCCTGCAATTTCCATTTCATAATGCATAATGTTCTCCCCTTTCTTCTTAACATTATTATAGCCATCTTCATCCTCTGATGCAAGTAAATGCACAAACAAAAAGCCCCCCACGCAGCCGATTCTTTTGTGAGGGACCCTTTTAAGTATATCAGGCGTGCCGGTAACGGATCTTACCCGTTTCCCGGAATGGCACGCGGGATGTCTTTATTGTTTTAGTTAACTATACTACTTTTTGCTTTAAAATTCAATCCAAATTTCAGAAAATTCCTTCAATTTAGAGGATTTTTCCCCAGTATACCATGTTGTTTCCTTCATCATACAGTGCCACAGATCCGGATGCAGAAACATCCATAACTGTGATTCCGTCCGCAGGAACTTCCAGCTCGCAGTACGTCATGTCTGCCATGTTATAGGCGGTCAGTTCCCTTCCGCTCAGCTGCCAGATCCAGTCTCCGGCCATATCCATCAGACCGTATTCGCCAATATCTTTCAATACGTACTGATATGCATCCTTTCCGTTGTGAACAACTACGGCAGACTGACCTCCAACCGTGGACATGAGGGTATATTTATCACTGGTCCAGATACCATCCGCAGCCTTCAGCTTCAGTTCCAGCTTCATTTCCTCTTCATTGTCCAGATTTACACGTGTTACTGCAGCGCGCTTGTCTGTCGGTGTACCGATCCAGCCATCTTCCATGTGCAGAGCAAAACGGCTGCTGTGGGTCTTGCCTACCAGCTTCCAGGCCTCTTCACCGTCCCAGTAAAGCAGGGATGCCTTGCCTGCATCTCCGTCAGTCCAGTAAATCTGTCCGTCATGATACAGGTAGCGTTCCATCGGTTCCAGCATGGTGCAGTGCAGCACAGGTTCTTCATCTGCCGCAGTATCCAGCACATATACTGCCGTACATTCGGTTTCTTTGGACTGCTGCAGCCAGATCAGTCTGCCGTTTTCATACTGAAGGCCCTCATAGTCTCCGGTCTGTTCATTGAGCTTTGCCAGCAGCTCTGCTTCTCCCGCAAAATCTCCAGCCGCAGGCATGCTGTAGACTCCTGCTCTGCCGGTTTCTTTTCCGTTTTCTACTTCTCTGCCCAGGAAGTAAACATTTTCTCCGTCAAAAACTGCTTCGTATGGATGTGCATTTACCGGAACTCCCGCAGCTTCCAGCACTGTAAGATTCTTCTCTTCCGTAAAAGTATATTCCCAGTTATCACCGCCGGATACTTCCACGGTTTTTCCGGTCACATCCGGAAGCATGCCGATGGCTGTCAGAACTCCGGCAATCAGGATAACAATCACACCGGAAATACGAATCATCCGCAGATACATTTCCCCGGGCGCTTCTGCATCCTTGTGCATCATATGGCCAATCTGCCAGTAAGTCATCGGCTTAATCGCCATCAGACCTCCCACAACAAATAATACAATACAGGTCATTATTAAAAACATGATATATTCCCCCGAATAAGCATTAATAACTTATTTTACCCCATGGCGGATGGTTTCGCAATGTTAATTTTCAGATACAAATTACATACAATTGAAGTTTCTTTTTACAGTTGAAAAAATCGTTCAGTCGATGTATGATAGTAGTATAATGTTCTATAACAATAAGTGTACAATTATGTAAATGGAGGTTACCATGTCCTATCATTATTTTGAACATATGACCCATCCGAACCATCTTTACAGTGTATTTTTCGCTCCACGCGGCAATGCACGTATGCTTCGTCTGGGTATGGATATCGCGCAGCAGTATCTTAGTCCATTCGACCTGCTGATTGGTATCATCGGGGAAGCTGGTTCCGGTAAAAGCATGCTGGTTAAAGGTATGTTTCCGGGTGTTGACCTGACCAATGATGACGAAGGCGTAAATATCCGTCCGATTCCGCTGCTGAATGTGGATGAAGACAACGGTTTCTGTGCACCGCATACCTATCATGTGGATATGCGCTTCGAAATGGCATTTACCCAGATTCATGTTATCGCAGAAGCCGTTCAGATGGCTATTAAGAAAAAACGCCGTGTTATCGTAGAGCACTTCGAACTGCTCTATCCTTACCTGGATATGAATGCACAGCTGCTGATTGGCGTAGGCGAAGAAATTATGGTAACCCGTCCGACCATGTTCGGTCCGCTGCCGGAAGATATCGCCAACATCTGCCATCAGTCAGTCAAATACCGTAAGATGGCTCATACCGCAGAAGACCTGGTGGAACACTGTCTGGAAAAGGAATGGCTGGAACAGTGCACCCACGGCGATGTTAAGCGAGGTTTCTGTCTGGAATTCAAGGAGAAGCCTACCTTCGACATCCGTGCGCTGCAGGCTAAAGTACAGGCTATCATTGACCAGGATATCGGTATTTCCTATTATGATGAAGACCATATTTCCATCGGCGATATTATTCACCCGTGCACCGGCCCTCGTATTCATGTACGTTCTACCGGTCAGATAATCAACTTCCGTCTGCTGAAGGAAGTTTTCTTCGACCCGATTAAGGAAAAGTACATTGTTATCGGACTGGTGGGCGAACGTTGGGACAAGAGCACCAGCGACCTGAACCGTATTGAATTCTAACGGAGGATACAGAAAAATGAGAGAAATTAAAGCAACAGATATCACTAAAATCGTTCGTGACCTGTGCATCGATGCAAACTGCCATCTGCCAGGCGACGTGAAGGAAGCAATCACCACCTGCCGTGCCTGCGAACCTTTCCCTATCGCACAGACCGTACTGGGTAAGATTGAAGAAAACTTCCAGATTGCAGATACCGATAACGTGCCAATCTGTCAGGATACCGGTCTGGCATGCGTTTTCCTGGAAATCGGCCAGGATGTGCATATTGACGGCAATCTGAAGGATGCTGTAAACGAAGGCGTACGTCAGGGCTATGTGGAAGGTTTCCTGCGCAAATCCTGCGTAAAGGATCCTATTGACCGTGTAAATACCGGTGACAATACTCCTGCCGTATTATATATCGACCTGGTTCCTGGCGATCAGGTTAAGATTACCGTAGCACCGAAGGGCTTCGGTTCCGAAAACATGAGCCAGATCAAGATGCTGAAGCCATCTGACGGCCTGCAGGGCGTTAAGGACTTCATCGTGAAGGTTGTAGAAGAAGCTGGTCCGAATCCATGTCCTCCAATCGTAGTAGGCGTTGGTATCGGCGGTACATTCGACAAGGCTGCATACCTGGCAAAGAAGGCTCTCATGAGACCGGTTGACGAAAGAAGCGAAAACCCATTCTATGCGGAACTGGAAAAGGAAATGCTGGAAAAGGTCAATGCTCTTGGCATCGGACCTCAGGGATTCGGCGGCAAGACCACTGCACTGGCAGTAAACATTGAAACGCTGCCTACCCACATCGCAGGTCTGCCTTGCGCTGTTAACATCAACTGTCACGTAACCCGCCATAAGTCTGCGGTATTATAATCAGGAGGTATTTAGAAAATGGAAAAGAGAATTACCACACCTCTGACTCTGGAAAAGACAAAGGACCTGCACTGCGGTGACAACGTACTCATCAGCGGTGTAATCTATACAGGAAGAGACGCTGCACACAAGAGACTTTGTGAACTGCTGGCAGAAGGAAAAGAACTGCCAATCGACGTAACGGATGCGATTATCTACTACGTAGGACCTGCTCCTGCACAGCCAGGCCAGGTTATCGGTTCTGCAGGCCCTACCACAAGTTACCGTATGGATGCATACGCACCGGATCTGCTGAACATCGGTCTGAAGGGCATGATTGGCAAGGGTAAGCGTAACGAAGCAGTTGTAAATGCCATGAAGGAAAACGGTGCAGTATACTTCGGTGCCATCGGCGGTGCGGGCGCACTGCTGGCAAAGTGCATCAAGAAGGCGGAAGTAGTGGCTTATGAAGATCTGGGTGCGGAAGCAATCCGCCGCCTGGAAGTGGAAGACCTTCCTGCCGTTGTTATCATCGACAGCGAAGGCAACAATTTATATGAACAGGGCCGCGCAGAATACCTGTCCATGGAGAAATAAAGAGGATCCCCCATGAATTATTCCATAGTTCCCTCCAGTGATACCCCCATCTACAAACAGGTGGCGGAAGCAATCCTTCGGGACATTAAATCCAGAACCCTGCCTGCCGGCACCAAACTTCCCACAGTAAGAGAACTTGCAGAGGAAATGGGCCTGTCTCAGGGTACCATCAAACATGCATATGATCATCTGGAAACCCTGGGTGCCATTGAAATGACACAGGGAAAAGGAACCTTCGTCAAGGAACAGGAAGCTATAGAATCCGGCAGCCGCAAAGACCGTGCCATGGCAGCCATTGATGAGCTTCTGGAAGAGCTTGAAAGCCTTGGATTCACTCCGAGAGAGATGGAAATCTACATCAATCTCAAACTGCGCGGACTGGATGAAGAGTATGACCTGGTTAAGATTGCTGTCATTGACTGCAATCCGGAAGTACTTCAGCTGATGGAATCTCAGCTGTCGCAGATTCCTCATACCCAGGTTGCCTGCTTCTCCCTCCGCCAGATTGCAGAAATTGCTGATAAGCTGAATTCCGATTACGACATCATACTGACTACCACATCACATTACAGTGAAGTGGAAGAGTTTATTGCTTCCAATAAGGTTTTCAGCATGCTGGCTATGATGACATCCACCGAAACCATTATTGAACTGGCCCACGTGCCTGAAAATTCACGGGTGGGTGTTGTCTGCTCCAGTCATAACTTCCTGACCATTGTCCGCATGAACTATGCGGGCATGCCGACTTCCGAAGGAAGAACTCTCTGTGCTCATCTGCTGGGCGACGAGAATCTGGAAGGTTTCCTCAAGCATAAAGATGTAATCATCGTACCGAAACATTTTGAAACTTTTGCATCATCCAGCGACCTGGATCTGATTCACAAGTTTGAAGCGGACGGCGGACAGCTGCTTCGCTACAACTATGTGATTGACCATGGTTCTTATATCCATGCGGAAAAGCTGGTCCGCAAGGCCCTGAACAGTAAAAGAAGCATTTAACAACTGAGCCCGTATTTCCTGCGGGCTTTTTTCGTATCGAGGTAAGTATCATGAAAACTACTATTGCCTTTACCGGCGACATCGCCTTTTCTAAATATTTTGCAGATAGCTGGCAGCGCGAAGACCTGATGGACCAGGAAATCGTGGACTTTCTGTCCTCTTCAGATCACGTAGCGGCCAATATTGAAGCCCCTGTTACCGACGGGGCTTTTACCGGCAAAGCAGGTTCGCTGACCCACGTGAACTCTCCGAAGGTCCTTGGCTGGCTGAAAAGACTGAATACAGATATCTGGACTCTGGCAAACAACCACGTGATGGACTGCGGCAAAGAAGGCCTGGAAGATACCCTGCGGATCGCTGCAGAAAACGGAATCCGTACGGTCGGCGCCGGATTCAATGATGAAGAAGCGGCACGTCCTGTTGAACTGCCTGAATGCGGCGGCATCGGAATCATGAGTGTGGTTTACCACAAGGACTTCCTGAAGGCAGGTCCCGACAAACCCGGCTGCATCACCTACGATGAACCGGAAAAGATTACAGGTTATATCCGGGATATCAAATCCAGAAACCGCTGGTGCATCCTGATCGTCCACGGTGGCGAAGAGTTTGCAAGTATGCCGCTGCCTTACGTGCGGAAAATGTACCACCAGTTCCTGGATTACGGTGCCGATATCATCATCTCTCATCACTCCCATACGGTCCAGAATTACGAGATTTTGGGAGATAAGGTAATCTTCTATTCCCTCGGCAATTTCGTCTTTGATACGGACTATCAGAGGCGTCAGAAGCACACAGAATACGGGGAACTGGTGCGGCTGCACATTACAGAAGATAAAATTACCTGGGACCATCTTTCCACCCGTGTGGACCGCGAAGCAGGACGTATCTCTGTATGTGAACCGACAGCCATCTTTACCGATATTCCGGAAAAACTCTTCCGTCTGGTATGGCCCCTTGGCTGCTGGAACTACGTGCTGACCGACCGCATTGCCAGCATCTATCTGAACGAATATAAAAAAGATTTCAGCTGGTATCAGTGGATTAAAAATGACATCGGCTGGTTCGGCCGTGATATCGCCATGGAACTCCTCCGCGGCAGACTCCTCTACCGTCTGGGATACTGGCGTCTTGCAGACCGCAAACTGACAGACTACCTGCGGCAGTAAACAGCAGCAGATGAATATTACAAAAAAAGAAACCATCTCCCGAAGGAGATGGTTTCTTTATAATTCGTGTGAAAATAATGAAGAAGCTAAAATTCTTCCGAATTAACACATTTACGCGAATTCTTACTTGAATTCTTCGTAGAAGTTGTCAGACTTGGTTACAGTTGGAGCTGGAGCATAGTCTAACTGTCTGTCTGCAATGCCCAGAATTACTTCAGGCTTAACCCATGGTCTGTTCTGGATACCGGAAGTTTCTTCGTGAGTCAGGTAACCCTTGTAAGTAGTCAGAGATCTTCTCAGGAAGCCGTCTCTTACGCAAGCTTCTGCCAGACCCAGGTTCATGATGTTTCTGAAGTGGTGCAGAACACCTGCAGCATAAGCCTGAGAAGTGGAACCTGCGAATGCACCAGGGATGTTGGATACGCAGTAGTGAACAACGCCTTCTTCAGTGTAGATAGGATCTTCGTGAGTAGTTTCGTGGAATGTTTCGATACAACCTTCGTCGTTGGAAACGTCTACGATTACAGAACCTCTTCTCATGGATCTTACCATTTCTCTGGTGATCATAGGTTCAGTAGCGTTCTTAGGCCATCTTACGCAGTTGATTACCAGGTCGGTAGAAGGCAGTTCCTTCGCAATATTGTATCTGTTGGAGATGATGGTGTTTACTCTGCCATCGTACTTGGTAGCGATGTCTCTTAAAGCACCGATGTTGATGTCAGCTACAGTTACCCATGCACCCATGGTTACCAGAACTTCGATAGCACCCTTACCTACAACGCCGCAGCCGCAAACCAGAGCCTTGATACCAGGAGCAGCACCCAGACCGCTTACGAACTTACCGGAACCGCCGTTAGTGGAGCACATAGCCCACAGGCCCATGAAAGCACCGCCCTTACCTGCTGCTTCGCAGTTAGGGGAACCGTATCTGTGAGAGTCTTCTGCTGTGATGGAAATAACCTTCTTTTCCAGCAGAGCATCAACTTCTTCTCTATGACCAGCTGGGTGAATACAGGTGTAGATATACTGACCTTCTCTCATCAGGTCGTATTCGGAAGGTTCGATTTCCTTAACCTTTGCTACGAAATCGCAAGTTGCCCAGATTTCTTCGTTTGTAGCCAGAACTGTTGCACCAGCAGCAGCGTATTCAGCATCGTCGAAACCAGCAGCATAACCTGCATTGCTTGCTACGTATACTTCGTGACCGTCGCCTACGATAGCACCAACTTCTGCAGGAGTAGCGATTACTCTGTATTCACCAACTTTAATATCCTTTAAAACACCAAATTTCATTTCTTTCTTTCTCCCTTCTCAACATAGATAAATTTCAAGATTGATTTGGTTTAAATAGTTATATCTTATATAAGAGCAAGATATGTGCCAACTTTTAATTTTCAGCAAAACATTGAAATTCCAACGTTTTCGTCCATTGCTCCAGCCACATATCGCTCAAATATGAGCATATTTACCCGTCCTGCGACCGTTTTATGGCGCTCAAAACTGAGCGGCCCAGCAGTTTTCTGCTCAAAATCAGTCCTGCAGTCCGTATTCCCTCACCTTTCGGCTCAGGGTCTGCCGCGGTACATTCAGCAGTGCCGCAGCTTTGGTTATGTTCCCCTCAGACTCGGAAAGTGCTTTCCGAATCAGAGTCTTTTCATATCCGGATACCAGATCCGACAGATCGGTCTGTGAATCCTTGGTTTCCGGGAATGCCACCGGAATCTCTTCCTTCTGTGCGAAGTTGAGACGGTTGGCAAAATGTCTGTACTCCAGAGTTTCCGCCAGCTCGTCCGCCATGCATACAGCCGAAGCCACCACGCTTTCCAGCTCTCTCACGTTGCCGGGCCACTGACACCTGGCCAGTACATCGTATACGTCAGGAGAAACCTTGCGGATTTTACGGCCGAACATGCTGCTGTACCGTCCGATAAAGTAGTTGGTCAGCACCGGAATATCCTTCTTGCGTTCGCTCAGCCCCGGAATTTCCAGCACCAGCACTGCCAGCCGGTAGTACAGGTCCGGACGGAACCGGTTTTCGCCAATGATGCTTTCCAGCTTCTCGTTGGTGGAAGATACAATCCTTACGTCCACATGATGGACTTCCTTACCGCCCACACGGCGGAAGGTACCGTCCTGAATCACACGGAGAATTTTAGGCTGCAGTTCCATCGGCATGGAGTTGATTTCATCCAGAAACAGAGTTCCTCCGTCCGCAAGCTCCAGCAGTCCCATGTTGTCCACAGCCCCGGTGAATGCACCCTTTGATGTACCAAAGAGGATACTTTCAATCAGATTGGCCGGAATGGATGCACAGTTCTGCACCACAAAAGGTTTATTCGCCCTCCGGCTGCACTGATGAATAGAGTGAGCCACCAGTTCTTTCCCTGTTCCGGTTTCACCGTAAATGAGAACCGGCAGGTCGGACTGTGCGAACTTCTTCACGTTGTCCTTCAGCTCAATCATCTTCGGGTCACATGTCTGGATATCATCCAGGTTGTAGATGGCCTTGTCATCACCGCGGTGGAGGCTTTCCACCTTGTTATAAGCATACAATACTTCGTCTCGGATTTCAACAGCATCTTCATTTTTTTGACCGTCTGAAGTAACAGAAAGGTCGATGGCTCCGACAATGGAGCCGCCGCTTTTTATAGGAACGGACAGGGATGAAATATGGATGGGTTCCTTGCCTGCACTGACCAGTTCCTGATCTTCTACATATACAGGTGCACCATTTCGCATGGCCCGGTATGTGCTGCTGTTGTATTCATCCAGATTTTCGTACACATCAAGGAACTTCTTCCCCACCGTCTCGTAGTTCACAGGGTTCTGACTCATCTTGCTGTTGAACTTGGCCGAGAACAGAATCTCACCTTCTACATTGATGATGGTAATCCCTTCGATGTATCCCTTGTCCTTAAAGAGCTTTTCAATATCGCCCATGAGTTTCCTTTCTACAGGTCCTTCCAGTATTCTGCCTTATTGATTTCGTCAACAATTGCTCTTACAGGAACGTTTTCTTCGCCGCAGATCATTCCCATGATCTTTTCCTGACATTCGCTGGTCAGAACCGGACCGGTAATTCTGCGGAACTTATCGCACAGCCAGTCTACCTGGATGTTTTCGTGAGCTTCACCGCGAGGTTCGCATTCGCTGGATACCAGAGTTCTGCCATCCTTGGTTACGATTTCTGCACGGCAGATTCTCTTGGCAGGGAACTGTACGTCCAGTGCAGGGTCGATTTCGAAGTTCAGCTTCTTCATCATTTCCACTACAGCAGGATCGCCCAGGCTTTCCTTACGAACCTGTGCCCAGCCGAAGTCACCGTAAATCAGAGCAGCCGCTACAGGGTATGCGATGTTGTACTGTGCTTCGTCTACTTCCTTAGGAACGATTTTGGACAGCATGGTTGCTTTTTCGAAGGTATATACAGTAACCTTTTCTATATCTTCTGCAGTCAGGTTGTGGTTGTTCATGATTTCCAGACATGCGTCGATTGCAGGGTGACCCCATCTGCAGCATGTATAAGGCTTGAAGTACAAATCCATAACCTGGTGTTTTTCTCCCAGGTCATCCAGGAAGTGCTTGTGGTCATCGGATTCCATCAGGTTCTTGTTTCCTTCGAAACCGCACATGGAAGCGTGCAGAGCCAGCAGACCGATCATTACACCAAATGGTACACCGTCCTTGTTCATGGATGGGTATTCCACGCTTCTGATACCAGGTACCAGAGGTGCGTTAAAGTCAGCGATGGACAGAACGTTGTTCAGTTCTTCTCTGGTGAAACCGTAAATTCTGCCTACACCTGCAGCTACACCCAGTGCACCGAAAGTACCGCTGGAATGAGCCCACTGATAGTATTCCATCATAGCTGCACCGCCGCGGATGGTTACTTCATAAGCTACATCCATTACTGCCAGCAGTTCATTTCTGGTCAGGTTCTTTTCGTATGCGGCAGCCAGAACAGCACCGATGAAAGAGGTGCCGGGATGTGCACGCGTCATATTGTGGCCGTCATCGATGTCATAGGCATTGGAAGAATGACCCATAGCAGCAGCTGCACCGTACATGTTGAACTTCTTGTCGGAACCTACTACAGGAATTTCTCTTTCTCCTCTGTGGAACATGGTTTCAGCAACCTTCAGACCCACTTCAAACTGTTCGGAACGGCTTCCTACTACCAGTGCACCCATCAGGTCCACCAGACAGCCCTTCAGTCTTTCCTGTACCTCTTTCGGCAGGTCTTCCCACTGAGTGTTGAGGACGAAATCCTCTAACTTGTATGTTGTTTCATAACGCATATTTGCTACCTCCAGCTTTGCATTTTTATAATGAACTAAATTATAAACAAAATCTTACTGCCCGTCATTCAGGCCGTTCCATGGTCTCAGGACAATCCACACACAGCGCCCGAAGAGGGTGATGATGAATTTTTCCATTGCTTCACCGGTAAGTTCCACATTGGACAGTCCCTGTTCCGGTGCACCGATCAGGCTATCACCGGTAAAGAACATGGCGTGAGTCTGCTTTCCGAACACATCGTTTCCGCAAAGAATGATATCCCCTGCCATCAGATCCCGGGAGCTGATTTCTGTGGTTCGAATCCACGGATAGTTCAGCACTTCACCGCTGACTACACTCTTACCGCCAAAAAGGCTGTAAGCTGCCAGATCCACCCACGGCTTCTGTTCCTTTCGAATCAGGATGTTGTTGTTTTCCTTGGCCATGGTATCGAATTTATGGAAGAAGCTGCCGATACAGTTCTTTTTCGAGCTGTTCAGGCGGATTCCCCGTCTTCCGTAGGCTTCGGATGCTGCTTCAATTACTTCACGGCCGGCTGCCAGTGCTTCTCTCATTTCACTGACCAGAGCTGCCCGGTCTGCCGCGTCAACTCCTCTGCCCAGCAGAACCTTTTTCGCATGAATGTTCAGACCATTTACCTTCACCAGCGGCGCTTCCAGGTATGCCATACTTCTGTCAGCGGCTTCCACGATGACACCGAAGGTGAATACCTTTTCTTCTCCTGCTTCCAGCACTGCCTCACAGGTCTGTTCGCCGCCAAATGACGTTCCTGCCGGAGCGGTGAATTCCACAGCTGCGGATTTTGGAGCGTCGGAAGTGTTCTTCACACGCACTCTGTATTCCAGCACGTCGCCGCAGGCTGCCTGCTGGCCGCCCGGATGGGAGGATTCCACTCCGGAAATCAGGCCTTTGTATGCACCCATACGAATCATGGCCTGGTCGGTTGGTCCTTCTGCCAGAACCCACGGTCGGTGAATTACGATTTTGGTTTCACGCGGTGCAAAGAGGTTCAGGCGTGGGAAGTTGGCCGGATCTACCGCTTCTGCATCAGGCAGAACACGGGTGATATCGGTCAGATCGCTGATCATCAGGCCGAAGCGTTCCCGCTTATCGGTGCGCTCCGCATAATTGTAACTGCTGAGGCCGGCACTTCTGACTGTAGGAATGCAGTGGATGAACTTGCCATCCTCAATGGCCAGCATGATATGACCTGACTGTCCCTGATGAAGCATGGTAATCAGGTCACCAGGCTGAATCACTTCTTCCAGTTCCGCTGCAATCCGCAGCTTCTCTTCGTAAGTCTCATCGAAGGTTCTTTCGTATTTATATACCACCGGCTCCATGAGTTCATACATGTGCCAGGTGATGTCATGAGGAAGCTCCATGCCCAGTGCCTGATAATATACTGCAGAACAGAATGCCGAGCAGTCCAGATGATGTGCACACTGGGAAGTGCCAGCCTCAGGCGGGAAAAACTTTCTCCGCCGTGAGGAAATCTGCACATACCGGTCCATACTTAGCTGATCATACTGAATGTGTTCGTTATTTTTATAAAAGTCATCCGCAACTGCCATCAGTGCTTCCACTCGAATGTCTTTCATTGTAATTCCCCTTTATTTTCCAAGCCATGGTCTCAGCACAATCCAGCAGAATCTGCCGAAGAGGCTGTCCACAAAAGCGGCCATTTCTTCGCCTGTGATGGTTTTCATATCCTCGCCTGCATCGAAGCTTCCTGTCAGGCTTTCGCCGTCATAGAAGCATGCATAGCTGCGCCTGCCGAAAACGTCATTACTGCAGAGGATAATGTCTCCTGCCATCAGATCACGCATACTGATTCTGGTGGTACGGATACCGGTGGAACTGCCCATTTCCGGGGTAATTGTGCCGGTTCCTCCAAAGTATGAATATACTGCCAGATCCTGGTGAGGGTTCTGCGGACGTCTGGAGACCACATCGGTGCCGCCCACCGCATCATGGAGGCAGAAATGAGTAAAGAGATACTCTTCTTTTCGTGGTTCCATTTCGATTCCGAACTGTCCGTAGGCTTCTGCCGCTGCTTTCACAGCATCTGCACCTTCACCCATGCGTTTCTTCACCACGGAGCTGATCCATTTCACTTCTTCATCTTCCATGGAGTTTCCAATGAGAATTGGCTGGGTCCAGATGTTCAGATCGTTTACCGTAACTTCAGGGCCTTCCAGCTTAATCTGCTTTCTGTAATCCGCATCTGCTACTACAGGGAATCTTACGGTTTTTTCTTCGCCGGCCTGCAGCTTGATGTTAACCTTATGGGCGCCTACCAGGTGGCTTCCGGCAGCTGCCTTAAAAGTAACCTGTGCATCTTTGGATTCTTCAGAGAGATTCTTCAGAATCACCTGATATTCTGCAGCGCCTCCGCTTACGGCATGATGTGCACCCGGATGGGTGGATTCCACACCTGCCCAGAGTCCATGGAACTGATTCAGACGGATTTCAGCCTGCGGAGTTACATCGCCCACCAGTTCCAGCGGCCGGGTAATACCGATAGACCGCCACTTCGCTTCAAAGAAGTAGTGAGAGTCGTTCGGTTCGCCTTCCGGTGTCTCGGTGACCAGATATTTTGCCAGGTCGAGACGGATGCCGCCGGCCGGACGGTCCTGATTTTTTTTCCTGGAATAGTCATAACTATAGTCGATGCCACGGCCAGGTCCGGATGTACAGTGCATGTACTTTCCATCGCCGATATACATCATGATGTGACCGCCATTGCCCTGAACCAGCATATTAATCAGGTCTCCGGGCTGCAGGCAGGAAAGGAATTCCTCTGCGATTTTGGCGCGGTCTTCCGCGGTTTCGCTATAGGTGCGTTCATAGTAATATACCCGAGGTCTCAGCAGTGCCATCATGTGCCATGTCAGGTCGGAGGGCAGTTCGAAACCAAAGGTCTGGTAATACGCTGCGAAGCAAAATCCGGAGCAGTCCAGGTGCAGCGTATTCTGACCGGTTCCCGCTTCCGGCGGCAGGTATTTTCTGCGCCGTGGTGTCAGCTGAAGGACACGGTCCATGCTCTTCTGGTCATACTGGATATGACCGGAGAGTGAGTGATGATAAAAATCGTATGCAGTGGCAATAAGTGCCTGCTGCTTGTAGCTTAAAGATTCCATCTCAGGTTCCTTTTGTGTCAAACACACATTTCACTTAAAGAAAAAGCTCCGGCAGAAAGAAACGTCCGCCGGAGCCAGTCTGCCGCACGGAAAACGATGCGTCAGTATTAAGATCTTAAATTAAAATCCTATGTTAATTAGATTTCTCCAATTCTGTGGCAGGCAACAAAGTGACCTGGTTTGATTTCTTCTAATGCAGGCAGAGACTTACACTTGTCAGTTGCATAGTTGCAGCGCTTGTAGAATCTGCATTCATCAGGCGGATTGATTGGAGAAGTGATTTCACCCTTGATGATGATACGCTCCTTCTTCGCACCCAGTTCAGGAATAGGAATCGCAGACAGCAGTGCCTGAGTATATGGATGAACAGGGTTTGCGAACAGTTCTTCGGAAGGTGCCTTTTCTACGATCTTACCCAGGTACATTACTGCGATATCATCGGAGAAGTGGTTTACTACGGATAAGTCGTGGGTGATGAAGATGTAGGATAATCCCATCTTTTCCTGCAGTTCCTTCAGCAAGTTCAGAATCTGTGCCTGAATGGATACGTCCAGTGCAGATACAGGTTCGTCACAGATGATGAACTTAGGTTCCAGAGCCAGTGCACGTGCAATACCGATACGCTGACGACGGCCGCCGTCCAGTTCATGAGGATAAGTGTTGAACAGACGAGGAGCCAGACCTACCAGTTCCATCAGTTCTGCAACTCTTCTGTCTACTTCGTCCTTGTTGGTCAGAATCTTATTAGTGGTCAGAGGTTCTGCGATAATCTGGCTAACAGTCTTACGAGGATCCAGGGAAGAGTATGGGTCCTGGAAGATCAGCTGCATGTCCTTACGGGCAGCTCTCATTTCCTTACCTCTTAACTTGTTTACGTCCTTACCTTCGAAGATAGTTTCGCCGGAAGTTGGTTCGATAAGACGCAGAATGGTACGGCCGGTAGTGGACTTACCACAGCCGGATTCGCCTACCAGACCCAGAGTCTTACCTCTTTCCAGTGTGAAGCTTACGCCGTCTACTGCGTGCAGCAGGCCCTTTTTGGTTTTAAAGTGCTTAGTTAAGTCTTTGACTTCGAGAATAATGTCTGCCATGTCTTATCTCTCCTCTCTCTCAATATGGAAGTCTGGTTCATTGTATCTGTCGCAGACTACATAGTGAGTGTCTGAAATCTGTCTCAGAGTCTGTGGCTTCTTACATGCTTCAGTTGCATAAGGGCAACGAGGGTGGAATGCACAGCCTTCAGGCAGGTTGGATGGGTCTGGCATCAGGCCCTTGATTGGGGTCAGCTTAGCCTTTCTGTCATTGATGTTTGGCAGAGAGTTGAACAGACCTTCAGTGTATGGGTGCTTGGTGTGGTTGAATACATCTTCCAGAGTACCCTTTTCAACGATAGTACCAGCGTACATTACTGCTACTTCGTCACAGATTTCTGCTACGATACCCAGGTCATGAGTAATCATGATCAGGGAAGTCTGATACTGTTCACGCAGATTCTTCATCATGTCCAGTACCTGTGCCTGGATAGTTACGTCCAGAGCGGTAGTAGGTTCGTCAGCAATCAGCAGCTGAGGATGGCATGCCAGAGCGATAGCGATAACTACTCTCTGCTTCATACCACCGGAGAACTGATGAGGGAATTCGTTGGCACGTTCGCCAGGGATACCTACCAGTTCCAGCATTTCGATAGCACGCTGGTTTGCTTCTTCCTTGGTGCAGTTTTCGTGCAGGAAAACGGATTCTGCAATCTGTTCACCCACAGTAAATACTGGGTTCAGAGCTGTCATTGGATCCTGGAAAATCATGGACACGTCCTTACCACGTGCAGATTCCAGTTCCTTTTCGGACAGAGTCAGCATGTCCTTGCCGTTCAGCATCATCTTGTCACATTCTACAACTCCCGGAGGTGTCTGAACCAGCTTCAGCAGGGACAGTGCGGTAGTAGTCTTACCTGCACCTGTTTCGCCTACCAGACCGATTGCCTTACCACGTTCCAGCTGCATATTTAAACCGTTAATTGCATATACGGTATTTTCTTCAGTCACGAACTTTACGTTCAGGTTTTGAAGATCTAATACTAAATCTTTTTCACTCATCTGATAACTCCTCCTACTTCTTCAGCTTAGGGTCCAGGGCGTCACGGAGACCGTCACCCATCAGGTTGAAGGCTAATACGGTAATCATGATTGCCAGACCAGGGAACAGAGTTAAGAATCCATAGTCACGGATGTAAGCACGTGTTTCGGACAGCATAGCACCCCATTCCGGAGCAGGTACTGGAATACCCAGGCCCAGGAAGGACAGGTTGGATGCAGTCAGAATTGCGTTTGCAACACCCATTGTAGTCTGTACGATAATTGGAGACAGAGCGTTTGGCAGTACATGTTTGAAGATAATGCTCAGGTCGCCTACGCCGATTACTCTTGCAGCTTCGATGTATTCCTGGTCACGAACAGGGAGTACAGCTGCACGGGCAATACGGGCAAACATTGGTACGTATACCAGACCGATCGCCCACATCAGTACACTGATACTCTGACCGAATGCAGACATGATTGCTACACCCAGCAGAATGGATGGAATACCTACGAATACGTCACAGGTACGCATGATAACGGTTTCAGCCAGACCGCCGTAGTAACCGGCAATCATACCCAGGGTACTACCGATTACGCAGGAAATTGCTACTGCAATAATACCTACCAGCAGGGAATAGCTTGCACCATACATAACTCTGGTGAACTGGTCACGACCGTAATGGTCAGTACCAAATGGATGTTCCAGAGATGGAGTCTGGAAACGTACTTCCAGATTCTGTGCTACGATGTCAGTGTTGAAGTCATAAACAACACGGGCAGCAATCGCAATGATAACCAGCAGGATTACGACAATCAGACCGATCATAGCACTCGGGTTCTTTCTGTAGTTACGCCATACTTCGGCCCACATGCTTCTCTTCTTGTATTCCTGCATATTGTCAACAGTTGTTGTATTTTTCTTAGTCATGTCACTTCACCTCACTACTTGCTATACTGCGCCTTGATACGAGGGTCAACGAATGCGTAAGCAATGTCAACTACCAGGAGCGTTACGTTTAAGAATAAGGTGAACATAATGATGCATCCGGTAGCCAGAATTGTGTCACGGCTGTTTACGGCAGCTACAGTCAGTCTGCCTACGCCAGGCCATGAGAATACGGATTCGATTGCTACGGCACCACCAAATGCATTACCCAGGTTGGAACCGAAAATTGTGATAATAGGAATCAGTGCGTTCTTCAGCGCGTGCTTACGAATAACGGTGCCTTCAGGAACACCCTTCGCTCTGGCAGTTCTCAGATAATCCTGGCCCAGTACGTCCAGCATACCGGATCTTGTAATACGGGTCAGAGAACCTGCGTTATTGGTACCCATTGTGATTGCAGGCAGAATCAGTGCTGCGAATCCAACGTCACCACCGGATGGCAGCCATCCTAACTTAGCGGAGAACAGGATTAATAATAACAGTGCTAACCAGAAAGATGGCATGGATACACCAATCATAGCGGTAACCATGGAGGCACCGTCAATCAGAGTACCACGCTTTCTCGCTGCCAGAATACCCAGAGGCAGGGAGATTGCCAGAGCAACTAACTGGGAAGCAAGTGCGAGTTTAAAGGTGGCAGGGAAACGTTCCAGGAAAATTTCCATTACCGGACGCTTCTGAGTATAGGAATCGCCCAGGTCACCATGTAATAAGTCCCATACATAACGGCCATATCTTTCGATCAGTGTGCCATTCAGATTCAGTTCTTCTCTTAACTGTTCAATCTGTTCAGGAGTAGCATCCTGAGGAGCGATTGTAGAAACAATATCCCCTGGTGCCAGGTCCATGAGGAAGTACACTACGAAGGAAACAGCCAGTAAGACAGGAATCAAGAGTAAAATACGCTTTACAATATAGCGGATCATAATGTCCCTCCTAATAACTTTCACTTGTCAAATATGGGGCCCGGGTTTTCCCCGAGCCCCATATTCTGTTTAATTTTCTACTTTGGTTTTCTTTTGAATAATCAGGTTTGTGCGAAATTATTCTTCAACAACGCTGATGTACTTGAAGGAGTGTACCAGTGCAGGGTGCAGTAATACGCCTTCAACTCTGGTGTTGGAACCAACGAAGATGTCGTGCTGTGCGATAGGAATCCAGCCAACTACTTCGTAAGTCAGAGTTTCCTGTAACTGCTTGTACAGTTCAGCTCTTTCTACCCTATCTTCGCAAGCTGCTGCCTTGTCGATCAGAGCATCCAGTTCAGGGTCGTCGAACTGAGCATAGTTTCTGCCGCCTGTGGAGTGAGTAGTATTTCTGTACATGTAGTCACCGTTCTTACCTGGAGTCCAGGACATGATGATGATTTCAGTACCGGAAGTAGTACCGTCGGAAGTACACAGTTCCATCAGAGCAGCCTGCTGCATGAATTCGCAGGAGATGGTGATACCGTATTCAGCCATCTGAGCCTGGAAGTTTTCAGCCATCTTTACTCTGTGAGCAGCGTCGGAAGTTACCAGGGAGATAGTCTTGCCTACAGCGCCACATTCTTCGAACAGTTCCTTAGCCTTTTCAGGATCATAAGGGATACCTTCCAGGTCAGCGTAGAATTCTACGTCACGGCACTGTACGGAAGTGGACTTCAGAGCGTTACCGTCCCATGCAGCCAGAATCATTTCGTCCTTATCGATTGCGTATGCGCAAGCCAGACGGAATGTAGGGTTGGTTACGATGGAGTCAGCATTCTTCTGGTTGAAGCAGATGAAGTGCTGAGTTCTACCAGTTTCCTTCAGCAGCTGCAGACCTTCAGTGGATTCCAGTCTTGCATAGTCAGTTGCATCTGGGGACATGATAATGTCAACTTCACCGTTTTCCAGAGCGATCATTCTGGAGGATGCTTCTGGCATCATCTTGAAGACGATCTTTTCAACGTTTGTTGGTTCGTACAGAGTACAAGTTTCAGATCTTACCAGAGTTACGTGGTCGCCGGAAACGAATTCTTCCAGCTTGTACAGACCAGTACCTACCAGAATAGCTTCTTCTTCAGGCATAGTTTCGAAAGCTTCCTTGGAGAGTACGGACAGCTGGTTAGCAGCGAATGTGTAGTTGAAGTCTACGTCGCCTTCGCCAGCCAGGATGATCTTGAAGTTGTAGTCGTCGATCTTTTCCCAGGATTCCATCTTAGCGATGTAGCCGGATGCTGCGGAGTGTTCCTTACCTCTTTCGAAGGTGAAGAATACGTCGTCAGTGTTACATTCAGTACCGTCGGAGAACATGATGCCTTCCTTCAGCTTGAAGTTCCATTCCTTAGGAGTAACCATTTCCCAGGATTCCAGCAGTTCGCCAGCATTTTCCATCTTGGTCAGGTCTGTATCTGTCAGCATGTCGAAGATCAGGTCCTGTACAATCTGGTTTGTTTCTGCAGATGTTTCCATTGGGTCGATTGTAGTGAATTCATCAGCCATTGCGATAGTTACGGTAACAGCATCATCAGCTGCAGTAGAACCGCCGCAAGCAGTGAACAGGCTAGCAATCATTGCAACGCACATTAAAACTGCAAATAATCTCTTCTTATTCATTTTCTTCCTCCTGTAAAAGTAGAATATTGCACTAAAAGAGACTCATAGTGCTTTTCATATTATACTCCTCTCAAAGCTTGTTTGTAAAGCATTTTTCGTCGAAAAACACATTATTCGGACAAAAAAATTACATCAATTCATCACATTGTACTATATGAATCTGTGTGCCCTATCGGTTATACCCCCACAAGCCTTGAATTTCCAATATTTTCAGCCTTTTATTTCTGGTGTTCCCGGAACCAGCCCATAGTTGCTCTTGCCAGGCCTCTTTCGAAGGTATCAGGGCTTTCTACGGAAATTTCGTCCAGATCCTTGTTCAGAAGGATGTTCAGATAATTCTTCATCAGAACTTCATAGTATGCGATGGACTTGTGAGGGTCGATGCTTGGCCATGCGTCACAGCTTACTACGGTTCTTCTGTTGGTGCTGTCTACCCATGCAGGCAGCTTGTCATATTCTGCACTGTCCGGATAAAGAATGATTTCAGAAGGAGTACCCTTTACAGTACCTTCAAATGCTCTTACCAGAGGCGGCTGTGTATCAACGTATCTGTCTGCAGACAGGTCCAGGATAATCGCGTTTTCAGGCAGGTAACCCAGTACCTTGTTTGTCAGAATATGCTTGGAGAAGTCCACACGCTTACTTGCGTCAACCAGAATGTCACAGTCTGCGAAAATCTTAGCCAGAGCCTTTTCATTTCCTGTAATGGTTCTGGACAGTACAGTAGTAACAACGCCTGTGCAGTCAGTACCCAGGAATTCCTGGTCAGACAGCACTTCGAAGGACTTCACGCAGTTCTGACCTACGCCGCCCGCACCGATAACCACTGCCTTGTAAGGTTCTCTGTTTGGATCATTGAAGTCTTCTCTTGTTCTCTTCAGTTCTGCAAAAGCAGTTTTGCAGCCAGAGTGAGCAGTTCCGAAATAGTCTACGAATGCTCTGATATTATAGTCATCCACGATGGAGTCCATGGAAAAACTCTGCAGATTCTTTCTGGTAATCAGTTCTACTGCTGCAGGTCTGGTGTCATAATGAATCATGGTGAACAGGGATGCGCCATCTCTCATCAGTTCCAGATTTTTCATTTCAGGCATCTTCAGAATGGTAACAAAATCCTGCTGATAGGCTTCTTCCATTGATACGAAGTGCACTCTGGAATTTACAGCATGATAATCCGCTTCAGTGTAGCCTAATCTTTCACCGTAGCCTTTTTCCAGATAAAACTCCAGGTCCTTGAATGCTTCCAGATACTTAAACAGATTTGGTGTGAATTCACGGATGTCACCAGGATAATTGTGGATTACCGGAAAACCGACAGTTTTTACTTTCATTTCTTATTACCTCCAGGTTTTTCAGGGTCAACGCCCTCATGATTATAGTTATGATACAGTACATTATAGCAATTACTGTGCCAAGGGGGAGAATCGCTGTTTTTCAACATTCTTTTCCCCATGCGTACCGTTCCAAAAACGAAACGTTCTTCTTCTGGAACATATACGTTTCAAAAAAGAAACACCGCAGTGTTCCGCGGTGTTTCAGATCAGTAACGCGCATCAGCACACTTATTCTTCTCCGCCGTCGCCGGAACCGGACATTTTGCGGGATAAAGACGCAGGTGACGTCTGCAGTGCCTTCGCAGCCTTACGCAGGCTGCCGTACTTTTCTATGTATTTTTCAATCAGATGTTTTTCATATTCGCTGACCATTTCCTTCAGAGATTTTCCGGAATCGAAAATTTCCTCTGCAAAATCCGCCTTTCCGATGTCCCTGTCTCCGGCTGTGTTCACGATCCTGGGCTGACTGCTGTGGCGCAAATCAACATGGGTCAGCAGATCGCCGGAATTCAGCAGCACGGCTCGTTCCACCGCATTTTTCAGTTCACGGACATTCCCTGGCCAGTCGTATTCCAGGAAGGATTCCATCAGCTTTCGGGTCACCTTGCGGTTCAGTCCGTATGCGCGGTTGAACTGTTCTGTAAAGGACAGAGTCAGCAGAACAATATCTTCTTTGCGCTCCCGCAGCGGCAGGAGGCGGATTGGAATTACGTTCAGACGATAGTAAAGATCTTCACGGAAGGAGCCATCTTCAATCATTCCTTCCAGTTCCCGGTTGGAAGCCGCAACGAAGCGCAAATCCACCGCAGTTTCCGTTCCGCTTCCCACTTTTACGAAACTTTTTTCCTGGATAGCGCGCAGAAATTTGGACTGGATACTCATGCTCATTTCTGAAATCTCATCCAGAAATACAGTACCGCCGTTGGCAATTTCAAAAATCCCCTGTTTCCCGTTTTTCAGTGCTCCGGTGAAAGAGCCCGGCATATAGCCGAACATCTCCGATTCAAAGAGACTTTCCGAAATAGTGGCACAATTGATTTTTATATACCGTTTATGGCACCGGCTGCTCATCTGGTGAATATATTCCGCATAGAGTTCTTTGCCGGTTCCGGTTTCACCGAAAATGATAACAGAAGCATCCGAGCCGGCGATTTTACGGATCCGTTCAAGCTGTTCCATCATGGACGGGTTGCATGTCAGAATGTTTTCGAACTGGCAGTCGATGCGGTCCCCGGCAAATTCCAGATATCCGTCTTTTTCGCGGCATAACTTATCTATATACATGACGTTCCCTCTTTAAATATAATAGTCCATGCAGAATGCATTTTCGTCATATTCCTTCAGCTTCTTTTCCACAAACTCACCGTTACACTTCTGAATGATTACCACAATCAGATTCAGAAGCAGCATAGCGGATGTGTAGGAGTCGGTGAACTCTCTGGAACTGGATTTCACAATGATGGAGTACTCAGAAAGATTCACCAGCGGTGATCTGACGAAGTCGGTAATGGAGGCAATCTTGAAACCTTTCCGCTTCAGATTGTTAACAGCCACCACTGTTGCTTTCGGGTACCGCGCAAAGCCTACCGCAATCACCATGGCAGACCGGTCAATGTTATTAATATGATCAAAATAGTTGGTGTTTACCGAGTCCAGCTTAGTGGCGCGCACACCGATTTTGTTCAGAATATATACTGCGTAGGAAATCACCGGTTCGGAAGCTCTGGTCCCCAGAATGATCACTTCCGGTGCACTGATGATATCCTGCACCAGGCGCAGTACGTTCTTGCGGTCCACATTCTGCTTGAAATCCAGCATGTTCCCCATTTCAATGCTGACCAGATTCTCCACTACCCGTTCCACCATGTTTTCCATGGAGGAATCGTAATTGGTTTCACTGTCCGCTGAATTGATAACCTGCCCCACAAATGCCTTCATTTCACTATAATCATGGAAACCGGCCACGCGGATAAATTCTTCCAGCTGATAGTCGGTGCAGTCGCATTCGTAGCAGAATTTTTCAGAGCCCATGTAGGTCATGGCACTGTTATTGTTGATAATATAGTCCAGAATCTGCCGGTTCAGTCTGTCTGCCTGAGGCAGTCCGGCAAATGCTCTGGCAATCCTTTGTTTATACATAGTTTTTCTCCCTGAGCTGTGGTTTGCTACTCAAAAGTATACCCTGTTCTCTCAGCCCTTGTCAATCTGATGCAGATAATCGTACACCAGCCGTCCTATGTTTCCGGACAGCTGACGGTTGCCCCTTTTGTTTGGCGAATCGTAAACAGATACGCCGATATAAAATTTTCCTACATTTATATGTATTACTCCGGCATCATGATTCAGGCCGGTAAGTGAGCCGGTTTTATGTGCATACCTGACCGGTTCCCAGATGTAACGCAGCACCTGATCCTGATGGCGCTGACTGTACAAAATATCCAGTGCAGTCCGCCGCAAATCTTCCGTGAGGATTTCACCCCCATAGAGTTTTTCGAACATGACCGACAGATCATCATGGGTAATGTAATTATCCAGCCCCCGCGCCACTGCATCCTTATCCAGCATGCACCGCTGCAGCACCGTTGTCTTCACCTGCAGAGTCTCTCTCATATATCCGTTTATGTACTCCATGCCCAGAAGATTTATCAGGGTATTGGTAGCAGTATTATCGGAAGTAATAATCATCCAGGCAACCAGTTCATGGAGTGAAAATTCCCCCGGACCATTCTCGAAAGCCTCTGCCCCCTCCAGAATCAGTTCCTCACCCACATAAATCTTTTCATCCAGACGCAGATCCCCGGTTCTTACTTTCTCCAGGGCCGCCAGCATGATGGGCACTTTTATAGTAGAGGCAGACGGCATCTTCGCACCGCTGTCGTATGCAGCCTGACGGCCTGAGCCTCCCAGCTCCTTTATGAGCACCGATACATTCTCACCAGATGCTTCAGCCATCTCCGTTATCATCTTTTCCAGTTTTTCCATGGAATCCCCCTCCTTTTACGCCATCATAGCACATCCCCCGACCCATTTCAAACAGAAGAAAAACTTTTTTAGAACAATTCGACAAAAATCAAGGGTTGACGATTGAGATAGAACAATATAATATAATAGATATAATACATTATCACTTAATATGGATAAGTGCGCAGTGAGGTAACAATCAATGGAAAACAAGAAAAAGTTAGTCATCGGTGTAATTGGCGCCGATGTACACGCAGTTGGTATCCAGATTCTGGACCATGCATTTACTGATGCAGGCTTCGAAGTAACAAACCTGGGCGTAATGGTTTCTCAGGAAGAATTCATCGCAGCTGCAACTGAAACAGCCGCAGACGCTATCATGGTATCTTCCCTGTACGGCCATGGCGAACTGGACTGCAGAGGTCTGAGAGACAAGTGCAACGAAGCAGGCCTGAAGGACATCCTGCTGTACGTTGGCGGCAACATCGTAGTAGGCAAGCAGCCTTTCGATGAAGTAGAAGTTAGATTCAAGAAGATGGGCTACGACAGAGTATTCGGTCCTGGTACTGCACCAGAAGAAACTATCGCTTGCCTGAAGGAAGACTTCAATCTGTAATAAAGGCTGGTGAATCCGATGAAACCCATTCTGATGATTGACTTCGGCAGTACCAACACCAAGGTCACCGCAGTAGATCTGGAAGAAGGCAAACTTCTCGGTACAGCTGCCAGCTATACTACCATTCAGACAGACATCAATGACGGACTGGAAAACGCTCTGAAGAAGCTTCATGAGAAGCTGGGCGGCGAACTGGACTACGCAGCAAAATATGCCTGCTCCAGTGCAGCCGGCGGTCTGAGAATGATTGCCAGCGGTCTGGTTCCTGAACTGACTGCAGAAGCAGCACGTCAGGCGGCACTGGGTGCCGGAGCCAAGGTTATGAAAACCTACTCCTACGAACTGACCGACGACGATGCAGAAGAAATCGCGGCGATCAAGCCGGATATTTTCCTCCTGACTGGTGGTACTGACGGCGGAAACAAAGACAACATCATCCAGAACGCACAGGTAGTAGCAGGCATTGACGCCGACTTCCCTGTACTGATTGCAGGCAACCGCGCAGCAGTGCGTACCTGCCAGAAGATTCTGGAAGAGTCCGGTAAACAGGTTATGATTACGGAAAACGTAATGCCGCGGTTTAATGAACTGAACATCGAACCGGCGCAGAGCAAAATCCGTGAACTCTTCCTGGACCGCATCATCAAGGCCAAGGGATTATCCCAGGCCAGCCAGCTGATTTCCGGTATCATGATGCCGACTCCGGCTGCCGTTCTGGCTGCTATGGAGCTGCTGTCAAAGGGTACCGAAGAGCAGAAGGGTCTCGGCGAACTGGTTGCCGTGGACGTAGGCGGTGCAACTACCGACCTTTACTCCATGACAGACGGAGCACCGGACCGTGCAGGAACTGTACTGAAGGGCCTGCCTGAACCTTTTGCAAAGAGAACCGTAGAAGGCGACATCGGTATGCGCTACAGCGCAGCCGGCATCGTGGAAGCTGCGGGAATGAAACGTATCAGTCTCCTCTCCGGACTGGATGAAGACAGATGCTGGGAACTGCTCGACCTGATTACGGAAGACACCAGCACCATGCCGGATACGGATGAACTGAAAGCCTTTGATAAGGCACTGGCCTCCATGGCCGTGAAAACCGGTCTCACCCGCCACGCAGGAACCGTAGAAAAAGTCTACACTCCGATGGGTGAAGCCTGGGTACAGTCCGGTAAGGACCTGTCCCGTGTGGATAAGATCATCATCACCGGCGGATCACTGATCCACGGCGAACCGGAAGACGTGAGAGATATCGCTTCTCACGCCCTGTACAACCTGGCCGAAGCCGCATCCCTGAAACCACGGAACGCGGACGTGCTGGTAGATAAAGAATACATTTTGTCAGCCATGGGCCTTCTGAGCCAGTATGAGCCTGACATTGCATTAAAGATTATGAAAAAGGAGTTAATATCCTATGGAACTGCTCAATAAAAAACTTACAAATGACGATTTTTATGGCCTGCAGAAAGAAATTCTGACTCAGTGGCCAACAGGTGCTGCAGTAGATTTCGACGCAGCAGTAGAATTCCACAAGAACCTGCCTGAACACAAGAACTTCGGTAAGAAGCTGCTGAAGGCAAAGGCTGAAGGCAAGACTCTGGTACAGCCTCGTGCCGGTGTTGCTCTGGTTAAGGATCACATCGACCTGCTGACATTCCTGCAGGACAAGGGTGAAGCTGACCTGCTGCCTACTACTATCGACTCTTACACAAGACAGAACAGATATAAGGAAGCTGAAGTTGGTATTCAGGAATCCGTTCGTGAATGCAAGTCCATGCTGAACGGTCTGCCTGTAGTTAACCACGGTGTAGACGCTTGCCGTGACATCATTAACAGCCTGAACACTCCAGTTCAGATCCGTCACGGTACACCTGACGCGAGACTGCTGACTGAAATCTCCTACGCTGGTGGTTTCACTTCCTACGAAGGCGGCGGTATCTCCTACAATATTCCTTATGCTAAGAATGTACAGCTGGAAAAGACTATCCGTGACTGGCAGTACTGCGACCGTCTGACCGGTATCTACGAAGAAGCTGGCGTAAGCATCAACAGAGAACCATACGGTCCGCTGACCGGTACTCTGGTTCCACCTTGTATCTCCCACTCCGTAGCGATCATCGAATCTCTGCTGGCTGCTGAACAGGGTGTTAAGAACGTAACTGTAGGTTACGGCCAGTGCGGTAACCTGATCCAGGACGTAGCTGCAATCAGATCCCTGGCATCCCTGACTGAAGAATACCTGCACAAGTATGGTTACAGCGATGTAGAAGTTACTACCGTTCTGCACCAGTGGATGGGTGGCTTCCCTCAGGACGAAGCTAAGGCATTCTCCGTAATTTCCTGGGGTTCCACTATCGCAGCTCTGTCCAAGGCAACTAAGGTTATCGTAAAGACTCCTCACGAAGCTATGGGCGTACCTACTAAGGAAGCGAACGCTGAAGGTCTGCGTTGTACTAAGCAGATCATCAACATGCTGGGTGACCAGGAACTGTCCAACACTTCTCAGGTTCTGGAAGAAATCATGATCATCTCTGCTGAAACAAGATGCATCGTAGACAAGTGCTTCGAACTGGGCAACGGCGACCTGGCTCAGGGTGTTGTAAGAGCATTCCAGGCTGGCGTTATCGATATCCCATTCGCACCTTCCAAGTTCAACGCAGGCAAGATGCTGCCAGCAAGAGACAACAACGGTGCTATCCGTATTCTGGAACCAGCTGGTCTGCCACTGACTAAGGCTCTGAAGGACTTCAACCGTGCAAAGATCGAAGAAAGAGCTCAGGCTGAAAAGAGACAGGCTTCCTTCCAGATGGTAATCGACGACGTATACGCAATCTCCAAGGGCAGACTGGTTGGCAGACCTTGGTAATCGACTTGCGGTAGTCTCCTTCGTTAGTCCTCCACCGGAGGTCTGCGGAAACACTCAGGCAGACCACGCAAGCCGATTCAAGGGCTGACAAACAAAACATACAACAAACTTAGATTATTATTTTACTGAATATATACCCGATGTGTGCTGCGCAAGTGATTCCACAGGCGTCTCAGGCGCCGAGGACAAACGCGTGCAGCACCACAACGGGTTTAAATGGAGGAAAAAAGAAAATGAAAATTACAAAAGTTATCTGCTCCACGGGCAGAACAGGTTTCTTCTTCGACGACCAGAGAGCAATCAAGGGTGGCGCTAAGTCCAACGGTTCCGCATATGTTGGCGAACCTGTAACTGCTGGTTTTACTGCAGTTCGTCAGGCTGGTGAAGCTATCTCCGTAATGCTGGTTCTGGAAGACGGTCAGGTTGCATACGGTGACTGCGCAGCTGTACAGTACTCCGGTGCAGGTGGCAGAGACCCTCTGTTCCTGGCTAAGGACTTCATCCCAGTAATCGAAGAACACGTTGCTCCAACTCTGGTTGGCAAGGACATCACTTCCTTCAGAGAAATGTGCGCAAACATGGAAGCAATCGAAGTAGAAGGCAAGAGACTGCACACTGCTATCCGTTACGGTGTTTCCCAGGCTATTCTGGACGCTGTAGCTAAGGCTAACCACAAGATGATGTGCGAAGTAATCGCTGACGAATACGGTCTGACTCCAGAATACAGAGAAATTCCTATCTTCACTCAGTCCGGTGACAGCAGATACGACAACGCTGACAAGATGATCATGAAGGCTGCAGACGTTCTGCCTCACGCTCTGATCAACAACGTTGAAACCAAGCTGGGTAAGGATTGTGAAATCCTGGTTGAATACATCAAGTGGCTGTCCGCAAGAATTCAGGAACTGGCTCCATCCGAAGATTACAAGCCAGTTCTGCACATCGACGTATACGGTACCATGGGTATGGCATACGGCGTAAACAACTACGAAGCTATGGCTAACGCTCTGGAAAGAATGGTTGAAGCTGCTAAGCCTTACAAGCTGAGAATCGAAGGTCCTATGGACGCTGAAGAAAGAGAAGCTCAGATGCAGGCTCTGGCTGCACTGACTAAGCTGGTTGACGAAAGAGGCATCGACGTTGAACTGGTTGCTGACGAATGGTGTAACACTCTGGAAGACATCAAGTACTTCGCAGACAACAAGGCTGGTCACATGGTACAGATCAAGACTCCTGACCTGGGTGGTATCAACAACACTGCTGAAGCAGTTATCTACTGTAAGGAAAAGGGTATCGGCGCTTACCAGGGCGGTACCTGCAACGAAACTGACCGTTCCGCACAGGTTTGCGTAAACGTAGCTATGGCTACTCAGCCTGTACAGATTCTGGCTAAGCCAGGTATGGGCGTAGACGAAGGTATCATGATCGTTTACAACGAAATGCAGAGAATCCTGGCTTGCATGCAGGCTAAGTAATCTCACTGCATGAGTCAATTCACTCTAAAAGATATGGCGCGGGGAGAGTTCATCTCTTCCGCGTCTTTCGCTTATTCTCCGGCTTCCATCGCCAGACTGGCGGTTTCTGCCCTGCTCATGGAAGTTCATGCCACACCGAAACCCGGCCTGGTGGACGAAAATAATAACGGTGCTCACACCGACATGGACCTGGCCCTCTTCGAAAGAAGTGCCTGCGCGCTTCATGACAGTTTTCTGCAGTGTGCAGAGGCCGGATCGGTTTCTCCGCAAAACATCCCTGTTCTGGCTTCTCAGCTCCGTCTGGCGGGCCTGGAAGCAGAACGCAGAATGTACGAAGCCACGGAAGGCATCAACACCCATAAGGGTGCTGTTTTCAGCATCGGCATACTTTGCGGTGCGTCAGCCATGGGGTTTGACAGTCTGGAAGATCTGCAGGAAAACTGCAGAAAAATCGCTTCTGCACTTCTCGAAACTGACACCGCATCGGGGACCCACGGCCTGAAAGCCCGGGAAACCTGCGGCACCGGAGGCATCCGAAAGGAAGCTCTGAGTGGTTTTGATACGGCCTTTTCCATCGGTCTTACGGCCCTGGAAGAAGCTCTGGAAGCAGGCCGCAGCGAAAAAACTGCGATGGTCTATGCCCTGCTTGCCATCATGGCATCCACAGAAGACAGCAACCTGGTACACAGGGGGGGCGCTGAAGGGATGGATTTTGCGCAGAAAGAGGCACGGCGGCTGACTGCAGAAGGTCCGGCAAACCTGGACCTTAATGAAGTCCGCAGACTGGACGGAGAATTTATAACCCGAAATTTAAGCCCGGGAGGCTCAGCAGACCTGCTGGCATTCTCGGCAATGCTTTATATGATAAAGAGAGGCAATCACAATGATTAAACAGAAAGCGCATGCTGGAACACTGGAATCCAGCGACATTTACGTTGAAATCGCACCGGCTGAAGCCGGCAGCGGCATCGCGCTGAATCTGACTTCTGTAGTAATGCAGCAGTTCGGTCCTGAAATCGAAGCGGTGATCCGCGAAACTCTGGCCGGCCTGGGCGTAGAAGACGCTGTACTGACTGTCAGCGACAGAGGCGCCGTAGACTGCACCATCAGATCCAGAGTGGAAACTGCTGTATGCCGCGGGAAAGGAGAAGCGTAGTCATGAGAAGAAGTATGCTGTTCTTACCGGGCAACAGCCCTAACATCCTGCTGAATGCTGACTTCCTGGGTTCCGATGCCATCATCCTGGACCTGGAAGACGCTGTAGCACCTACTGAAAAGGACTCTGCGAGAATCCTCGTAAGAAATGCCATCACATCCCGGGGTTATACCCGCGAAGTGATCGTTCGTATCAATCCAATCGACAGCCCATACTGGCAGAAGGACCTGGAAGAAATCATTAAGGTAAAGCCTGACATGATCATGCCTACCAAGGTTGACAGCGGCGACTACGTACGTACCATCTCCGCTTACATCGGTCAGATGGAAGAAAAGTACGGCATCGAAGCGGGCAGCGTAAAGATGATTCCGCTGATCGAAACTGCACTGGGCGTGGAAAGAGCTTTTGAAATCGCTTCCGCAGACCCAAGAGTCGCTGCAATCTTCCTGGGCGGCGAAGACTTCACCGCTGACATGCGCTGCAAGCGTACCAAGGAAGGTACTGAAATCTTCTACGCACGCTGCCGAATGGTTCTGGCTGCAAGAGCTGCAGGCGTAGATGTTTACGACACACCATGGACTGACGTGGAAGACTATGAAGGTCTGATCGAAGATGCCAAGTTCGCAAAGAGCCTGGGCTTCACCGGTAAATCCTCCATCTCCCCTCGTCACATTCCATTCATCAATGAAGTATTCAGCCCGACCGAAGCAGAAGTTCAGTACGCACTGGACGTATTCGACTGCATCGAAAAGGCTAAGGCTGAAGGTAAGGGCGTAGTTTCCCTGCGCGGCAAGATGATTGACGCACCGATCGTAGCCCGTGCACGTCAGGTGCTGGAAGCTGCAGAAGCAATCGGCATGTACCGCCCTGCGGACAGCCAGAAGGGAGAAAGATAGTATGAGCAAACTGGTTAAAAGCATTAAAGAAGCCATTCAGCTGGCCGGCCTGAAGGACGGTATGACTATCTCCTTCCACCATCACCTGCGTAACGGCGACATGGTTGCTGTTATGGTGCTGGATGCCATCTGCGAAATGGGTATCAAGGATCTGAACGTTAACATCAGCTCCGTATTCGACACTCACGCACCTTTCATCGAATACATCCGTGACGGTGTAGTAACCGGTATCGAAACCGACTACATGGGCGGCGTGGTTGGCCGCGCTGTATCCGAAGGTATCATGGATAAGCCTGTAACCTTCCGTACCCACGGCGGACGTCCAAGCGACATCATCCGCGGTGCATCCCCTATCGACGTAGCCTTCATCGCAGCACCTACTGCTGACTGCATGGGTAACTGCACCGGCAAAATCGGTAAGTCCGCATGCGGCTCCCTGGGCTATGCTTTTGCGGATGCAATGTATGCAACCAAGTCTGTCGTAATCACAGACAACCTGGTAGACTACCCTCTGGTAGACTACTCCATCGCAGAAAACTACATCGACTACGTTGTAGTTGTAGATAAGATTGGTGAACCTTCCGGTATCGTTTCCGGTACCACCAAGATCACCAAGGACCCTGTTGGTCTGGTTATCGCTGACTATGCGGCACGTGCCATCGATGCTTCCGGCCTGCTGAAAGACGGCTTCTCCTTCCAGACCGGTGCAGGCGGTGCATCCCTGGCAGCAGCCAAGTACCTGAAGGACATCATGATCCGCAAGGGTGTTAAGGGCAGCTACGGCCTGGGCGGCATCACTTCCTACATGGTAGACATGCTGCAGAGCGGCTGCTTCAAGGCTCTGTATGACGTACAGTGCTTCGACCTGGGCGCAGTAGAATCCATCCGTACCAATCCGTACCACATGGAAGTTACCGCAGCTCACTACGCAAGCCCAACTGCAAAGAGCAGTGCTGTAGACAGCCTGGACGTAGTAATCCTGGGTGCAACTGAAATCGACACCGATTTCAATGTAAATGTACACACTGACTCCAACGGTTACATCATGGGCGGTTCCGGCGGTCACTCCGACACAGCAGCCGGTGCTAACATGTCCATGATCGTAGCACCTCTGTCCAGAGCAAGACTGCCAATCGTAGTGGATAAGGTATTATGCAAGTCCACTCCTGGCCATACGGTAGACGTACTGGTAACGCAGCGCGGTATCGCAGTGAACCCGCTGAGACCTGAACTGGCAGAACGTTTCAGAGACGCAAACCTGCCTGTATGGGACATCCACGAGCTGAAGGAAATGGCTGAAAAGCTCAACGGTACTCCTCGCAAACCTCATCACACTGATAAGGTAGTTGCAAACGTACTGTACCGCGATGCAACCCTGCTGGATCAGATCTACGCTGTAAAGTAGGTTTATAACTTTTCATTCAACAAAACCGGGGAGATTTTTTCAATCTCCCCGAAATTGTATCTAAGACTGGAATAAGGCTTATGTATTACACAGAACAGACTGAAATTTCAAAAGTAGTGCCGCTGCTGGAAAAATGCGGCCTTTCCATGCCAACTGGCGTGGAATATACCGCAGGAATCTATACAGACAATGGCGACCTTGCAGCCACCGGAAGCCTGAAGGGTGACATGATTCAGGCCGTTGCCGTGGACCCTGCACACCAGGGAGAAGACCTGATGGGCAAGCTGCTGACCCACCTCATCGGTGTGGCATCAGAAAGAGGGCTTTCCAGCCTCCATCTTTTCACCAAGCCGGACAAAGCAGTCCAGTTCCAGGGTCTTGGCCTTCGTCTCGTGGCATCTGCCCGCCCTTATGCTGCCCTGCTGGAATGGGGTACCGGCGGCATCGAGCAGTATACTGACTCCCTGCGTCACACCGCAAAACAGGCAGAATCGGCGTTTATGGCCGCTCACGGGGGCACAGTACCGGCTGCAGTAACCGCACTGGTCATGAACTGCAATCCATTTACACGCGGCCACCGTTATCTGGTGGAACAGGCATCTGCCGCCAGTGATATCGTCTATCTGCTGGTAGTAGAGGAAGACAAGTCCCTGTTCTCCTTCAGGGACCGCTTCGAAATGGTACGCCGCGGCGTGGCTGATCTGGAGAATGTGGTGGTGATTTCCGGAGGCCGTTATGCCGTATCCTCCCTCACCTTCCCAAGTTACTTCACCAGGGAAGAAAACCTGGCAAAGGCGCATACTGCCATCGATGCAGAGATTTTCTGCCGTCACATCGCGCCAGCTCTTGGTGTGAAACGCAGATTCCTGGGTACAGAACCTTTGTCTGCAGTCACTGCAGTATACAATGAAACCCTGAAGGAACGCCTGCCAAGAGCCGGCATCGAAGTAACCGAACTGGACCGTCTGGAAAAGGACGGTGCACCGGTGAGTGCATCCCGCGTCCGTGGTCTTCTTGGTGAAAACCTGAATCGTCCTTCCGAAGAGGTTCTGGCAGAACTGGCAAAGCTCCTTCCTGAAACCAGCCTGGAATATATGAAGGCGGAGGTTTTTCATGACTGATACGCCCAGAGAACTGACACTCATGGACCTGCTGGACTCCCGTGAAAACCGTGTGAACCACCAGAAAGAGCTGCTGGAACAGTATCCAGGACACACGCTGGTCTCCATGACCCTGAACATTCCCGGCCCGGTGAAAGACCGCCCGGAATACCGCAGAGCATTGGAAACAGGGATTCATCGTCTAAAGGCGATGCTCGATTCCGAGGCAATTCTTTACGAAGAATTCCGACCGCTCATTACAGGACCGGAAGGATATCTGGTTGTAAACGGAGATCCCATGACAATCAAAAAAGCGGCTGTAGCCGCAGAGGAAGCCGATGCCCTTGGCCGGCTCTTCGATATGGATGTATTGGTAATAAACGATGGTGCTGTACCTGATGAAAAGGGCCATTACAGCCTGACCGACATCCGGAGCATCAGCAGAAGCCAGCTTGGAGCTGGGCCGCGGAAATGCCTGCTTTGCGGAGAAAACGCCAAGGCCTGCGCCCGCAGCCGTGCCCACAGCATGGACGGCTTACTGAACAAAATAAACGAAATCCTGTCGGATGCAGGGCTGTAAAGCCTGCAGTGACAGGATTTTTTATTCTTATGGCTGATAAATTGTCCGCAGTTCTTCCATCATGGCCTGCTGTACCTTTCGGTTCATGCGGTATGCACGGTCCCTCAGTACGCCGCCTTCCCCATCACAGAGGATATTGGTGATTAAGCCCTCTTCATCGTATATTGCGATGTAAATCGAGTATTCGCTTGTGCTGCTGTCACCACCAAGCATCGATACCCCCAGGAGGCCCCGGAGCGTTCTGCGGCAGGTGTTTTGCTGGAGAATGTCCAGAATCTGCTGAAACTCCTGATCCTCATCTGTAAACGTATACTTAAGCGGTTCTATATACGTTTCCACAGAATGATCCGCTGTCTGCTTCAGACCCATTTCATTATGAAGGACCGTCAATTTGTTTGCAGATATATCTGCATCCACAAGCGGAATCCCAGGAACCAGCCACAGGCAGGCCGCCAGAATGATGACTGCAGCAGCAATATGTTTTATATTCATATTGTCCCTCCTATTTTACAACATCAATTCTGATTTTTCATCTCAAATCAGCGTTTTTGAAAATTCAGGATGCATCGATGCTCTATGGATTGGTCAAATTCCATAAAAACAATACAGTTTTCATCGATTCTTCTGTCGAATAAAGTCGAAATAACACAGTTTTCGTCGTAAATGCCACTATACCTTCGTAAAATCGATATCACTACTCCAACTGACCCGTCCCAGATTTTATAAATGTCAAATATGGGATGGTAGTTGTCACTTTCACATTATCATATATGATAACCGCAGTCAAACGAAACTTCCGTTTTACAAATTCCGCATTCTGTTGTATGCTATAGGGAGTATTTTTTATATGTATCGAAAGGATAAACAGGATTCATGAAAAGAAATGTAAAGAAAATTACTTGTCTGGTTCTGGCTCTGACCCTGCTGGCAGGTCTGTCCGGCTGCGGCATGGTATTTACCAGTGCCTCCGCCAACAACTCCGGTGGTTCCGGCGGCGGAAGCAGCTCCGGCACATATACACCTGCAGCACTGGATGAGAGCCTGACATATTTTGCGGATATTGAAATCGCGGACTACGGCAAGATTACCATTCAGCTGGATCAGGCTGTGGCTCCTGTAACTTGTGCGAATTTTGTGGAGCTGGCAGAAAGCGGCTTCTATGACGGTCTGACGTTCCACCGCATCATCGCAGGATTCATGATGCAGGGCGGTGACCCAAAGGGCAACGGTACCGGCGGTTCCGAAAATAAGATTGTAGGCGAGTTCAAGTCCAACGGCATTGAGAACCCTCTGTCTCACACCAGAGGTGTCGTGTCCATGGCACGTTCCAAGGCAAAGGACAGCGCAAGCAGCCAGTTCTTCATCTGTCATGAAGATGCACCGCACCTGGACGGCGGCTATGCAGCCTTCGGTACTGTAACCGAGGGCATGGATGTGGTAGATGCTGTCTGCGCTGCTGCTCAGCCGACTGACAGCAACGGTTCTATCGCCAGGGATGCGCAGCCAGTAATGACATCCGTGACAATCAGAACAGAATAAATACGAAACCCTATGAAAAAGGCTGTGATTCACGCATCACAGCCTTTTATTTCTTATGCAAGATAATCCTCTAATGTACGTGGAGATTCCACTGCCGGACCGCTGCAGACTGTTTCGAACTCTGCCCACAGGTCAGAAGCCACAGCATCTCCGTCTCTGGTCAGCTGCGCCATATGGTTAAGCAGTTCCCTGATTTCCGGATCACACTGTTCGAAATACTCCAGCATCTCCCCGTTATGATAATTGTATTCATAACTCAGAAATTCAATGACTTTTCGGAATGCCTGATATTCGTCCTTTGCCGTACCCCTTCCGTTAGCCAGTGCGGCAATCACACTGGCAGCGACCTCAGAATCGATCAGTGCTTTCTGGCGGCTGCAGTTTCGAACAGCAATTTCATTCCACTTGAATTCCTCTTCATACTTCTCTTCTTCACCGTATGCCTGAGCGAGGAGTTCTGCCGATTCCACATGTCCCATTTTGGCTGCCTCTTCAAAATATCCAAAGTAATACTCTTCATCCTGAATTTGTGCAATGACTGCACGTGCAGCTGCGGCATTGTAATCGCTCCGTATTGCGCCATCTCTTGCGTATTCCATCAGTTTCTCCAGGGTAAGGCCAGTGATTTCACCCTTCTGAACAGGCTCGATCAGATTATATGCCGCTTCCCCCCAGCATCTGGCTGCTGCACGTTCCATCAGCATATGCCCGGTATCCTTATCCTGCATGTCACATACCTCAGGATCTTCACTTGCCATACGACGGCCGTATTCATAGAGAGCCGGTGGATAATCCATTTCCGCTGCTTTTTTAAGATATTTTATGATATCTTCCTCTTCGATTGAATTTTCGCTGAGCATGAACATGGCGTATGCATTGCCTTCTTCCGCCTTTTCATGATAGAATTCCAATGTTTCGTCCATGAACGGGGCTGACTCCAGTTCCCTGAATCTGTGCACCAGCTCAGGATCCCGTGTTTCATAGCTACGGCAGAATGCGTCACGTGGATAGTCGCGCTCATTACAGTTGCTGATCTCGATATTCGGCCATCTTCTGAATCCAAACACCCGTACAAGATATGTATTCTTTACTTCTGCAGCAAAGTCTCCATCTTCATCCGCTCTGTCAGCCGCCTCACACAGCAGCCCGTAGGAACGGTTGATGTCTTCTTCATGGAAACGTTTATAGCCCTTGACGCCAAAATACTGCATCAGCATATTTCCATAGATGAACTCCTGCGTATAATCTCCGGCTCTGCGTGCACAGCTCACCAGACGGTCCAGAATTTTAAAATCAGGTTCCATACTCGCATCGTCAATCCATTGCGTCAATGCCATACGGTTCCAGTGGTACCGTTCCTCATCATCAGCAAAGCAGTCATCAAACTCATTGCACAGCCTGCATGTCTGGGTGTAAACACCCTTTTCAGCCTCTGCTTTGACAGACTCAAATACTGTCCGTATTTCATTGTTTTTATTTTCCGCGAATTCCGTCCAGCTGCAGTTCATTTCTGCATACTCCATAATCCACTCACGAAGCTGCATATATCTTTTCATTGCAGTCTCATCTTTTAATTTGTATGTTGCGTAGTCAAGCAGATCCCATGCCAGACCATAACGGAAAACACATTCGATATAGCGGGCATATTCTCCGCAGTTTTCACTTCTGCGGCTTCCATCCGACATAATAAAGATCAGAGTTTCCCCCTCACGTTCTACAGAGTCCAGGCTGTCAAACGAAACCGGTCTTCCAATAAATCGGTCACTGTAAAACTTATGCGTTGAGATTACAAATCCTTTTTTACCGGTACGCAGAATACCGGATGTATCCATCAGTTTAACGTATAAATCGTCCTCGCCCACTGCTGGATCACAGACAAAGGTTTTTACTGCATGTTTTACCTGTTTCGGTGAACAATCCTGAAAGTACTGAAAACGAGGTCCTTTCGGCGGAAGTATTCCGTTTATTTCATGACAAGCACTTCCAATAAAATGCGTATCTTTCATTGCTCTTTCTCCCTTTATTTTTAGCAATCCATCAAAATCATTTCCGGCACGGTAAACCGCATCTGCGATGCATCAGAGTTCATCAGCGTCACCACACCCAGACCGGTCTTCGGATCCGCGAAAACGGAGGTGTTATACGGATGGTAATTGCCGGTGTGTCCGTATATAAACCGGTCTCCCATGGCATGGATGTGAATTCCCAGGCCGTAATAGTCACCCGGATTGATGTCCTTTATAGTATGTTTCGTAAACATATTGTCGATGGTTTCTTCCTTCAGCAGACGCTCTCCGGCATCACTGACACCGCGGTTCAGCAGGAACCGGGCCAGCTTGCAGATATCGGGAGCAGAGGAATAGAGTCCGCCACCTGCATGGAAGTAGGTGTTGATTCTCTGATAGTGAATCACTTCGAAACCGCCCTCCGGAAGCTGCTCGTGCGGCTGGCTGAAAGGCCATGTAGCTGCCTTATAGAAGTCCAGAGTGGTCTGGTTCATACCCAGCGGTTTGAGTACATATTCGTCCAGAAGCTGGGACAGAGGCTTTCCGGTTATCCGCGACGCCATATAGCCTGCGATGACAAAGCCCACGTTGGCGTATTTTGACACGCCCTCCTCCGGAAGAGTGGCAATTGGCAGAGTCGGCACAATCTTCAGTACATTCTCTGCGATTGTCTCTTCATCCCGGGAACCTTCCGGAATCACACCATCTTGCGGCAGACCGCCGGTATGGGTCAAAAGGTGCTTCAAGGTCAGCTGCTCCAGCGCCTCCGGCCGGCTCAGCTTCAGTTCCGGTACATAGTCCTTCACCAGACCGTCCAGGCTGAGGATGCCCTCCTCCACCAGACGCATCAGCATGATGCTGGTCACGATTTTTGTCATGGAAGCAATGCGGAACATGGTATCTGCGCCGTGGCCATTGCCCGGCCGCTCCACAGTTTCCACTCCAAACCCTTCGTTATATATCGTCTTTTCGCGATCTGTCACGGCCACTGCCATTCCGGCAACCCGGCCATCCAGTCTCATCGCTTCAATTTTTTCCGTCAAAATCTCTGCATTAAGCATTTCCGCACCTCCTGCGTGCTTTCGTTATATCGTCATTATATCACACTCCACTGGTTTTAGGGTAATATAAAAAAAACGATTTCTGCACCACCGTTAAAACGTGCCTGTCCGTGGTATAATATATATAAGAAAAACACAGAAACAATCTGAAAGGAGATTATAACAATGTCAGTATTGAGTTTAGATAGAAAACAGTTCGAAAAATTAGTGGTGGAAGAAAAGCGTACCGTCCTTCTGGACTTCTGGGCACCGTGGTGCACCTACTGCCGCCGTCTGGAGCCAGCCTACGATCAGGCTGCAGCAGAGGCCGCAGCAGCAGAAAGCGAAGTCATCTTCGCCAAGGTAAACATCGACGACGAGCCGGAGCTGGCAGATCAGTTCGGTATCGAAGTCATTCCGACTCTGGTTCTTTTCCAGGACGGACAGGCTGCAGCCGGTGTGGTGAACCCGCCATCCAAGGCAGCCATCGAGGCATTTCTGGCCGATAACGTAAAGGCAGAAAGCCGTAATCCCAGGCTGAGCAAAGTCTACGATACCGTGGTAATCGGCGGCGGTCCGGCAGGCTATTCTGCCGCACTGTACACTTCCCGTGCAGGCCTCTCCACTCTGGTGCTGGAACAGGTTTCCGCAGGCGGCCAGATGGCACTGACCTCTCAGATTGATAACTATCCAGGATTCGAAGACGGCATCGACGGCTTCACTCTGGGACAGAAAATGCAGGCCGGAGCGCAGCGCTTCGGTACAGAGACTTTGCTGGCTGAAGTCCGCAGCGTACAGCTGGCTGACTCGCAGGTGGATGGGCTGGACGAGCCTGTGAAGGTGATTGAAACCAGCAGTGGCACCATCTACGGACGTACTGTGATTCTGGCAACCGGTGCTAAAGCGCGGAAACTGGGCATCGCAGACGAAGACGAGCTGGTCGGCAAGGGCATTAACTACTGCGCTGCCTGTGACGGCAACGCATACCGCGGCAAAACCGTCATCGTCGTAGGCGGCGGAAACAGTGCAGCTGCGGATGCTTTGACCCTCTCCCGTCTGGCAGAGAAAGTATATATCGTACACCGCAGAGATACCCTGCGTGCCACAAAGATTTACCACAAGCCTCTGATGGATGCAGAGAATGTGGAATTCATCTGGGACAGTGCCGTTGAAGAACTGAAGACCGGAGAGGTTCCTGCAGACGGTGGCCTCCACAGCACCCGTTTAACCGGAGCTGCAGTACGCAACCTGAAAACCGGTGAAGTCCGTGATGTGGCATGCGATGGCATTTTCGTCAGCGTGGGCCGTCAGCCTTCCAGTGCAATCTTCGCAGGACAGGTGGAACTGGATGCAGCAGGTTATGTCGTGGCTGATGAATCCACCAAGACCAGCATTCCGGGTGTCTTCGCTGTCGGCGACGTTCGTACCAAAGTGCTGCGTCAGGTGATTACTGCTGCGGCTGATGGCGCAGTAGCGTCCCACTATGTGGAAGAGTATCTGGCTTCCAGACAGTAGTATTTCTTATGAATATAACAGAAGAGGCTTCGCAGGAAGCCTCTATTTTACTGTTTATTCGCTTGTTTCCAGAGCCAGACTGCCGCTGCCAGACCTGCCAGCAGGATGCCGCCGCAGAGATCCGTATTCAGAGGGTTCTCTCCGCTCCGGCTCTCCCCATCTCCGTTGAGCTGCCCCTGGGCTTTCCGGAATTCATACAGGTCGATTTCATTTCCCTCTTCATCGTAAGCAAAGAAGTTGCGGTCGTAATAGTTGAATGGAATGTGTACGCAAAGCATGTGGAGCTTACTTCCCGGTTCCACAGGTACATCCAACGTATACGGGATGATAGATCCGTCTGCCAGGTAACGTTCCACATCGTAATAGGTCACCTTGTAACCAGCCATTTCTTCCGGATAAATATCTGACCAGAGTACCAGGATCGCCCGGCCTCCATCATCATCTCCCCCAAACATACCGAAAGTAGAATCATTCATGGACACAGCCTCCACCGGCCACGGCAGATTGGTCAGGTGACTTTCTGCTACACGGTATTTTCCATTCAGCCCCTTTTCGAAGAGAACAGGTCCCGTCCACTGATCCTCGCCTTCCACTTCACTTTCACATAATGCCACCAGGTATCCGCCGGCCAGCGGACTGTCTGCTACCCCGTGAATCCCGTAATCCTCTTCCTTCGTGGTTTCAGGAATCTCCATGGTTTTCAGGATGGTCAGGTTCTTCTCTGTATATTGGCAGGCTGCCGCCTCAAGCTCCTCCGGATTTCCCTCAACAGAGTATTTCACTACATACATACCCCATACTATGCAGACCGACAGAACCAGCACCAGTAGGGCTGCCAGCCGGTATAATTTTTTTGGAATTTTCATGTTTCTCATAAACTCCACCCCTTATCACTGAAACTGGGCAGTTGCATAAATCTGGAACTTATCCTGTCCCCAGCTGCTTCCGAAGCCGCCGAAGAGTATAAGTCTGTCAGCATTCTCAGGAAGCTCCACATATGGCAGTACCAGAGGCGTCCGCAGGCAGTTGAACACGGTATTGTTAAAACTCCAGTATGCAGGAGAACCATCTTTTTCCTCCGTCCACCAGGTGAAATATCCCCGCGGACTGTCTGCCATAAACGGGAAGGAGTATTTCGATATGCTCCATACATCTTCAGTAATGTCACCAAACCAGAGATAGGTTCTGCTCTTTTCTTCAAACTTTACATCTGCACTCCATGTTTCTCCCTTCTTTTCATAGAGGAGACGTCCTTTTATATCTGTAGTGACCTGGTCTTCATCGTACTGAATCTTCACGCTGTCAACCAGCCCAGCATGCTTGCCGTCCACATACTCAAACCAGACAAAGGTCTTGACTCTTCCGTCCTCCGTCAGCACACTGACAGAGTAACCTTCCATTCGTTCTGTGTTGCTGGTGTTGTCCCCGCTCTGAAGAACATCCACATCAGTCACACTTCCAAGGTCCGCCAGATCCTCATCCAGAATCCGGTCAAGAACGCTCTCAGGGAATCCCTTCGATATCAGCTCACTGCGTATTTCTGCCGTTTCTTCCTTCACACCGATTGCTTCCGCCAGTACTAACTTTTCCGCGTCCAGCGGTGTATAGTGAACCAGAAGACTTGCACCTGTCATGACACACAGGAGAATTGCCAGGTACGCCAGGAGGAGAGGTTTTGCGGAGAACCAGACGGTCGAAACCGGAACCACATAGCCAGCCTGCTTCAGATCAGCAGCACAGTGATAAATATGCTTCACCATCCGCACCCACGCCCAAATCATAAAGATCAGAACCGCCCAGCTGTTAATCCCGGTCAGCGCCAGCACAATCAAAACTGCCTGCCAGAGGATAACCGGCCAGGTCGGCATCTTTGGATTGGTCATTCCCGCATCAAGACCCGCCTTCTGGATACCCAGCCCCAGGAAGAGCAGGAAGAGAATGTGCACAGCCTGACCTGCCCACAGGCCCCATCCGTCCATCAGGCTGACGTATGGAGTTACCTGGAGAACCAGGTTCAAGGTGGTCAGCATCAGCTTACCCAGCGCAGTCAGCCAGCCCAGACGGAAGTAAAGATTTCCGCTGCGAAGTGTCCGCATACCCAGGTAAATCAGCATGATTCCCACCGTCGGCAGAATATAGTTAAGGCCGAGGAAATTCAGTGTAATTGTAGTCATTACCATACCGGCAATGACTCTGTTTACTGCTGCGCCAAGAGGATTGATTACCCCCAGATTTTCTGCAAGGGAAGTTTCGGGGAGTGTTTCCTTCAGCAGTTCTTCCAGCTTAATTTCATTGAAATCAGTCATGGATAGCCCCTCCCATCTTCTTCATCATTTTCTTTTTAATCCGGTAGAGGCGGCCCTCCACCGCTCTTTCAGAAAGCCCCAGCTCGGCACCGATCTGCCGGGTCTCCTGCATATAGTAATATTTTCTCAGCAAAATCTCTGCTTCCAGCTTATCCAGACTCTTCAGGGCTTCTTTCAGTTCCGCCAGGTTTTCTTTCTGTATCAGATGATCTTCCGGAGTCTTTCTGTCAGCTACTTCTTCCATCCGGGCTGCATCCTGCCTGTCCCCTGCTGTCATGGCGTATTTTTTATTTTGAACGAAGCTGAGGGCTCCGTTTCTCGCCACTTTCGTCAGCCACGCAGCCAGAGTTCCTCTGCTGCTGTCATATTTGTCATAGTTTTTTACAATAATCTCTGTCACCGCGCTGAAACAGTCATCCACCAGGTTTTCGTCCCCTACGATTGGCCGGATGATATAGTGCAGAAGGCCTCTGTGCTGACCGATAACCAGTTCTACCGGCATGTAATCTGTTTTCTGTTTTTCAAAGCTCATCACAGGACCTCCTTTCTCCCCTTTGTACTATTATACAGGATATTCTGCCGTAACCCACGGATTTTTTCCACGAAATACAAAAGGCGGAACTACAGGTTCCGCCTCGCTTGTTTTCACTTATTCATTTTTACGCTTCTGCCCCTTCGCAGGTCTTCATTGCTTCCAAGGTTTCAGCGAGCAGCTGATCCAGTTCCCAGCCCAGCATTTCTGCACCCTGCAGAATTACTTCACGGTCACAGCCTGCTGCGAATCTCTTATCCTTGAACTTCTTCTTCAGAGACTTCAGTTCCATGTCCTGGCAGCTCTTGGAAGGTCTCATCAGTGCTGCTGCACCGATCAGGCCGGTCAGTTCGTCACAGGCGAAGAGTACCTTTTCCATTTCCAGTTCCGGCTTCACGTCAGAGCACAGGCCGTAGCCGTGGGAAACGATGGCACGGATCATATCCTCTTCAATACCGGCTTCTCTCAGCAGTTCCGGAGCCTTCTTACAGTGTTCATCCGGCCACATTTCGAAGTCGATATCATGGAGCAGACCAACCATAGCCCAGTAGTCAGCTTCTGCACCATAACCCAGCTTTTCAGCGAAGTAACGCATGGTACCTTCTACCATCAGACCGTGGTGGATATGGAATTCGTCTTTGTTGTATTTTTTCAGCAGTTCTAATGCTTCTTCTCTTGTAATCATTGTCGTTATCCCCTTATATGATTATTTTTACTGTTTCGCTGCTTCGCGCTCCGCCTTGGATGGAAGCTGTGCGATAATGATCGCTGCAAAGATGATTACGCAGCCCAGCAGTTCCTTCACAGTCAGGCTTTCACCCAGCAGAACGATACCGGACAGTGCCGCAAATACAGATTCCAGAGACAGAATCAGAGATGCTGCAGTAGGGTCTGCGTCAGCCTGTGCCACAACCTGCAGGGTATAAGCTACGCCGCTGGACAGTACACCTGCGTACAGGATTGGGAACCAGCATGCCAGGATGTTTGCAATCACAGGAGTTTCGAAGATGAACATGCAGATGATGCCCAGGGAACCTGCCACCAGGAACTGGATGCAGGACAGGCGCACGCTGTCAACCTTCGGTGAGAAGTAGTCGATAACCAGAATATGTACTGCAAAAGCACCTGCACAGAGCAGAACCAGGAAGTCGCCGTACTGCAGGTTGAAGGTCGCTTCCTTCATGCAGAGCATATACATACCCAGAGCACCCAGCATTACGCAGAACCACATTTTCGGCTGTACTTTCTTTCTCAGGAAAATACTGAAAATCGGAACGATTACTACGTACAGGGTTGTGATAAATCCAGCTTTGCCGGCTGTAGTATAAGATACGCCGAACTGCTGCAGGGTAGATGCAACAAACAGTGCCAGACCGCAGCAGATACCGCCGATCAGCAGCAGCTTGTTTTCGGCCGCCTTCTGTTCGTCACTGCGGGCTGCCATTCTTTCCTTTTCCTTTTCAGGCTTTCTTCCATCCAGGAACTTGATTACCGGAATCAGGAACAGACCGCCAATCAGGGTACGGATACCGCCATAGGTGAACGGTTCGATGTAGTCCATGCCGCTCTTCTGGGCTACGAATGCAGTACCCCAGATAAAGGCTGTCAGCAGGAGCAGCAGGTTACTTTTCATTTTCTTACTCATAACACTCTTTCCTTTTCTTAAATTGATTAAGCTACTCTACCATTCTATCAAAAAAATGAGGTATATGCAACCATCCGCCGCAATCCACGGTCTTTTATTTTCTTACGCCCTGTGGTAGAATATAGTTTATGAGAAAGAATATATTTATCGCCACCTTCTCCTACGGAGCGGTGGACGTGATTAAGGAAAATCAACTGAATATCGAAATCAACCATACCTGCATCTCCGAGGAACTGAATCCGGAAAACCGGGAAAAACTGCTGGCTGCAATCCGCCGCGATGTCACAGACTGCGGGGCGGATCGTGTGATTCTGCACGGCCCGTTTACCGAAATCATTCCGGCTGCCATCGACGCCAGAGCCAGAGATTTTGCCAAGCAGCGGCTGGAGGAGGCCTACGAGGTCTGCCGCGAAATCGGTGCCGAAGGCATGGTAGTTCACACCGGCTGGGTTCCGTTTATGTACTTCAAGGAATGGCAGGCAGAAAAAGGTGCCATCTTCTGGCAGGACTTCATGAAGGATAAGCCTGAGGACTTCCGCATCTTCGTGGAAAATGTGCTGGACGATGAACCATATATGCTGGCAAACATGATGAAGCAGATCGACGATCCGCGGATTGGACTTTGCCTGGATGTGGGCCATGCACTGGCTGCAGGACATAATGCCATCGGTATGGAGGAGTGGATCCGTGTACTGGGACCCTATCTCATGCACTTCCACATTCACAACAACCACGGCGACCGGGATGCCCACGGGGCACTGAGCCAGGAAGACGGTGTGCTGGACTTCCATGAAGTCTTCGGCTGGATCCGTCAGTACTGCCGTCCGGACGTGACCTTCACCATCGAGTCCCGCGACTGCGCATCTGCGGTACGCTGGCTCACCGAAAACGACTATCTGAAACCGTGTATATAAAGGAAAGGATAACTGCTATGGAAACACGTTTACATGAAATTTTGAACCGAATCGAAGGACTTGGACACCTGGACGCCAAAGCCATGGAAGAAGCCCGTGCACGCCAGGAAATTCTGGCAAAACCTACCGGCGCTCTGGGGGAACTGGAGGATATCACCATCCGCCTTGCCGGCATCACCGGTCAGGTAAAGAATGATATGACGAAACAGGCTATTGTTATTTTCTCCGCCGACAACGGTGTGGTGGACGAAGGCGTTGCATCTGCTCCTCAGTCCGTAACCCTGTCCCAGACCATCAACTTTACACGCCGTCTCACCGGTGTGGGTTCCATGGCAAAATATTTCGGCATCGACCTTCTCGTAGTCGATATGGGTGTGAAGATGGATATTCCGCAGGAACTTTACTGTGAAGCCATGACAGAATGCCGCTGCGGAGGAGATACTTCCAGCTGTATTCAGGGACTGCCTGGCGGTATCGTAAACCGCAGCCTGGGCCGCGGTACGAAAAACCTGGCACAGGGTCCTGCCATGACAAGAGAAGAAGCCCTGCAGGCCATTTACACCGGTCTGGAAGCGGCGGAAGCCATCAAACGCTGCGGATACGGTGTATTCGGCATCGGTGAAATGGGCATCGGCAACACCACTACCAGCGCCTGCGTACTGGCTGCTCTGCTGGGGCTGGACGGTGAAGACGTGGTTGGCCGCGGCGGCGGACTCAACGACGATGGCATGGCCAAGAAAATCCGTATTGTAGACGAAGCGGTAGCACGCTGCGAACAGTACGGCGGCGGAAGTGTTGTGGATGAAGCAGACACTGAATTTATCCGCACCCGCATCAGCAAAGAAATCGACGTGGTCGGCATTCTGGCTGAAGTGGGCGGTTTCGATATCTGCGCCATGGTAGGTGCATTCCTGGGCGCTGCATATTACAGACTGCCGGTTGTGATCGACGGTTATATTTCCGCGGTTGCAGCTCTGGCTGCATACTGGCTGGCTCCGCAGGTAACTGACTTCATGTTCGGTTCCCACGTTTCCAAAGAAAAGGGCTACATGGTTGCCATGGATGCTCTGGATGTGAAGCCTTATTTCAACCTGGGCATGCGTCTGGGCGAAGGCAGCGGCTGTCCGATCAGCTTTAAGATTATGGAAACTGCATGTGCGACCATGAACGGTATGGCCACCTTTGCGGAAGGCGCCATCGACGCCGACTACCTGCAGGAAGCTAAGAAAGGAAACTTCTTCTAATGAATATCTTCATCAGCGGCGGCTGTAAAAACGGCAAGTCCTACCATGCCCAGGAACTGGCCCGGGATATGGCGAAGGAACTTGGCGTGCCGCTCTATTACCTGGCAACCATGATCCCCGTGGATGATGAGGACCGCGCCCGCATTCAGCGTCACCTTCGCGAGCGGGAAGGCTGGGGATTCGAGACCATCGAGCAGGGACGCAGCATTTTGGACTGTTTCAAGCCCGGGGCCCTCACCTACGAAGGAAACCCGGTGGATCCCAATGGAGTCTTCCTCTTTGACAGCGTGACTGCCCTTCTTTCCAACGAAATGTTCCCTTACGGGGAAGACATGGACCTGGACTGCGGCCAGCGCCTGGCAGATGACCTGCTGGAATTCGCAAAGATTACAGGAAACACGGTCTTCGTGTCCGACTACATTTATTCCGAAGCACGGACCTTCGATGAATCGACAGAGACCTACCGAAAGACACTGGCCTTTCTGGACAGAACACTAGCCAGGGAATGTGACCAGGTTGTCGAAGTTACCTTCGGCATGAAATACTTATATAAATAACCGAATTGGCCAAAGGCCAAAGGAGAGATACATGAAACTGATTACCGGATTTTTTATGGCGTGGGGCAACTTTCTCACCCTGCCGTGTCCACTTAAACTTTGGGACAGCAACCTGAAAAACTATATGCTGGGTTTCCTGCCTTCCGTGGGCCTGATTATCGGCCTGCTCTGGGGAGGGCTCTGCATTCTGCTTATGACCCTGAACCTTCCCTTCCTGGTCATCGCCTTTCTTATGACATTCCTTCCATTCAGCCTGAGCGGATTTCTTCATCTGGACGGATTTATGGACTGCAGTGATGCCATACTGAGCCGCCGTCCCCTGGAGGACCGTCAGCGAATCCTCAAAGACTCCCACACCGGCGCCTTTGCCGTAATCAGTGTGGTATTTCTTCTGCTGGGCTACTATGCGTTCATTTCTCAGGCTCTGTCCATGGGTGTTGACTTCTTCAGCCTTTGCCTGATTCCTGCCGTAAGCCGGGGGATCTCCGGAATGAATGTTCTGCTGAGGAAGCCGATGGAAACCAGTCAGTATGCCCACGGTGACGGGGCTGCGGCAGACGGCCAGAAGAAGAAGGCCGTGCTGATTATTATGGTTCAGCTTATCCTCTGCTGCGGCGGCGGTCTGTTGCTCAGTTCTTCTCCGGTTCCTGTTGCCATCACCATTGGGGCTGCGGCACTGGGATCTTTTATCTCCATCCTCTACGGCAAACGCCAGCTGGGTGGCATGAACGGAGATATTGCAGGTTACGGGATTGTCTGGGGAGAGCTTATGGGTGTGCTGACTATGGCGCTGATTTAAGGAGGGCTTTATGATTTTAGTATTTGGAGGTGCATACCAGGGTAAACTGGACTATGCACTGGATAAATTTTCTCTTACACCTGACTGCGTGTACTGCTGCAGCCGCAATGGAGAACTGGACCTGAACAAGGACGTGATTTACGGTCTGGAAGAATTCGTGTACTGGTGCAATGCAAATGGTTTTGAAGCCCGTGAAGTACTGCAGGTCCGAGGTGATCTTTCCGGCAAAGTCTTCATCGCCTGCGATGTTTCCCAGGGTCTGGTTCCCATGGATGCCACAGACCGTGCCTTCCGCGAAATGATGGGCCGCACTCTTCTCTACCTGGCAAAGGACGCAGAGGAAGTGCACCGTGTATTCTGCGGCCTGGGACAGAGACTGAAATAAATCTGGCGGCTTTGGCCGCAGGAGGATATCACTATGAAATCGTACATTCACTTTATACGTCACGGCGTAACCGTGGGCAATGCAAACCGCTGGTTCTACGGCTGGTCCGATGTGGATCTTCTTCCGGAAGGCGTGGAAGAGCTGAAGAGCCTGCGCGATGCAGGCACCTACCCTCCTTTAATGGATGCAGACTGCTATACTTCCGGCATGCGCCGGACAGAACAGACCTTCCGGACCATCTACGGTGATACAGATCACAGGCAGATTGCGGCCATGAAAGAACTGAATTTCGGCGACTGGGAATGCAAAACCTGGGAAGAGCTGAAAGATATTCCCGGCATTATCAATCTGCTTGGCGATATGGACGGCATGGAACCATATCCGGGCGGCGAATCGCCTTATGGATTCCGCCAGAGAGTGCTGGGCGGTCTTAATGAACTCCTGGGGTACCATCGTCTGAAGGAACTATCTCACCGCCACAGCGGTCAGGATGCAGTGTCCATCATGGTCTGTCACGGCGGAGTCATTTCCAACTGCATGTTCCACATGTTCCCTGAAGAACGCGAAAACTTCTGGCAGTGGCTGCCGGACCCGGGGCATGGGTACACTGTTTTCCTGGAGGAAGGAGAACCTGTAAGATATGAAACATTTTGATTTTCCATTAGATCAGTTCCTGTCGGAGCTGGAAACTGCAGTGAACATTGACAGCGGAACGTCAGATCTGGAGGGTTGCTGGAAGGCGGCCCGTTTCTACATGGAGCGGATGACAGCTGCAGGACTGCAGGCGGAAATTTATCCATACGGCGAAGAAAACCGGCCTATGGTCCTCGGTGTGACGCCTGGTGCGCCACTGCCCCGGTTTCATACGGATGCTGCAGAAAAAACAAACCCTGCAATGGACTGCCGTCCTTATGATTTCCTGCTTGTAGGGCATCTGGATACCGTCTTTCCTGCAGGAACTGTCCTGGCTCGGCCTTTCCGTCTGGGAGAGTCCAGCCCAGAGGATAATCTTGCAGGCAACGGAGGAGGACGCGTTTATGGGCCCGGTACGGTGGATATGAAAGCCGGCGCCTTGCTTATGATCTATATTGCACAATATATGGCAGACAACTACCCGGAAATAAAATTGTGTCTGGTTCTGGACAGCGATGAAGAAACTGGTTCCATGGAATCCGCACCTTACATGGTAGACCTCGGGAACCAGTCCCGCTGTGCATTTGTCTTCGAAGGCGGACGAAAAAAAGATCAGTTTGTCAACCAGCGGAAGGGCTGCAATAAGTATGAAATCCGAATCCACGGCGTGGCTTCTCATGCCGGGACGGCACCATGGGACGGAGCCAGCGCAATCGTAGAGCTTGGGCGCTGGATCACGGCGTTAGATAAGCTGAAGAACTATGGGCGCCGGACTACCGTCAATATCGGTTTAATCAGCGGCGGCACCGCTTTTAATGTGGTTCCCGACCTGGCCACTGCAAAGATGGAGGTTCGGTTCACTGACGAAAAAGAAATTGTGCGCGTGGAGCGAGCACTCCGGAGATTACAGGAAAATCCGAAAGTCGAAGGAACCCATGCAGAGGTCATCTGCCTGGCATCTACGGCTCCGCTGCGTCTGAATCCTGCTACAGAAAATCTGATGATACAGATGAAGGAGTACAGTCCGCAGTATCTGGATAAAATTCAGGCCATGCAGGATCTGGGTCTGCTGACCGGCCCAGCCTGGCCAGCAGATTTTGTAAGTGCCGGCGGACTGTCCGATGCAAACCGGCTGGCTCCATGTGGCATTCCAATTATCGACGGCTGCGGTCCCGGCGGCGGAAATCCTCACAGCCCGGACGAATTTCTGTCTGTAGATACGGTACTGAAACGGTTTGCCTATTTCACAGGTTTCCTGCCATGGATTTCAGGCTACAGGGCCGGCTGACTTTCAGAAAACCAGGCTGGAGTAGAATCTGAACCATAATAAAAGAGGAGCTTTTCGAAAAGCTCCTCTTTGTGTCTGTTATTCTTTATTCTCTTCTTTGCTCAAACCCGATTTCTTGTTTTTTCCGAAAATCAGCTGACGGAAAAAGTCCGGTACGCTCTTAAAAGAAGTGTCCATCCGTGCGTAGGAGTTGCCCCCCGATCTGCTGTTAATAGCAGGAAGTTCATAAAGGCCTTCCCTCTCCCGCTCCCGGTTCATCTGCCCCCGCAGATCTTCAGTAGTAATAGCCACCTTCTCATTGGATTCCTGGGGTGTGTCCGCTTTCGGCCTGTTGATGAAGAAAAAGATCATCACCAGAAACAGAAGTACAGCGAATATCGCCACAGGACTGGTAAAGTAAATCCAAATGTCTCTCATACCTTTCTCCTCCTTTTAAGGTCATTGTACACCTCTGTACCGGAATTGCAAGCGAATTTTCCCTCGAAAGGCTACTGAATTGCAGTCACTTCGTATCCTGCCTCTGCGATGGCTGCTTTCAGCGCTTCGTCAGTTACACCTTCTGCAACTTCGCAGTACGCAGATGCGGCTTCCAGGTCTACCGTTGCAGTTACCCCTTCCATGGCGTTGAGAGCCTTTTCAGCGTGAGCCTGGCAGTGCTTGCACATCATGCCTTCAATAATTAATGTCTTCTTCATAATTTTTCCTCCTGTTGTTTCTTCTTCGGTCATGTCTTCGTCGGTTATCTCTTCGAACGCTGTTAGTCCGTCTTCTGGCAGTACAAATTCCTTCTCCGCAAAATCTTCTCCCGGCTTAAAGAGATTCAGCCGCAGGGCATTGCTCACCACACAGAAGCTTGATAAACTCATTGCTGCTGCGCCGAGCATCGGGTTCAGCAGCGGTCCCCCAAAAGCATACCAGAGTCCTGCAGCCAGAGGAATACCGATAATGTTGTAAATGAATGCCCAGAAGAGATTTTGATGGATGTTGCGGATGACCTGGCGGGAAATCCGGATGCTGCGGACCACGTCCATCAGGCTGGATTTCATCAGCACCACATCGGCTGCATCGATGGCCACGTCTGCCCCGGCACCGATTGCGATACCCACATCAGCACGGGTGAGAGCCGGTGCATCGTTGATACCGTCGCCTACCATGGCTACACTGCCACGCTGGCTGAGGCTGCGGATGACCGCTTCCTTTTCCTGCGGCAGTACGTCGGAAACCACACCGTCCACACCGGTCTGTACTGCGATTGCCGCAGCCGTCCGTCCGTTGTCCCCGGTAAGCATAATGACTTCGATGCCCATATGGTGCAGCTCACGGATTGCTGCTGCACTGTCAGCCTTCACCACATCCGCCACGGCGATAATACCAAGCAGCTGGTTTTCATATGCAAAATAAAGCGGTGTTTTTCCTTCCTGAGCCAGTTCTGCCCCACGCTGTTCCATGGCTCTGCTGAGAAGCCTCTTTTCTTTCATCAAAGCTGCGTTACCGCCGTAAGCTTTCTGTCCGGCGATGACACCTTCCACGCCGGCACCGGGCAGTGCCTTGAATTCGGAAGCATTGGCAATACAGGACAGGCCAACGCCTTCTACAGCGGACGCCTGATCCAGACGGTCTGTCATATGGTTTACGATGGCACGGGCCAGAGGATGTTCACTTGGTCCTTCCAACGCACCAGCCGCCTCCAGCAGCTGTTCCTCAGACACGATATCATCACAGATAATGTCGGTTACATGAGGCTTACCCTCGGTGATGGTACCGGTTTTGTCCAGTACCACGGTCCGCACGCGGCCCGCTGCTTCCAGAGAAGCCGCTGTTTTGAAGAGAATGCCGTGACGGGCAGACAGTCCGTTGCCCACCATGATGGCAACCGGTGTAGCCAGGCCCAAAGCACACGGACAGCTGATTACCAGCACGCTGATGGCTCTCGCCAGCGCAAAACCAAAGGCATTGCCCGCCGCCAGCCACGCGCCGCCGGTGATTACAGCGATTACGATGACAACCGGTACGAAGATACCGGAAACCTTATCGGCAATCTTTGCGATGGGAGCCTTGGTGGCCGCCGCATCTTCCACCATCTGAATAATCTGGCTGATGGTGGTGTCCTGACCCACACGGGTAGCCTGGCATTTTAGGAGGCCGCTGGCGTTGATGGTGGCGCCGCTGACACGGCTGCCCGGTTCCTTGTCCACCGGAATACTTTCCCCGGTAAGGGCTGACTCATCTACCGCACTGGTGCCCTCTACCACTTCGCCGTCCACCGGAATGCTCTCGCCAGGACGGACCAGGAATATGTCGCCGACACGGACTTCCTCCACAGGCACCCTTGTCTCGACACCGTCGCGGAGCACATTGGCAGTCTTCGGTGCCAGGTCCATGAGGGCACGGATGGCATCGGTGGTCTTGCCCTTGCTGCGGGCTTCCAGGGTTTTGCCCACGGTAATCAGGGTCAGAATTGTGGCCGCAGACTCGAAGTAAAACTCGTTCATATATTCGTGGGCTGCATGGATGCTCACTTCCGCCGCCAGACACATCTGGAAGAGTGCCCAGGTGCTGTACACAAAAGCCGCACCGGCCCCCATGGCCACCAGAGTGTCCATGTTGGGTGCCCAGTTCACCACTCCCTTAAATCCACTGATAAAGAACTTTTTATTAATCACCATCACTGCCAGGGTCATAAGCAGCTGGTAGAGACCATTGGCCAGAGGATTGTGGAGAAATGCCGGCATCGGCCAGCCCCACATATGACCGCCCATGCTGACATACATCAGAGGCACCAACAGACACAGGCTGGCAATCAGTCTGCGGATCATCTGCGGCGTTTCTTTGTCTTCGAGAGCGTCGGAGGTCCGCTGCGTTCTGTTCTGACCGTCGGAACCTGTGGTGCCCGGATTTTGCCCGGAACCGGAAGTCTCCGCTTCGGCACCATAGCCCGCATCAACCACAGCTTTGATGATGGCAGCCGTCAATTCTGATGCTGCCGTCCCTTCGCGCTTGTCCGGCTCATACTCGACCCCCATGCTGTTTGTCAAAAGGCTCACGGCCACCGACTGCACCCCAGGCACTTTGGTGACTGCCTTTTCCACCCGGCTGCTGCAGGCCGCGCAGCTCATACCGGTCACTTTAAATTTCTGCATTCTATACCCCCTCCCGGCTATCCCCGGGTCATCTTTTCGATCAGTTTCAGCGCTTCATCCAGCTTTTCCTCCCGCACGGCTTCATCGCCGTCCTCAATAGCACCGGCCACGCAGTGACGGATGTGTGCATCCAGAATCTGCTGGTTGGCACTTCGAAGGAGTGCCTGTGCAGCCAGCAACTGTGTGGAAATGTCCACGCAGTACTGGTCCTCTTCAATCATCTTCAGGACTCCGTCCAGCTGTCCCCTTGCGATTTTAATTTTATGTGCAACTGATTTTTTATCTGCTTTCATGGTATGACCTCCTGTCATGTGGGCAGCAGTCCAGTCCCTGTGACCGGACACAGACGGCCGCACCCTGCCTATAGTATACCCCATGGGGGTATATGAGTAAACATCAGTTTCTGTTTTTACATCCCTGCAGGTAAAAAATACACTTATAATTTGCTTTTTTCGAAATTTAAGTGTATTTTTAGACCGAGTAGCCCTGCTTGTACATTTGTTTTAACCATGATATTATAAAAACAAGATTTCAAAAGGAGGCCCCACCATGTTCACCTACCGTTTATGTACTAAGGACGACCAGAAATGCTGGATTGCCATGAACCGGGAATTCATGGCGGAAGAAATTCAGGACGATGGTTTATGGAATAACACCGGGCAGACGGATGATGGTCAGTTTGCACATACATACGCCGAGGCTCTGGAATCCGGCGAGCTGATCAGCCTGCTTATGTTCGAGGAGGACGGCGTGCCGGTGGGTTTTGCCAATCTGATGACCATTTACAGCGTGTGGTCTCATGGTAAAGCATTGATTCTGGACGACCTCTACCTTCGCCCGCAGGTTCGCGGCAAAGGATACGGCCGCCAGGCACTGGCATTCATCGAGGAGTTTGCCAAGGAGAGCGGCTGCAGACGCCTTCAGTTCCAGTCGGAAGTAACCAATCCTAACGCCATGGAATTCTACATTTCACAAGGGTACAGTCCCGCTGATATGAAGTTTTATGTGAAATATTTTCAGGAGAGCGAGAAATGAAATTCGTCATGTCATACAGCTGCGGCAAGGACAGCACCTTAGCCCTTCATAAGATGATTGCTCAGGGACACGAACCGGTGGCCCTGATTACCATGGTCAACGAAGATTCCGACCGTTCCTTTTTTCACGGTGCAGATTTGAACATGCTTCAGGCGTACGCAGAAGCATTGAAAATACCCATTCTGATTACGAAAGCCTCCGGCGGCCACTATCACCTGGAGATGGAAAAGAGCCTGCGGGAAGCTGTTTTGCTGGGTGCGGAAACAGCCTGCTTCGGCGACATCGATATTGAGGATAACCGTGCATGGTGCGAGGAACGATGCCAAAACGCGGGAATCAAGCCGGTCTTTCCGCTGTGGCGCAAAGACCGGGCCGACAACGTTTACGAGCTGATCCGCCTGGGCTACCAGTGCGTCATTAAGTCCATAAATAATACACTGCTCCCGAAATCGCTCCTCGGCAAAATCATCGATGCCGAGACAGTCGCCGTCATAAAGGACTGCGGTATTGACATCTGTGGGGAAAATGGTGAATATCACACGCTGGCGGTGGATGGGCCGGTGTTCCGCAAACCGCTTCCATACCGCACCGGAAAAATCCTGGACTTCGGTGATTTTTCAGTCGTAGATATACGTGCGGATTAAACAAAATCCAGCCTGCAACGAAATCTGCATGCGAAAAAAATACATCCGTTGGATAATTTAAAGCCGTTTCTTATTTTATCCAACAAAACGTAAAAAACGCAGAAAAAACAGACTTTGTTGGATAGCCTGAAATTCCTGCGAGTTTATACAGCATGCCGTGCTGTCGTGAACCTTTATGCTGTATCTGTTTCAATTTTTTCGTGCCCGTATGATTTCGACTGCAACCCCTGCTGCCACTCCAATCAGGAACACGCCACCCCAGATGGCCCATCCGTAATGGCTGTGACCCAGTACCGCACCTTCCGGGTTCGGTCCGAACAGTTCACCGAGAACCCAGCCGATACCAAAAGCTGCCGCCGTCACTGCTGCAAACCAGCGTTTCCCAACCAGCGCCGCTGCCGCAGACACTGCTGCTGCGTACCAGAACAGCTTGCTGCTGAGGAGCCAGCCATAGAGATAATCGATGTATTTCCAGTCATTAAGGAAAAGCCAGCCCATAACCGGTGCATCTTCGTAGTGAACACACAGCACCCGGCCAACCAGGTAATACGCCGCATAAACACCGGCAATCAGAAGTACAGTCCGGAGATTTCTGCGAAGGTCAAACTTCTGCGTTTTCCGGAGTTCTGAAGTGTCAGCCGATTCTGCCGCATCTTCGTCCTCCGCTCCGTCCGTCAGAATCAGATCCACCGTCGTGCCGAAAATCTCCGCCAGCTTAAACAGATTCTCTGTGCTGGGTGCGCTTTGACCGGCCTCCCACTTGGTCACTGCCTGCCGGCTGACATCGATCAGCTCCGCTACCTTTTCCTGGGAAATTCCCGCCGCCTGACGGCAGGCTTTAATCCGCCGTCCTAAAATTCTATTGTTGAAAGCCATACCGTCACCCCCTTTTCTGCCTCAAGTATAGCAGTTTCTGAACCGGCTGACCAGCAACTATCCGTTGCCGTCCGCGAAAATTTCACTTTCCACCCGAATGATCTCATCCACCGGAATCTCCACCAGTGTTCCATCCGCGCCTGCCAGCACAATCTGCCTTAGGTACTGGTCGATTTTTTTCACGGAACCGCTGGCGGTCACATACTCACCACCCTCTTTCAGCAGATCCGGTACGAACCAGGTCACAGCCACCGCAGGCCGGTCTTCCACTGGCCGTCCCGCAGCATTCCAGGCTTCGGTGCATCCCACCAGATACTGCAGCTTTCCACGCAAAATCTCTTTCTCATACTCATCCAGTTCCACCCGGGTTCCTGTCAGCCGGGCTGTTTCCTTCACCGCTTCCCCGTGGCCCGTCAGCGCCGCAAAAGGTGAAAACTGGGCCGCTCTCTCGTACAGAGACATGGGTGGATGCTTCCTGGACACAGGATGCGGCAAGTTTATAATGTCATCATATTTATCTGTAAATCTCCGCTGACTCACTGCCGCAGTCCTCCTTCCTTCACGGTCGGGTGCTTTACGCCCTGTGACCGCCAATCTGTTTATTTCGCTGCATTGCTGTGGCACCTTCCTCCAGGTT
>JAFYNS010000095.1 GCA_017556505.1 Bacillota bacterium | reverse complement strand
ATCTTTCTTACCGCGGCTGATATTTACAGTAACTGCGGTACCCTGTGCCACTACGGTACCTCCTGATGGTGTATGTGAAGTAATATTACCTTTTTCCTGGTCCGGACTGTCGACCTGCTGTCCTTCTTTAATAATAAGACCCACGGCTTCCAGTTCAGCAGCTGCCTGTTCCATGGTTTTTCCGACCAGATTCGGTACTGGTACATCTGTATTTTCCGGTCCAAACCATCCAAGCATGGTTCCCAGTGCGAAAATACCTGCTCCACCCAGAATCAGCGCTGCAATCACAATAGCTGCAGCCAGCTTGCCCAAACCAGTATTTTTGCTTCTGCTTCTTTCACGATCTCTTTCACGATCCCTTTCACGGTTTTGCTCCCGTTCTGCAGAACGATCCTGTTCCTTTTCCGTACTTGAATCTGCTGCCGTATCCAGCGCATAGAAGCGCTCACGCCGCAGAATCGTATCTCTGCGTTCCGGATAATCCGGAGTGGATTTGTTATCAAAATCAAGATGTGCAAGATCTGCGTCGCTGGCCAGAAATGCCTTCTTACCCATGACTTTCGTAATAAAGTCGATGTTATCCAGCTCTTCAATTATCTCATCCACCTTGCTGTAGCGGTTAGTCTGGTACTTATCGGTAGCCTTCATAATCACACGCTCCAGCTGCGGCGGAATACCTGCAGTCAGCTGTGAAGGCGGAGTCATCGGATTATTAATGTGCATCAGAGCGATGGAAATGGCGTTATCCCCGTCAAACGGTACTTTGCCGGTAAGCATTTCGTACATCACAATCCCCAGAGAGTAAATGTCCGTACGTTCATCCACATAAGCGCCGCGCGCCTGCTCCGGAGAAAGATAATGAACGGAACCCATCACCTTATTGCTTTCTGTCACATTAGACTGGTCCACGGCACGCGCAATACCGAAGTCCGCCAGTTTCGCCACACCATTGCTGTTAATCAGCACATTATGTGGTTTTACGTCCCTGTGAATAATCTGATTCTTATGTGCAAGGCTGAGGGCAGAAGCAATCTGCCGGGAAATATCAATCACTTCCTTGTAATCCATCTTGCCTTTTTCAGCAATCATCTGACTGAGAGGCTTGCCTTCCACCAGTTCCATTACAATAAAGTTGATATTTCCTTCCTTGCCTACGTCAAAGACACTCACAATATTCGGGTGTGTCAGTCCGGCCGCAGCCTGGGATTCCTTTTTAAAGTTGTCTACGAAAGTTTCGTCTTTCGTAAATTCCGGTCTCAGTATTTTAATGGCTACATACCGGTTCAGAAGACGGCAGCGGGCCTTATATACCACTGCCATGCCGCCTTCGCCGATTTTTTCAATCAGCTCATATCTGCCAGCAAGCAATTTTCTACCCATTGAGATCTTCCTCCATTACCTTTAAGCATACAACGGTAACGTTATCGTGACCGCCGTTGAGATTGGCGCGAAGCACCAGTTCTGAACAGGTTGCCGACATGGTCATTCCATCTTCCAGAACTTCTATGATTTCTTCATCCGATAATTCATCATAAAGACCATCTGTACACATCAGAATGATGTCCCCTTCCAGAATATCCACCTGGAAGAAATCAGGTTCCACATTGTGTTCTGCTCCCAGTGCACGTGTAATTACATTTTTTCGTTCATCATGTGCAGCTTCCTCCAGGGTAAGAACACCCGCTTTCACAAGGCTGTACACGTAGGTATGGTCCTCTGTCAGCTGGGTCAGCTGGCCATTTCGGAACAGATAAGCTCTGCTGTCACCCACATTGCTGATGTAGGCTTTTCTCTTATTGGTATACACCACTACAACCGTTGTGGCCATGCCGTAATTGGCATCATATTTATGAGCCATATTGTAAATATAGCTGTTTGCATTTTCCAGACAGGTCTGGAAATAGTTTGCAATTTCGTATTTGTCCTCCGTCGGTGCGACAGGAGATTTATCTATGTATGCGGCAATCTGGCTTACGGCTGTCCGGCTTGCGATTTCGCCGGCATTTCCGCCGCCAACACCGTCAGCAACCACATAAACTCTGTTCGACGGCAAAATGAAGCATGCATCTTCATTATTTTTCCGCCGGAGTCCGCGGTCACTCTTGAATCCAACTTGCATATTGTTTCTCCCTTTATTTACACTCTGCACATTTTGCTGATAAAGAAACCATCGGTTTCACGGTCCGGTTCCAGCTGTTTCATGAACTCCAGACGGAACTCCGGATGACGGCTGCAGAATGCTTCCACCTGCTTTTCATTTTCGTCAGGGTTTACAGTGCAGGTGCTGTAAACCAGTGTGCCGCCCTGCTTCACGTAAGATGATGCCGCTTCCAGAATTTCTTCCTGCCGCTTCACCAGCTCAGCAAAATCCAGTTCCGCGGCGGCTTTGGTCTTAATTTCCGGCTTTCTCCGGATTACACCAAGGCCCGAGCAAGGTACGTCTGCAAGTACGCAGTCCGCCATGCCCTTCAGCTCTTCTCTGGCAGTTCTGCCGTCCTGACAGCGAGTTTTCACAATTTCAGTTCCCAGACGATCTGCCTGCTTCTGAATCAGTTCCAGCTTGTGCTCATAAATATCAAAGGCGTAAACTTCCCCTTCATTATCCATCAGCTCCGCCATAGCCATGGTTTTGCCGCCTGGTGCAGCACACACGTCCACCACCAGATTGCCAGGCTTCGGATTTAACGTATCCGCTGCCAGAGTGGAAGCTTCGTCCTGCACGGAGAACCAGCCTTCACGGAACAGATTATGTTCCAGAATACCGGTGCCTTTGCCGGTAACGAGGATGCTTCGCTTGGAAAGTGTTCCTGCTTCTGTCTGAAAACCGGCTTCACCGAGTTTTTCCATCAGAGCTTCCCGGCTTCCCTTCATCAGGTTTGTTCTAAGGCACAGCAGAGGCCGTCCGTTGGACGCTGCCAGCAGTTCTTCTGTTTTATCCGGACCATAGGCAGAAAGCCAGAGATCCACCAGCCAGGAAGCTGCAGAATAACGCACGGAAAGATATTTTGCGGGGTCAGTCTGGCGGTCAGGAAGTGAGCCTGCCAGAGCAGACTGCTGACGCTGGAAATTACGCAGTACACCGTTGATGAATTTGTCACGGCCGCGGCAGAATTTACGTGCCAGAACCACAGATTCATTGATTGCCGCATAATCCGGCACGGAATCCATGGCCATAATCTGATATACACCCATCCGCAGAATGGTCAGATCCTGCTTCTTCACCTTCTTCAGACCGGAGTCAACCAGTGCACCCAGGTAATAGTCCAGGAGAATCTTGTTTTCCAGAACTCCGTAAACCAGTTCCCTTACAAATGCAGGGTTTTCCGGACGGTTCTTTTCTATGAAATTGTTCAGAGCCAGATTGGAGTAGGACTGGTTCGTTTCCATGTCCAGAAGCACCTCATAGGCTGTTTTGCGGTTTAAATCCATAATTAATCTCTGTTTCTTAATGCTAAAATACGAATCAGGTTCATGATTGCCATTGCCAGGGATGCCACGTAAGTCATGGCAGCTGCACTGAGCACTTTTCTCGCTCCGCGCTTTTCATCGTCCATAATGATTCCCAGGCTTTCCATCTGTGCCATGGCACGGCTGCTTGCGTTAAATTCCACAGGAAGTGTAATGGCGTGGAACAGAATAACAGCCAGAAATGCGATAACACCAATCATGAAGAGCATATCACCGATACCGGAAGAAGCCCCCAGAATAATACCGAACACAATCAGAGGCCAGCTGAGCTGGGATGCAAAATTCACAAGCGGAACGATGTTGTTTCTCATCAGCAGCGGTGTATATTCTTCTGCATGCTGAATAGCATGGCCTGCTTCGTGACAAGCTACACTTACTGCAGCCACAGAATTTACACCATAAACGGTCTGAGACAGACGCAGAACCTGAGCACGTGGATCGTAATGGTCCGTCAGGCTGCCGCGAATCTGTTCGATAGCCACATCGTTCAGACCAGCTGCATCCAGCATACGTCTTGCAGCCTGTGCACCGGTCAGTCCGCGCATCGCTCTCACGTTGGAATATTTTTTAAAGTTCCCCTGCACTTTGAACTGAGCATACATTGTAAAAATGATAGCCGGCAGGAGCAGCATATAACTCCAGTCATAGTAATACATAATCTCATTCTCCTTTATTTCCCGCAGATAATATCTGCTCTATTTCAGTATGGTTCCCGCTTCGATGGTGTTTCCGCGCAGGTAATCCTTAACAGCTACACGCTTCTTGCCAGGAACCTGAATTTCGGTTACCACCAAAATCTTTCCGCCGCAGGCAATTTTCATGCCGTCGTTTCCGGCGCTGATTACGGTACCGTTTTCCTTTTCGGTGGTTTCACCGGTCGGCAGTGCAGACCAGAGCTTCATCACCAGTCCATTGTAGTCGCAGAATGCTCCCGGCCATGGATCAAAGCCACGGATCAGGCGCTCAATTTCCACCGGAGACTTGCTGAAGTCAATTTTGCCGTCCTGCTTCTTAATCAGACCTGCATAGGTAGACAGGCTGTCATCCTGCGGCTCAGGAGTGATTTCACCTGCGTCCAGCATTGGCAGTGTTTCAACCAGCAGCTTTGCACCCGCTTCTGCCAGTGCATCGTGGAGCTGTTCCCCGTTCATACGGCCGATTTCCACTTCTACCTTGGTCAGCATATCGCCTGTATCCAGACCTTCTCCCATCTGCATGATGGTAACACCGGTTACTTCTTCACCGGTTACGATGGCATTCTGAATCGGAGAAGCACCTCTCAGCTTCGGCAGCAGGGATGCGTGAACATTGATACAACCCAGTCTTGGCAGTTCCAGGACTTCTTTCGGCAGAATCTGGCCATATGCCACAACTACCATAATATCCGGATTATATTCCTTCAGCTGTTCCAGCAGTTCTTCATTTCCTCTAACCTTTTCAGGCTGCAGAACGGTCAGGCCGTATTCCAGGGCCTTTTCCTTCACCGGTGTGAACTGAACCTTTTTGCCGCGGTCTCTGGCCTTATCCGGCTGGGTGATGACATAGCCCACTTCGTGGCCTGCCTGCACCATGGCATCCAGTACGTTCACCGCAAAATCCGGTGTTCCCATAAATACTGTTCTCATAAATCTAAGTCCTCTTATTCTTCAAAAAACTCTTCGTCTTCGTAGTCTTCTTCCATTTCTGCTGCAGCTTCACGGATGTTAGTTGCCTTGTCAGTGTACAGAATGCCGTTCAGATGGTCGTATTCGTGGCACATAACGCGTGCATGGAAGTCTTCAAATTCGTAAACTTTAGTTTCGCCGTCCAGGTCCATAGCCTGGATTTTGATGTACTGCGGACGTTCTACGGTACCAATCATGCCAGGAACACTGAGGCAGCCTTCGTCATCCACCTGAAGTCCGGACTGTTCCAGGATTACAGGGTTAATCATATAGTAAATTTCGCCTTCTGCAGGTTCTGCGATAAACATTCTTCTCGCTACGCCTACCTGCGGTGCAGCAATACCTACGCCATACTGTTCATGCATGGTTTCCAGCATATCTTCCATGGTCAGACGGATGCGGTCAGTAATTTCCTTAACTTCTCTGCATTCCTTACGAAGAATGTCGTCGCCTTCTACAACAATGTTTCTAATAGCCATTTTAATTCCTCCATAAAATTGAGCTGTTGCTCCATACTCTACCCTAATAATGCCGCATATCACAGCTTCGCGTCTTGTCCTCGGCTAAGCCTGCGGAATCGACTGCTCAGCCGGATATACGTCATTACAACGTACTGTATGGATTAATATCTAAATTTAAGTTGCAATTAACTTTCTCTTTTATAAGTATTTTATTGAAATTATCTAACAGATATATGTATTTATTGCGGTTTCCCCGTGGGCACTTGATTAAAATATAGTACCGTGCGTCTTCACCCTTGAAGTTTACGGCAACCCTCGGTGCCAGTATCTGGCGGGCATTTTCCGGTCCGATGGCATGTTCCATATACACCCTGCAGCGTTCTGCTGCAGCCAGTGCAGTTTCCTCATCCTCTGAGGTAAAATTTGCCATAATCAGGTCAGTAAACGGCGGATACTCCATAAACTCACGGAGCCTGATTTCCTGACCGAAGAATGCATGGTAATCATGATTCTTTGCCGCTTTGAGAGCGTAATTGTCAGGCTCATAGGTCTGCACAATCACCGTTCCCTGCTGATCACCGCGTCCGGCACGGCCGGCCACCTGTGTTACCAGCTGGAATGTCCTTTCTGTAGAACGGTAATCCGGAATATTCAGACTCACATCTGCGGCAATGACGCCAACCAGACCTACATTTTTAAAATCCAGCCCCTTCGCCACCAGCTGAGTTCCGATGAGAATATCAGTCTCACCCTTTGAGAAGGCATCCAGAATCCGGTCCAGGTCTTTCCTCGTCTTCACAGCATCCAGATCCAGACGGTCAACTTTAGCATCCGGGAAAAACTCTGCCGTAACTTCCTCCACCTGCTCTGTTCCCACACCAAAGTACTTGATATACTTGCTGGAACATTCCGGACAGGTTTTGGGAACCGGGAACTTCCGTCCGCAGTAGTGGCAGACTGCTGCATTGGAATGTTTATGATACGTGAGAGAAATTCCGCATTTCGGACATTTCATTACCGTGCCGCATTCTCTGCAGGAAATGAAGCTGGAATAACCGCGGCGGTTCTGGAAAAGAATCACCTGCTGACCTTCCTTCAGCACCTGCTGCATTTTGGAATACAGTTTCCGGCTGAACATGGTCATGTTCCCCGCTTTCAGTTCCTCACGCATATCGATGATTTCCACTTCCGGAAGCGGAGTATTGTTATACCGCTCCTTCAGCTCAATCAGCTGGTAAATGCCCTCCCGGCACCGCTGATAGGATACCACCGACGGAGTCGCACTTCCCAGAAGAAGCACTCCGTTATAATATTTCAGACGCTTCAGCGCCACATCCACCGTTTCATATTTCGGCGTCATATCCGCCTTATATGTAGCTTCATGCTCTTCATCCATGATGATGACACCGATGTTTTCCAGCGGGCTGAACACACCAAGCCGCGCACCGATAACAATACGGGCCTCACCCCTGCGGATTCTCTGCCACTCGTCGTAGCGTTCCCTCTGGGTCAGCTTGCTGTGCATAACGGCAATATTCTGTTTGCCGAAACGTCCCGCAAAACGCTGCACCATCTGGCTGGTCAGTCCGATTTCCGGTACCAGCATAATGGCTGTTTTGCCAAGATCCAGACAGCGCTGGATGGCCTCCATGTAGACTTCTGTCTTGCCGCTGGAAGTAACCCCATGTATGAGAAACATTTCATGGGTGCCGGCATCAATTGCATCATTGATCCGGTCCACCGCTGACTGCTGTTCTGCGGTCAGGGCCTTGGGACGGCTGTATTCGCCTACCAGTCCCTTATATGGCTCTTTTTCCTTTCCCGGCTTGGCAGCCTTTCCTTTCGGCAGGAAACACTGAATGCAGTCATAATACTTAATGCCGTACCGCTGCTTCATCCAGGCTGCAGTAGTCATAATTTCCGGTGTCAGGGGAAGCGAATCATCCCGCTGTGAAACAGATTTGATTTTTTCTTCCGGATAATCCTCCGGAGCTTCACGGAACCGGTAGATATAACCATGCTTTTCCTTGTCAGACTGCCCGAATGGAAGGACAACCCTGTCACCCACATTTATCTTTTCGTCAACCACCCGGTATGTGAACAGGTTGTCAATATGTTTGCTTTTATTGTCGACAATAATGTCCGCGTACCTCATTCACACCTCTCAAGCCCGTTTTAGTTGACCGTAATATACTTACAGTAAATAAATATTGTGTGCTTCACATGTTTCAATCATTTCCTGCGGCCATACGGATACCTGTACTTCTCCGATGTGAGCCTTACGCAGGAAGAACATACACAGACGGCTCTGACCGATACCGCCGCCGATGGTATATGGCAGACGGTCTTCCAGAATGGCCTTGTGGAAGTCCAGTTCTCTGCGGTAATCGCAGCCTGCCTTGGTCAGCTGTCTGTCCATAGCTTCTGCATCTACACGGATACCCATGGAAGACAGTTCCACTGCTCTGTCCAGAACTTCATCCCACAGAATGATATCGCCGTTCAGTTCCCAGTCATCGTAGTCCGGTGCACGGCCGCCGTGTTTTTCGCCGGAAGCCAGTACATCACCAATCTTCATGATAAATACTGCACCATGTTCTCTGGTAATCAGGTCTTCTCTTTCCTCCGGAGTCACATCAGGATACATGTCTTCCAGTTCCTGTGTGGTTACGAAGAAAATTTCGTTTGGCAGTTCAGTCTGAATGCCTCTGTACAGACGGTTCACGTAGTCGCCCAGGTTCTTCATGGCATTGTAGATGGTGGTTACCACTTCACGCAGGTATTCTTCCGTTCTCTGCTCCTTGGTGATTACCTTTTCCCAGTCCCACTGGTCTACGTAAACGGAGTGCAGGTTATCCAGATCCTCGTCTCTTCTGATTGCGTTCATGTCGGTATAGATACCATGGCCAGGCTGAATACCGTACTTGCCCAGAGCCATTCTCTTCCACTTGGCCAGGGACTGCACGATTTCCACCTGCTGCTCATCCATACCCTTTAATGTAAATTCTACTCTTCTTTCAAAACCGTTTAAGTTATCGTTCAGACCACTCTCCGGTGTAACAAACAGCGGTGCGGATACACGGCGAAGATTCAGTCCGTATGCCAGCTCCTGCTGGAAATAGTCCTTGATTTTCTTGATTGCACGCTGACTTTCCATCAGGTCAATCACTGGTTCATAGTTTTCAGGTAAAATTAATGCCATTTTTTATTCTCCTTCTGAATATATTCAGCGTCTGCCCTATTCCCACTTGGAAAACTCGCATCCGCAGTAATTCTGTCTGTAAAGTTCGTATTCCTTCGAAAGCTGAATACTTCTCTGGAATCCCGCTTTCTTCTTAAAGTCCAGATCCAGGAATTCCACCTTGCAGTCTTTCGCAATCTGACTTCCGATGGCGGAAATCAGAGGATAATTCTTATGCGGGCTGACCGTCAGGGTAGTACCGAAAGCGAAGTACCCTTCTTTCTGCGCAAAACGTGCCGCTTCCTCCAGTCTTTGCTGGAAGCACAGTGTGCACCGCGCACCGCCCTCCGGCTCATCCTCGTAGCCCTCAACCATACGGAAATAGCTTTCCGGATCGTACTCCCCTTCGATGAAATCCACATGGTCTTCCTCGCCCAGTTCCTGATTGTATGCATTGAGAAACTGAATCTGGGCTGCCTTACGACGCTCGTACTCCTCCGGATCCGTTATGCACGGATTGAAATAGAAGATGGTCACCTTCCAGTCCGGCAAAACTCGCTCAATGCAGGCTGTACTGCACGGTCCGCAGCAGGAGTGAAGAAGCAGTGTTTTCTTCACTGTTTCGGTCTCTGTCTGCAGCGGGAAATACTCCGGCTGACATTCCTGCTGACCGTAAAACATGGCTTCGTGACTGCATTCTGAACAATTTTTCTTTTCCAAGAATACACCCTCCTTGCAAAATAGCAATACTTCTGCTATTCTAATATCCTAAGGATATATTCTACCACAAACACGAGATATTTGAAAGAGATAAACATAATATGAACGAAAAAATTAAGGAATATAAAGAACTTTTTGGTGAGCAGCGGTTCCACTCTATCAGCACCTGGCTGAAGCGTCAGTTTGGCGAAAAAACCATCAAACTGGCCATCGACGGCGGCTTCACCTGCCCGAACCGTGACGGTTCCAAAGGCCACGGCGGCTGCCTCTTCTGCTCCGATAACGGTGCCGGAGAATTTGCCTCCAACGTGGAAGACCAGATTCAGCTCTACTCCGATAAATGGCCAAATGCACGCTACCTGGGATACTTCCAGAACCATACCAACACCTACGCACCTGTCTCGGAGCTGAGAGAGAAATATGAGGCGATTTTAGCCAATCCGAAGATTGAAGGTCTGGTTATCGGAACCCGTCCTGACTGCCTCAGCGAAGAAGTTCTGGACTTATTAGGGGAAATTAATAAAACCCACTTCCTGTGGGTGGAGCTGGGTCTGCAGACCATGCATGAAGAAACGGCCCAGCTCATTAACCGCTGCTACTCTCTCGATGTATTCGAGGAAGCCATGGAAGGCCTCAGAAGCCGCGGAATCAAGACAGTAGTCCATTTGATCCTGGGGCTGCCGGGAGAAACCCGGGAAATGATGCTGGAGTCCGTCAAGTATGTGGCAAACCAGCCGGATCTCTTCGGCATGAAACTTCATCTGCTGAACGTGGTGAAAGGCTCCCGCATGGAAGCAGATTACTCCGAATACCAGCCGTTTGCATCCATTGAGGAATATGTAAACCTGGTAGTGGAATGTCTGGAACTGATTCCGCCTCAGGTAACCATCCACCGCCTCACCGGCGATGCACCGCGGTCCATCCTGATTACACCACCCTGGAGCTTCAACAAGAGAACCATCTTAAACAGCATCAACGAACAGCTGCACCTGCGGGATACCTGGCAGGGAAAGAAGTGCGGGAAATAAACGTTGACGCATAAAGAATATGATGATATGATAAACGTAGAAAAAGAGCTACCGATAGACGGTTAGCCGTAGAATCGTTTAAAAATAACCGACACTTGGCAGAGGGCGGTTATTTTTCTTTTTTGACGTAAGTCAGAATATCTCACCTTCCACCATAATATATTCTGGCAGGAGGTGACTTTCATGATTAAAAATCCGAGACTTTTAGTTGTCTGTATAGCAGTTCCCCTTCTGGTCGGCGGGCTGGCCAGTTTTCTGACCATGGACAGTATGGCGGCCTTCGCCGCAATAGAAAAACCGCCCCTTTCACCGCCGGGAATCCTCTTCCCGATTGTGTGGACGGTTCTGTATGTTTTGATGGGTGTGGCGTCCTATCTGGTGCTCACATCGGGTGCCAGACAGGAAGATATTGATCATGCCATAACCGCATATGGACTGCAGCTGGCGATGAATTTTTTATGGTCCATCATATTCTTCCGACTGGGCTGGTATCTGGCAGCGTTCATCTGGCTCGTACTGCTTTGGATTGCCATACTGTATACACTGCTGGTTTTCCGCAAAATCAGCAAGCCCGCAGGCTGGCTTCTCCTGCCGTATCTTTTATGGGTGACCTTCGCCGGGTATCTGAACCTGTCAATCTATCTGCTGAACCGATGAAAGGTATCCTTCCTGCTATAAGAAACTCTCCAGAACATAGATTCGGTTCTGCTCAGAATCCCAGAAGAAAATGATTTCATCAGTGCCGTTTTTAATTCTGTTCCAGGAACCGCACCGGTCATAAACTGGCCGTTCCTCTGCCGGAACGTCTATTTCATCCAGCCATGCCTCCGCCGCCTGACTTACGGTTTCGTAATGCCTGGTCTCGTGTTCATTCGCAGACCAGGCGAACATCAGGTCGATGTAATCCTCATGTTCATACTCAAATACATGATAGCGCAGACCGTCGCCGTGAAAACTTGCTCCGGTGTCTTTTGCATATACTTCCTGCATCTTCGCCTGCCATGGCAGCGATATCCCCCAGTTAGCTTCTATCACAGAGGAATATGATGGTACCCATCCGCTAACAATAACAAGCCCCACTGTCACAATTACAGCTGCTGCAAACAGCCATTTCTTCCATTTCATCTCAAAATCCTTTCCGTTTTATTCATAAAACAGCAGTTTACCGTCCTGATTGTAAATCGCAGCACCTCTGCCTAACCAATCAATTTCGTCGACAGGCTGACCTTTATCGTCACTTACCCAACGTTCTGCGATGCTTTTATATACCAGACCATATTGATCCACAACCTCTGCCACAAGCTCAAAACGTGAACCGAATGGCAATTCATATTTTTCCTTACATTCAGCTGTATACATTCCGTTTTCATCCACCAGAATTTTAGTTCGTTCCCGGACTTTCCCATCCAAAACTTCAAGCAGATGAACAGACTGGATTTCATGCATATCACCCTTACTGTCAATGTCCACACGAATTTCGCCATCACACGCAATTGTGATATAATCTTTCCCCCTGGACCCGGAACTCCAGTTTCCATCAAAACGTGCATACACATCAGGCAGCATATCATACCGGGGATATATATTCCAATCCAGATGCTCCGTTCTGGTATATGTGCTGTCCCGTAGAACAACTGCATCAACTTTGCAATTTTCAAAGAGTGCAGCTTCAATTCCCGCACGGTAGATGCCGTCTTCCATGGTCATTGAGTATTCCTGACTTCCTATCTGCAGAAAGGCCTCCGTCATGCCTTCCTGGTATTCTTTCGGAGTAATTGCAAAGACGATGTTCGCAGTTTCATTTTCTACATCAATGGATGAAATCTTCCATTCCTTAAAGGAGAGCAGGCTGGCCTCCTTTTCCAGCATCTCATCTACCTCTCGGTAGATACTGCTGTTCTGGGTCTCCAGTGACTGAATCTGACTCTGCAGATAACCGATTTCCCGTTCCATCTCCTCTTTCAGAGTATGAATCCCCACCAGGCTGACAATCAGTGCGATACACACAGCCGCTGTAAAAAGCCTCTTCATCCACTCTTTCATGGTAATCCCCTTTCATAACGCTATATAAGTTCCCCAATTAAAAACAAACTTAATAACAAAATCCCGGCGGTACAGAACAGAATGCTCACTGTACCTCTCACCTTATGTTCCATTTTTAAGCGAACCGTATCGACCGTTGTAAAAATGCAGAATCCCAAGGCCAAAATGCCAATTATACAGAACAATATTTTTTCGTTCATAACAGTCATCCCTCCACTTCAAACACACACTCCGCCATCTTACTTTCCTTCATGTAATATTCAAATCTCATCTTATACACTCCCGGCTCCAGCGGTTCATCCAGGTCATATTTATATCTGTAAAATTAACCACAAGCATTATTATCACGATCCTTTACCAGAATTCCGCCCGGCCAGCTGAAGAGAAATTCAATCAGTTCCATAATGGCCGCAGTCCCGCATGCCAGAGCAAGGATATGCCACAATTCCAGATCATGATCAATAAAATCCTCTGCCAGATTCAGAACGAAAAATACCAGCGCCCATACGAAACCAGTAATCTTTCTGGAACGGAACAGCGGAATTTTCTGCGGTTCAATCAGCCGGATGTCTTCTTCGCACTCAGCCCTTCCATCTGCAAATTTCACCTGCAGATATTCGTGAGCGGCTTTCTCAAACTCCTGATAATATTTGCTCAGCTTTCCCACATCCTGTGTCCGAAGTGCATCTGCAATATCACGGCGTGTATGGAAGTCCATTCTCACGGTATAGGACAGTATGCCGTTCTTTTCGATGGTATGCTCCCGGTACCGTGATGTATGCCCGCTTTCTTCATAGACTTTCTTTTTCAGAAACTCAGCCAGAGCCTGCACATACTCCACTTTACTTTCAGAAGAATCAAAGCACAGCTCTGTCTCAAACCTGTCCTCATGCCGTTTTACAATCAATGTTACTTTAATCATACTTCTGTTCCTTATGTATTTCTGTAAATAAAAATCCTCAGATATTATTTCGCTATTCTATAGCAGCAATTGGACCAGTTTGTATAGACCTTTTCTCCTCCAATGGTTCTGACTCCGCGGACTTTGTAGTAGTAACGGATTCCCTTGGTGGTTTTGGTATTGGTATAGGATGTTTTGCTTCCACTGGCAGTTGTGTATGTCTTCTTATACCCGCTGGTTTTCTTCGTGGATCTCCAGATTTCGTAAGCATCCACACTGTATCCTTTTGATTTCTTCCAGGTGATTTTCACACCTTTTTTAACTCCGGAAACGGTAGAAGCCTTGATGGTAGTGTTCTGCACACCCTTCTTCAGCATTTCCAGCTTGGCGGCTTCCGCCACAGCCGCAGCGTCATACTTGGTGGTATCCACCTTTTCACCAAGCTTTGCATAGATGACAACAATTTCATCACCTTCGGAAATTACGATTTTGCTCAGTGCACCCATGGAAACACCGTTGATGAATACATCCTGCAGATAAGCGCCCGCTTCCGCCCCGGTAATGTAGTTGTTCTTCTGGTCCATATCCACATAACCTAATTCCTGGTTCACAATTTCCAGAGTGTGGTTCGGAATTGGTGCAGTCACCGGCTTTTCATATACACGCAGATTATAGGTTCCAGTACCTGGCGCCATAAAAGTAAGAGTTCCGTCTTCATTCCAGATGCATTCGCCACTGAATCCTTCCTGACTGAACCAGGATCCGTAGGACTTTATAGTTTTACCGATGAAATTTTCGGCTGGCCATACTGTAAATGTTACGCTGCCTTCCGGAAGAGTAAAAATTTCTTCAGTGCTTCCGTCCAGCTTCTCAGCACGGAATACCACACGGTACTGGGTATCTTCATACTTCACAATTTCAATCTTCAGCGAATCATAAAGTGTTTCATTCAGCAGTGTAAACGCTGCCTGTGCCCCAATATGCAGGTAACCCTGATTGGTCAGAATCCCAAAATCTGCATATCTTCCGCTACTGCTGGCTGGGTACATTCCTGTTTCAATCTCGATACGGGTATCCTTTATGTTCTTTCCAGCCTGTGAAGCATCGATATAGAATTCTGCTGCGTCTCCCAGACTGGCACGTTCTGCCAGACGGTAAACCATAGCTGCGGAAACCTCACACATGCGGGTAGTTTCTCCATTCAGCGGGTTGACGAAATTGGAAAAACTGTCAGGAAGACCTTTTACAGAAGACGTTGGTACAACCAGTTTTACCGGTTCTGCGGTTTCCGGTGCCTCTGCAGCAGTTCCTCCATTTCCTTCTTCTCCCTTGGCCTGCGCCAGTGCATCTTCCAGTCTGTCATACACATCCTGCTTTGTTTCCACTGCAAAAGCTCCGGCCCCAGCCATAGTAAAAATCATACAAATTACAGTAATCAGAGTAATCAGCTTAAATCCTTTCCTTCTCATAGTTCGTACACTCCTTTATTCAATAAATATATCTTCTTCCATCAGCTGCTCTGCAGTCAGTTCTTTACCACTTTCCAGAAGCTGCAAACTGCGTTCAAACTGCGGCCTGATATTCTCATACGCTTCAGATTCCAGAAAATCGGTATTTATGGACTTCACCAGATCATTCAGTTCCTCCGCTGTGATCCCCGAGGAAGTATATACCGCAGTCAAAAACATGGAATCATCCACCACATCTCTATCTGCTGTTACCCATTCTTCCACTGTGATTCCGAGCTTTTCACAAGCCTTCTGATACCACTCGTTGTAACCATAGGCACTTGCAGTGCCTTCCACCTGCTTATCCAACGTCTGCTGCTCAGGCATGAGTCCTTCCTTGTCTGCATACCACTCCATGGCCGCCCCCTGAATCCAGGCCGTCTCAGCTACTTTTAAAGCCTTTTCTTCTCCCTGCCACTGTCCCAGCGCCACCTGACAGTACCGGTAAAGCTTGGTGTATGGAGTCTTCTTTCCAAGCTGATCAGCAAGCTTTGCTGCATCCCAGGATGCTTTCACTTCAGCCGCAATACGTTCTTCCATGAAAAGTCTTCCGGCAAGCTTCCGCATCACTGGCAGGAAGTATATATCGTCCATTTTCGCTGCTGCAATGGTTTCGCCAACTTGCTTTCCTGCTATCCGGCTTTCCGGGTCAAAGTACCAGACCTGTCCATCCAGCCCCATCTTCACCGCAAAATCTTCTGCATCCAATTCTTTCCTATTTCCGGCTGCAGTACCTTCTTCCAGTGCCGCGTCCATAATATCAGCCAGATAAAGACTGTCTCCCTTATCCATATACTGAACATCCACACCATCCTTCGACACTTCCATAAAACCAGTGCCATCATGAGAATATTCATGAACCTTCCGGTCAATTTCTGTAAACTGCCTGAGCAATTCAGAATTCATATCCAGAACATAAGAGTGGGCAATCTCAGCACCCTGGCTCAGAGTAAGATACACATTCTCCAGACCGGCAGCAGTTATGAAGTACTGGTCATCCCCACTTTCAACCAGGAGAGATAAATATAATCCAGTCAGATTCTGTGCCGCCTCCAGGTCCCCATTCACCGGCAGTGACTTTAAATCTATGGATTCCAGCAGTTCCACCATCTCAGCCTCACGATCTTCCGGATAAGCCAGAGTCACAGAACGGCCTCCCACCGTCTCAATAAAACTGTAAAATACAGCCTCATCATTGTTATAAGGAATGACATCAGATATTTTGCCGGGAGTGGAATCACTGTCTGGACCGCCGCATGACGCAAGACTCACACATAAAAGCAGCACGATCCATATGGTAAGTTTCTTTTTCATCTCCAATCCTTCCTCACTTAATCCTTTTCCAGCAAAGCTGTCAGCTCATCGATTTTCCGTTCCAGCTGTGCTATTCTTGCCTCTGTGATGCGGCGGCTGCGATTCACTGTATCTGCCAGAAAATAATACAGCGTTCCAAAGAAGACCACCGTACCAAGTATAAAGGCCCATAGCTCACCGCCAATTCCGGCAACAAGCATAATGCAGATTATGGCACCAAAGGATGCCACAATTACATGAAAAAGTGGTTTTCCTCCTTCTTCATAGTGCTTTTCCTTGACACTTCCCGAAATCCCAAACCACAGCATTCCTGCTGCCAGGATAATAACAAACAATATCATCCACATAGATAATCCCCCTTTTCCCCTCTTTAAATTAAATTGCTTATATCTGCAGTAAGTTTACCACAAGCATAGCAGACATAGGCTGTTTTCTTACTGGTTTCTTCGTTGAACATATTCCTGAACTTTTCAATGAATCCTTTTGAAGCTTGATTTCGGAGATAAAACTCCCCAAAATCAGGAACTCCGCCTGCATAGAGTCCATCATCGATCGTCCACCTTGCTAAATCTCGGCTTCCGGTAATCAAACCACGCATCATGATACCGCCGCAGTATGGGCAACGTGTATCATCTCCCTGCAGAATCTGGCGGCAGCCAAGCCCCAGAGTTCTCCAATTATTTTCTCCTGGATACTGCATGGAATCCGGAATTGTCATGACCTTGCATTGCAGTTCTTCCGGAAGAGAATGCGCAAAATAAGATTTTGCGGTGAAAAGAACCCGCTCTACACGGTCCGGCATTTCTGCCAGAAATGCTTCTGCAGTACGGCAGCCCCCTTCACCGAAACCAATGAGTATAGCCTGTTCATATCCTGCCGTATAAAACAGCTCTTTCAGCTGCATTGCCTGATCCTGCCAGAGATCCGATACATAACCATAAGGTCTGTCCGCCTCGCCGCAGCCAAGAAAATCTACCAGAATAATTTTATATTCTGACGGAATATAACTTATAATAGACTGTACCGAATATCCTGGACATCCATCGTCTGGTATCAGAATCATGGGCTGTAAATTGCCTTCTGTTCTGAATTCATTGTAACAGCATCTATGTCCACGATATGTAAATTCCTTCATAACACGCACCTCTGATTTCACACACTTACTTTCACCATCTCGAAGAACACATTCCCAAACGCTTCTGTAACCATATCCCCCATCATTTCCATGTACTCCCGGTCCAGAAGCAGCTTGGAATGGAACACATTTTCCCTCCACAGCGTCAGCCCCAGTTCAGGGAAAACATATTCATTGGCCAGCAGCTCATCATCATTGTCCGCAACACACTGACCAAAGTTTTTCAAGTATGTAACAAGCAGATCTGCCGGTAATTGGAACAGCTGCAAGTGCTGCATTTGTCTTACGGGATATACAACCGGCTGATACGGATCCACGTCTCGGTTTATACCGATTTCGACAGCTGTACCATCCCGGAATGTGACTATGAAAAAGAATGGAATGCAGCCGTCAGCATAGCACATGTACCGCACACACTGAAGTCCATCAAACTCCATATCTTTCGTAATCTCCACATCAGACTCATTTAAATCCCCCCAATCCATGCGCATTTCGTGGATTGCACGCAGAATTTCTTCATGAGTCATACCCAGCTGAAGCTTACCGATACTTTTTCCCGGATTCACTTTAATTGGAAATTGAACACTGTTTTTCACTTTTCTTTCCCCAGGCCCCTTTCTATT
>JAFYNS010000094.1 GCA_017556505.1 Bacillota bacterium | reverse complement strand
TGAGCAGAAGCCGCTGGTTTACAGCTATGCCAACGACAAGGCCCGTGACCTGATGGTGGGCGAATCTGCAGCCATGGCTGTGATCGCTTCCGGTGATGTACTCTATGCACAGGAAGAAAATGAGGCTCTGGACTTCGTGGTTCCAAAGGAAGGCACCGAAGTATGGACCGACTGCTGGGCGATTCCGCAGGGCGCGAAGAACCTGGAAGCTGCGCATCAGTGGCTCAATTTCATGTACGAAGAAAATTCTGCCCGCCTCAACTTTGAATATCTGACTTATGCAATTCCGAACACGCAGATTCTGGATCTGACTGACAATCCAATCCTCAATCCAAGTGATGATATCCTCAACCGCTGTGAAACCCTGAAAAACCTGGGATCTGAAGCGGATGACCTGTACAGCAAATACTGGAAGGAATTCAAAGCACAGTAGACGAAATAAATTGATTTTCCAGAAAAGACCGGTTTTAATACCGGTCTTTTTGTGATATACTGGAAAAGGTGTGTACGATAAAAGAGAAAAAGAAAGGGGAACAGAATGAAAAGAAAACTGATTTTACTGCTGGTTCTGCTGATTGTTCTGGTAAGTGCAGCAGGAGTTGCCCATGCGGATGTCACCAGTGTATCCGGATTTACAGGAGCCGCTTACACGCATAACGGCGCATTTGCCAATGCAATCATTGTTGACGGGGTAGACGTATCCTACGTGCAGAAGAACAATGTGGACTGGAAAAAGGCTAAGGCAGACGGTGTGGATTTTGCCATTATCCGCATTGGTGCCAGAGGCTATGGCCAGGCGGGCAAACTGATTGAAGACGATTATTACAAGCAGAATATTCAGGCTGCGAAAGATGCTGGTCTCATGGTAGGGGCATACTTCTTTTCTCAGGCACTGGATCCGCTGGAAGCCTATGCGGAAGCAGCATACACACTGGAACTGCTGGATGGAATTCAGCTGGATTTGCCGGTGTATATGGACTACGAGTTTGCAGGGGGAAGCGCAGGCCGTCTGACCAATGCCCAGCTTTCCAAACTGAAGATGACAGAAAATGCGGAAATGTTCTGCCAGACCATCGAAGAAGGCGGATATAAGGCGGGCTTCTATGCGAACCGTAATTTCCTGAATAAGACCGTAGACGGCCATGCTCTGGGACTGAAGTGGCCGGTATGGCTTGCTCAGTATAACACCAGCAGTGACTACACGGGAACTTATCACATGTGGCAGTACTCCTCCAGCGGCTCTATTGACGGATACAGCGGCAGAGTGGATGTGAACTTCATGTACATGGATCCTCATCCGGCGGCGACGAGCTCTCTGTCCCTGGCGGAGGCTGCCGTTTCTCTGGTGGGAGGTTCTGACTTTACATACAGCTTCGGATCAGTCCATGAACCTGCGGTAAGGGTAACACAGTACGGCATGCCGCTGACAGAAGGACTGGACTATAAGGCTTTTTACCTGAGGAACGCCAATGCAGGCACTGCTTATGTGCTTGTTCAGGGCATGGGCTACTATACGGATTACCAAATAGTGCCTTTTAATATAGCACCTTCCATGAACCTGAACGGCATTACTGTGGCACCGCTTCCTGATGTCACTTATAACGGCAGGGAACAGGCTCCGGCAGGGCTGACTGTTACGGATGTATACGGAAACCGTCTGCAGAAGGGAAAGGACTATATCTACTCCGTACAGAATGCTGTGAATGTGGGAACTGCCACTGTCACAGTGGAATTTATCGGCAACTACAGAGGCACGAAAACCCTGACTTATCATATTTTTCCGGGAGCGCAGAATCTGACTGCTTCCGTGTCAAAATACGATGTGGCAATGGCTGACGGCCCATTCAAACTTCAGGGAATTAAGACGGCATCTCCTGCCCGTCTTACATATCGGTCCAGCAATGAAACCGTTGCGATGGTGGATGGAGACGGTGTGGTAACACCAGTTGGTGCCGGAACTGCAGTAATCACGGTAACGGCAGAAGCAACCGGAGGCTACAGTGAGGCATCCATCGAAATTATCGTTAATGTGAGCAAGCCGGCACAGGATATTATTACCAGTGCAGATTCCTTTACGAAGACACGCCTTTCCAGTGCTTTCTTTATGGGTGCTGTGGCAGAAGGCGGCGGCAAGCTGACCTATGAATCCACCGATTCTTCTGTCCTGAAGGTTCACAGCAGTGGACGTGTGACCCTGATGGGACCGGGATCGGCAGAGATTATCATCCGGGCAGCGGAAACAGATGCTTTTGCGGCGGGTGAAAAACGCGTCTCTGTGAAGGTCAAAACCATGGATGAGGAAACTTATAAGGCGAAGTTTGAAAAGAACAAAGCCGGCATCGAGAAAACCAAAGTCGTTTCCCTGAAGGCTTATCCGGAAACGAAACGGGTGAAACTGACCTGGAAGAAGTCCAATTCCGGATATTCCGTGGATTATTACCAGGTATGGCGTTCCTATAAGAAATCCAGCGGCTACACCAAGATTTTCACTTCCGGTGATGCGGAGAAGAAATATTTTGTTCAGACGAAAAACGTGAAGACGGGCACTACCTACTGGTATAAGGTCCGCGGCGTGCGAGATCTGGAAGGTAAGCTGGTATATACACCATTTACAAAGATTCAGGTGAAGACACCGAAAGAATAATAAGAAATGAAAGAGGGAACACGGTTTTGTGCTCCCTCTGTTTTTTATGGGATGGTTTCGATACTATTCGATGATATGCATGTAGCATTCCCGCTCTTTTTCCATTTCGATACGGTGGAACGGTGTGGAAATGCCCGGACTTCCGCCGGTGTGCATGAATACAACATTTTCGCCCTGAGCGATTTTTCCGTCCTTAACCATCTGAAGAAGACCCGCAAAGGCCTTGCCGGTGTAGCATGGATCCAGAATCAGGGCTTCTTTTTCGGCCATGTAATAGATGGCGTCGCGGACTTCCTTCAGCGGATTGTTGTAGGCACCGCCGTCGTAGTCGCAGCGGATATCCCAGTCTTCCGGATTTATTTCCAGCTTCAGGTCATCGCCGTAGAAGGCTTGACACCGTGCAAAATATTCTTCAGCTTCCGCTGCTGCATCCGGGCGTGGCATGATGCTGATACCGGTCAGGTGCATTGGCAGTTTTTCATTGTGGATGCCCACCTGCATGCCCATATAGGTTCCCATGCTTCCTACCGGACAGATGATGCGGCATCCCCCAATGCCTGCCTCTTTTACCTGCTCTGCCAGTTCCTGCGCACATTCATAGTAGCCCAGGATTCCCAGTTCGTTGGATCCGCCAAGCGGAATAGAGTAGACCTTTTCGCCCTTTGCTTCTTCTGCTGCAGTAACTTCTGCAACGGTTTCATGCATGAGGCGTCCTGAGGAATGAATGCCGTCTTCTTTTTTCAGATACACGTCACAGCCCATTAAACCGTCCAGGAGCAGATTTGCAGACAGTTCGCCCGGATACTCGTCCACACATACAATCGCGCCTCTCATGCCGTATTTACGGGCCACAGCCATGGTCAGACGTCCGTGGTTCGTCTGAGCACCACCCACGGTCAGCAGGAAGGTACAGCCCTGATCTTTCGCGTCTTTCAGCAGGTACTCCAGCTTACGCAGTTTGTTGCCGCCCATGGCCAGAGGAGTCAGGTCATCCCTTTTGATATATAAATTGATGCCCAGATCTTCAGAAATATTGGTCAGATATTCCAGTGGCGTAGGCAGATGAAGAAAATCGATTTTTTCGCGTCCCAGTAACATGATATCCCTCCTTGTCGAAAAGCAGATTAAACTACTTTTCATTTTAGCACAATGGTGTTAAAATAGGAACAGATTATTTGACAGATAAGTAAGGCATCAAGGAGGATATCTAAAATGTTTGGAGTATTGGTAAATGTAGCAACGGTTCTCATCGGGAGTACCATCGGTCTTCTGTTCCGCAAAATGATTCCGCAGAACGCTACCGACTTCGTAATGAAGGGGATTGGTCTGTGTACCATTTATATCGGAATTGACGGGGCATTGACCGGGGAAAACACCCTGATTACGATCATTTCCATCGCGGTGGGTGCACTGATTGGAGAACTGGCGGATCTGGATAAACATCTGAATCATTTCGCCGGCAAGTTGGAGGATCGGTTTAAGAATAAGGATGGCAGCGGCCCATCCATTGCAGAAGGTTTCGTAACAGCCAGTCTGGTATTCTGCGTAGGTGCCATGACCATCGTAGGCTCTCTTCAGTCCGGTCTCACAGGGGATCACACCATGCTGATTACCAAGGCCACCCTCGATCTGGTATCTTCCCTGATTTTCGCAGCTTCTCTGGGCGTCGGTGTTATGATGGCGGCAGCATTCGTTCTGGTATTCCAGGGCGGTATTGTACTGATTGCACAGGCGGCAGCACCGTTTCTGACAGACTATGTTATCGGGGAAATGACCTGCGTGGGATCTATTTTGATTATGGCACTGGGCATGAATATTATCGGCGTGACTAACTTCAAGGTTATGAACTACCTGCCGGCAATTTTCCTGCCGATTCTGCTGTGCACGTTTATGTAAAGAAATATCTGTAATTTGAACAGGAAACAGAACAGGAGGCGTTTTTCGCCTCCTGTTCTGTTTCCTAAGGGGCGTATTATGTTGATTAGTGAAAGGATATCCGCAGAGCAAAATATTCATCGCCGGCTTTGAATTCGTAATCTGCACGGTTCTTTTCGCAGAAGGATACGATGGATCTGGTGCCGAAACCGTGAT
>JAFYNS010000093.1 GCA_017556505.1 Bacillota bacterium | reverse complement strand
GGCATTGAGGGCCGCCTTTTCTTCTGCACTTACAGTTCTCATGTAGCTGCCGTCGTCCTTATACCATCCGGAAGTCAGGAAAGGTCCCACCAGTTCGTATGGAGAAACGTTGCCTGCTTTCAGTACGGCTTCGCCGGATTCCGCTCTGTGCAGGAAGTTCTGGTAGCGTTCGCCATCGTTGCGGATGAAGGCTTTGCGGTACTTAAACAGGGCACGGGATGTCTGCTTTTCGTAATCGAAGGTGTAGTCCTTCTCTCTCAGGTTGTTTTCGATAATGCGGATGCGGGCACGGAGTTTGGACAGAGTCTTTCTGTAAGTAGCCTCGGTCATGCAGAAGTGCTTCGCGATGCGCTTGGCCTGCTTTACGGTTTCTGCGCTGGAAGTGTTTACAGATGGCAGCCACTTACCCAGAAGGGATACTTCGCCGCCTTCTTCCATAGCCTTGATATCAGTATAGAACTGATTCTTTATGTAAGCAAGCATCTCCTTTTCGCAGGCTGTACCCATGAGGCACAGAAGGTCATCGAAGCGGCCGAATTCAGCCACGTAGCGGATGTTCTTCTTTGCAGATTCAGGCTCGTTTGCTGCCAGCCAGTTCATGATAACGCGGAACACTCTGCGTTCGCCCAGTCCGCCGCGGATATCTCTGGCGAAGAAGATCAGCTTCATGGCCATGTCTCTGTCTTCTGTGAAGGCACGGACAAAGCGGCTGATAATCTCTTCATCATCTGCATGTCTTAATGCGCCGATGGATGCGAAAAGGTCCAGACATTCGGAACCGGTAGATGCATGAGTTACTGCACCGTTTTCGGTGAATGTCAGATTCGCTTCGTTCTTCAGATATTTTAACATTTATAAGTCCCCCTTTTGAAAAACAAGGCACCATATAAGGCAGGATTCGAACCTGCAAAAGGCTTTCACCTCTGTAACCAATCACAACTTGAAGTCTGCTGTCGGTGCCTTTAAGAAAACAAGATGCGTTTAATATAATCCACAATACTAAGAAATAAATTGCTGTATGCATCTTCATATGATAGCGCCGGCGGGCCGGCTGCTATGTTTGTTATATCTGCATTTTATACCCTTTTCACTTCCATTTCACGGAAAAAAAACTGCGAACTCGCAGGTCCGCAGTTTTTTTCAGATTATTTTATTTAAATAAGTGTTCATGTTTCCTGAAAAACTCGTAGTAGACCTTCGTGTTCTCCAGCTCCCACCAGTTCTTTAAGCTGGCAGGTCTTGCATCCAGGTCGTAGATCCGCGCCCCCTCCAAAGCCAGCAGGAACGGCGAATGGGTGGCGATGATAAACTGGCAGCCGCAGTACCGGGCCATTTCTTCCAGCATGGTTACCAGTTCCAGCTGCATCTTCGGTGACATGCTGTTTTCCGGCTCGTCCAGGCAGTAAAGGGTGTCGTTCTTCAGCTTCCCCTCAAAATACTTCAGAGCAGTCTCCCCGTTGCTGTTCAGCTTGACTTCCTGCCCCGCTGTTTTTCGGATAAACTGGCGGCGGGAAACGGATTTGCTCCGTGCCAGGACCTGCATCCGCAGTGCTTCGTAATCTTCCATGCCGCTGAATTTGATGGTTTCCCCGAAGCGCAGGTTGGCCCATTCCTCCTTGGCATCTTCCTTATTCTCGCTGATTTCATCGTTATTGGTCCGCACCGTCAGCATGTAGTCGAAAATATCGTCGCTGGTGATAATCCGGCTGCCGTTTGGAATCCGGTACCGGAATCCCTCTTCATCGTAACCCAGCGTGTATTCGCAGTACTTCACATAGGAATCGAACATTTCACTGGAGTTGTACGGTGCGATCCGGTTCAGCTCCAGCTTCTGGGCAATCAGGTTGAGCAAAGTGCTTTTCCCGGAGCCGTTTCCCCCATAAAAGATGGTAATCCGGTCAAAATCCACCTCATAAAGTTCCCGCTCCCCAAAGAGCCCGCAGGGATACGGGTTGTCCACGTAGCCCATTTTGCCGCCGTTTTTCGCAGCCTGCTGCTCCCACAAAATCTGTTCCATACTGATTGGCAATGTAAAAGATGTCAGGTACATGTCCTGTCCTCCCATTTCTGCTGCTTCCTAAGCCGTTCCCTTATGAGATCAATAAAGCTGTCCGGTCCAGTCACCCTGATCATCGGACCGAAGGACAGAATCCGGATCAGAATCTCCGTTTCGTCTTCCTTTTCGTAGGTAACGCTGACTCTGTATTTCTTCTCGTCCAGTTTTTCCGCCTGCTTCTCAAAATGTGCAAAATGGAGCAGCACTCGTTCCAGAGCGTTTCTCTCGTCTGTCAGCTCAAAGGTGACCGTACGCGGCCCTGTCTGCAGACGTGTCTTTCGGCTGCCTGGTGTGTACTCGCCTTCATAAATTCTGCAGCTTACGATTCGTCCCAGGTTCACCGTATCGGCGTATTTTCTGCCGGAACCGATGAGACGGAACTTATCGTCCTTTTCCGAATATTCCAGATAGTCCGGCACCACCACGAAATGAAGGATGCCGCCAGTCCGGTTCTTCATGGCGATTTCAAGAGGCTTTCTGTCCTTAATGGCAGACAGAATCACCCGGAAATTTTCCACATATTCCGGATCGTCGTAAGGATCCCCATCGCCGTACTTATCGAAGATGACGTAATCCTCCGCAGTAAAGAGTGGCTCCACATCTATAAGCTCCGGAAATTCCACGCCGAAGAGTTTCATCCGCGGATCCAGTGAAATAGCCTTCAGCCACCGCTTCTGCAGGCTGGTCAGAGGCAGGCTCGCCTTATGAGTCAGCGGTGTGGTACCGTCCTTATGAATCAGCTGCCACTTTTCTTCTGCAACTGCCTTTTCGATG
>JAFYNS010000092.1 GCA_017556505.1 Bacillota bacterium | reverse complement strand
CGGATATTACACCAGGAATACTCAAATTCTTACTATTTATTATATAAAAAACTCCTCTGTGCACTGATAAGGGTGTCATTCAGAGGAGTTTTCTTCACTTTTATGGGGAATCCATACCGGAATTTAGCGAAAAATGCTTAAAATCCGGTATCGTCTTCACCGACCCTTGCCAGATTAAATGAACTGGCTCACAACAATAGCACATACAGCCAGAGGTACGTTGTAACAAATTGCAGTTGGTACGCAAGTGTCCCAGATGTGATTGTGCTGACCATCCGCATTGAGACCTGCTGTCGGTCCCAGGGTTGTGTCAGATGCCGGAGAACCTGCATCGCCCAGAGCAGCAGCTGCAGCAATCAGCATCACAGTACCTGCCACGGAGAAGTCCATTTCCATACACAGAGGAACGTAGAGCACTGCCAGAACCGGAATCGTACCGAAAGAAGTACCGATACCCATGGTGATAATCAGACCGATAATCATCATGACTGTAGCTGCAAGCATCTTGCTTCCCCCCATAATACCCAGAGAGGCCGCTACCAGTTCTTCCACAGCACCGGTAGTATTCATTACATTGGCAAATCCGGAAGCCACCAGCATGACGAAGGCAATCAGCCCCATAATAGACAGACCGTTTGCAATAACCTTTTCCAGATCCTTAATCTTCACCGCACCAAATACGATCATAATGAGAATGCCTGCCAGTGCACCCAGAGGAAGAGATTCCGTTTTCAGATTGATAGCCAGAGTGCCCACTGCAGCAATCAGAGTAACCCAGTGAGCCGGCTTCATCTTCAGATCCGCATCATCCGCCGCACCGGCAGCACCTGCAATTTCCAACGCTTCATAGTGGCGAGGCTTACGGAACACAAACAGTGCAGCCAGCAGACCGATAATCATGGATGCACCCAGAGGCCATGTATATTTCCACACATTGTCTACTTCCACGGCCATACCGTTTGCAGCCAGGTTATCTGCAATCAACCCGTGGAAAATCCATCCGAAACCAAACGGCAGTGCGATGTACGGTGCCTTCAGACCAAAGGCCAGAGCACAGGCTGCACCACGGCGGTCCAGATTCATGTCATTCATCAGCGGCAGCAGAGCTGGAACCAGAATCGGAATGAATGCAATGTGAACCGGAATCAGGTTCTGAGAACAACATGCAATCACAGTCAGAGTCACCAGAAGCAGAAATTTGCGCCGACCTATGACATGAGAGATTTTGTGGGACAAAATCTCCGTGATTCCGGTGTGTGCCATGCCGGCAGCCAGAATGCCAAGCAGGATATAGCTGAGTGCCGTCTGTGCATTGCCGCCCATACCTTCAATCAGTACATTAATGGTTTCGCTGATGCCCATGCCTGCCGTTACACCTGCCGCCAGGGCAGAAATCAGCAGGGACAGCAGTACATTTACTTTTAATAGACATAAAACAATCAGGGCCAGTACCCCGATTAAAATAGGATTCAGTAATAATTCCATTCTTTATTCCTTTCAATCGTTAAAGCGTTATTTATGTAAATTAAAATAGCAAGTTCCGTGCCAACTACATTATATAGTCAAAAAAACAGCAAAAAGGCCTGTATTTCAGGCCTTTCTATATTTTTGTTTATCTGTTCACCGCTTTACCGAACCGAAGCAGGTTCATTACCGTTAAAACAGGGTGAACCGCCGACTCATTTATGAATCAACGAACAAGGTCAGGCTGCCTTCCCACGTCCCTTTTGGCGTTCCAGTTTTGAAATCCAGACTGCACAGGTTGCATCACCGGTGATATTCAAAGTGGTGCGCCCCATGTCGAAGATTTTATCCACACCGGCGATAATGGCGATACCCTCTACCGGCAGACCAACAGATTCCAGCACCATGGCCAGCATAATCATACCTGCACCGGACACTCCTGCAGTACCTACAGAAGCCAGTGTGGCAGTCAGAACCACCATACCCATCTGTCCCAGTGTCAGATCCACACCGTAACAGGAAGCAATAAATACAGTGGCAACTGCCTGGTAGATGGCAGTACCGTCCATGTTAATGGTCGCACCCAGCGGCAGTACGAAGGAACTGATTTCCGGTTCTGCTCCCAGCTTGTTGCAGCATTCGATGTTTACAGGCAGAGTTGCATTGGAAGAGGTGGTGGTAAAGGCCGTGATCATGGCCGGTGCCATACCTTTGAAGAACTTCGCAGGGCTCATGCCGCTGAGGAACTTGACGCTGGTTCCGTAAACGACGCAGACATGAATGATGTAACCCATATAAGCTACGGCGATGACAAGTGCCAGAGTACCTACAATCTTCGGACCATTGACAGCCACTACATTGGTCATCAGACAAAATACGCCGATCGGGGTGATTTTGATGACCATCATCATCATCTGCATGATGACTTCATTCATGGAATTGACGATATCTGCAATCTTCTGACCCTTTGCACCGGCAGACAGGATGCCGGCACCCAGCAGGATTGCCGTTACGATCAGAGGAAGCATGTTTGCTTCAACCATAGGCTTCAGGAAGCTGTCAGGGAAAATACCCACAATAACATCCATAATCCCCGGTGCTTCGCTTGCTTCATAGGACAGCTCACCCAGTGCCGCTTCTTCCAGCGGAGGGAAGAGCCCTTTAAAGGCTGTGGCCAGAGCAAGACCGATTACCACTGCCATAGCAGTTGTGAACATGTAGTAAATGAACGTCTTCAGACCTACGTCTCCTACCCGTTTCAGGTCCTTCAGAGATATAATGCCGTCGGTGATGGAAAACAGTACAACTGGTACCACAAGGAATTTCAGCAGGTTGATATAAATAGTGCCGACTGGTTTGATGTAAATGGTGGTGAATTCCGGGCTGCCCAGAAAGCAGAGACCGGCCGCGATACCGGCAATCATTCCGATAAAAATCCATGCAGGCAGGGACAATTTATGCTTGCTGTTCATAGTATGACCTCCTTAAATACGATTACTGTATGATGCTGCAGTCATTTTGTTGCAGTCATTCTATCACAGGAAGTCATAAAATTACCGTTAAGGCACGCCCTCAAACCGTTCACAAAGAATAAGGATTCACCAGTACCGATTTCAGGCACGAAAAAACAGGAGCGGAAAACCGCTCCTGTCTTAAAAACTGTTTATTGTCTAATTACTATCTTTCAACAATTAATGCAGTACCCATACCGCCGCCGATGCACAGAGTAGCCAGACCATACTTGGAGTCTCTCTTCATCATTTCGTAGATCAGGGAAATCAGAATTCTTGCACCGGATGCACCTACAGGGTGACCCAGAGCGATAGCACCACCGTTTACGTTGGTCTTTTCAGGATCCAGACCCAGGTCTCTTCTTACAGCCAGGGACTGTGCAGCGAATGCTTCGTTTGCTTCTACCAGGTCGATGTCTGCGATAGTCAGACCAGCCTTTTCCAGAGCCTTCTGGGAAGAAGGAGTAGGGCCAACACCCATGATGGATGGGTCTACACCAGCAGATGCGTAGGACTTGATAGTACACAGAGGAGTGATGCCCAGTTCTTCAGCCTTTTCCTTGGACATTACTACCAGAGCACAACCAGCATCGTTGATACCGGAAGCGTTAGCAGCAGTTACCATACCATCCTTCTTGAATGCAGGCTTCAGCTTAGCAACCTTTTCCATAGTAGTACCGAACTTAGGGAATTCGTCAGTGTCGAATACGATAGGTTCGCCCTTCTTCTGAGGGATTTCTACTGGAACGATTTCATCCTTGAACTTGCCAGCCTTGATAGCAGCTTCAGCTCTGTTCTGGGAGATTACAGCGAATTCGTCCAGTTCTTCTCTGGTCAGACCCCACTGATCACATACGTTTTCTGCAGTGATACCCATGTGGTAACCGTTGAATGCATCAGTCAGACCATCGTTAACCATCATGTCGATCATCTGAGTGTTGTTCATTCTTGCACCCCATCTTGCTGCAGGCATTGCATAAGCGGTTGCAGACATGTTTTCAGCACCACCAGCTACTACGATGTCAGCATCGCCAGCCTTGATCATCTGTGCTGCCAGGGCTACAGCTCTTAAGCCGGAACCACAAACCTTATTAATAGTCATAGCTGGAACTTCAATTGGAAGACCTGCGTCTAAAGTCATCTGTCTTGCAACGTTCTGGCCCAGGCCACCCTGCAGAACGCAGCCCATGATAACTTCTTCAACCATTTCAGGCTTGATTCCGGCTCTATTAATTGCTTCCTTAATTGCGATTGCACCAAGAGTTCTGGTAGGAGTACCCTTCAGGCTGCCGCCGAAAGATCCCATAGGTGTTCTTGCTGCGCTCGCGATAACTACTTCTCTCATTGTTATGTATCCTCCTTAAATGATGTATGTTGAAAATAGTAAACAGTTTGTTTATCTTATTATTTTATCACGTTTTCTGAAAAAGACAACCCCCTGCCTGATAGAAAATAATTTAACAAACCCGCTAAACTGAAGTTTTCCAGACCGCTGAATATTTTTCCGCCAGCCGCACCGGCTTATAGGAAAGTTTCGTCTGACGCAGGTTTTCCATGCCCATATCCTCTTCACGGTTTACGTAAATGACATGGTCCGGCAGGTGTCTGCAGAATTCCCGGTTGATGGCCTGATAGAGCCCGCGGATTTCCGGATTGGCCTTTTCCACGTGAACCAGAACTGATTCTTTGGAGATAGGACAGGAATATTCCCCCAGAGTTACCGCCTCCACCTTTCCGTCCACACGGATCAGACCGGTAAACAGTTCTTCTGTACCCACGAAGCCCAGCAAAACATCGATGGCCTGGCTTTCCAGTCTGATAATGTTTTTCCATTCTTCCGGCAGTTCTTCCAGCTTGTCCCCATTGATACGCACCAGAAACGCCCGGACTTCTTCCAGGTTTTCCGGTGTAATTTCCTCATAGG
>JAFYNS010000091.1 GCA_017556505.1 Bacillota bacterium | reverse complement strand
TTCACTTCTTACCACAGCACGGCAGCGATCCGGCACACTATTGGGTGCAGTACCGCCTGCCAGAGAACGCAGTTCCAGACCCTTGGAGCCGGCCTGGGTTTTCTGGAATTTTTTCGCCAGTTCCAGGGTGAGAATCCCCTTTTCGCCGTTAATAATCGGGAAGTCCGCATCCGGTGTAAAGCCGAAGTCCGGACGCTGCTCTTTGCTGAAATAGTATTCCATACCGCTGCTTCCCGTTTCTTCGTCCAGACCCAGAATCAGACGGATGGTGTTCTGCGGCTGGTAACCTGCATCCTTCAGTGCTTTCATGGCATAGAGGCAGGAGATTACCGGCCCCTTATCGTCGGTGGTTCCTCTGCCGTAAATACAGCCGCCCTTCACTTCCGCTCCGTAGGGATCAAAATCCCAGCCATCGCCCGCCGGTACCACATCCAGGTGTCCCAGCACCGCCATGATTTTCGGTGCTTCGTGAGCAGTTACATTGCCCGCTTCGTCCAGCACTGGCTTTCCGGTACCCGGCCAGTCGATGTGGCCGCCGTAATTATCAACGTTACGGGTAACGAATCCCAGACTGCGTCCCAGTTCCAGAGCTTTTTCCAGGCATTCCTGATTTCCCGCGCCATATGGATACACCTGTCCGTCTTTGTTACGAACAGCCGGCGCCGCTTCTGTATTTACACGGAGCAGCTGCTGGAGTGCTCCGATCATTTCTTCTTCATTGTTTTTCAGATATGTTTCAAAATCCGGTGTCATTTTCTTCTTCCTCCCGGTCAAATTGTTCTAAAAAAAGATTGCGCAACTCCCTGCCTGCATCAGCTGCGGCCGAAATTACGCAATCCCTGTGTCCTTAATTATACGGATTCTACTGCCTTGATTTCAGGGTAGCTTTCCTTCAGGATTCTTTCAACCACACCCTTGATGGTCATCTGTGCGCCAGGGCAGCCTGCGCAGTGACCCTGCAGTCTTACCTTAACGATCATGTCTTCAGTCAGTTCTACGAATTCGATGTCGCCGCCGTCTCTCTGCAGGAAAGGTCTGATCTTACCCAGTGCTTCAATAATTTTCTGTTCCATAATAATTTATTCTCCTTGGTATTTAATAATTATATTCTACCTCATTAATAAGGTTTTAATCAAGGGATTGGTTTAGTCCACGTGGTAGTGGCCGATTTCTTCTCCGTCCCTGTAGTGGTGGATGGTGATGGTCTTGGTCGCTTCATTCTTTCCGTTAAAGCTGATGAAGCCGGATGCCCCTTCAAAATCTCTGATTTCGGTCAGCATCATCTTAATATGGCGTCCGGACGGAATACCGGTTTCCTGTGCCGCAATCAGTTCTTCTGTAGCTGCCTTCAGTGCCGCTTCTGTCTGATACTTTACAGCCAGATCTTCCACTGTGGTTGCCATCACAGTTTTCTGAGCAGTTTCAATGGCCTGCAGTGCCAGCAGATAGGCATCGAAGCCTACCGCAGTTCCTTCGTCGGGAACCGCGTCAGGACCAAACTTTGAGCGGTAAAGCTCCAGCAGTTCCGCAGATTTATCAGTAGTTATGTCGTAGCCGAAGTCAGAGGAATAAGCCGCCTCCAGCTTCGGATTTTTCATAAGAAAATCGTGGAACTTTTCATCATTCCAGAAACGTCCCCCAAGCCACAGAATTCCATCCAGTTCCAGAGCCATAGCCTGTTCCAGGAAAGTCTGCGCCATGGTCGGATTCATGGCCAGGAATACAGCCTGTGCACCGGAATTACGGATCTTTTCGATGGTTTCCGTAAAGTCTGTGGAGTCCGCAGGAACCATGTAGCTTCCTTTCACACACTTGTTATTTCCGGTCAGTTTTTTAATCTTATTGGTGAATCGCTTGATAGTCTCTGTGGCCGCATCATCGTTGGCAAACTTTACGGTAGCCACAGCCTCCTTCAGGGTTCCGGTATATGCAAACTCAGCCAGTGCATCACCCTGACGACTTTCTGTATAGGTAGCACAGAAATAGAATTCATTATTGGATGTAATCAGTGGATTCACAGCAGAAATGGTAATAGCCGGAATGCTGGCTGCCTTGATATAGTCGCTGGCCATCAGCGTTACGGTTTCCCCCGCACTTCCCAGAACCACTGCAGGCTTCTGCTTCAGCAGCTCCTGAATTGCAGTTTCTGCAACGTACATGTTGGACTGGTTGTCCGCCTGAATCAGTTCCACATCCATACCCAGCACAGTCGGGTACAGTTCGTGAGCAAGCTCAATACCCAGAACCTCTGCCTTGCCGCGTGCAGCATTCTGTCCGGTGATGGACTCATAAATACCGATTTTGATAGTCGGCGCCTTTTCGGTCTGTTCCCCCGCAAAGAATGCCGCCTTAAAGTTATTATATGTGGTGCAGCCCGTCATGCCCATGACCATAGCCAGGGCCAGTGCAGCACACACCACCTTTTTCAAATGTTTTTTCATATATATTCTCCCGATATTCGTCGATTTACACTCTTTAACTAATACATTATATACTGAAATCGTTCAAATTGCAATGAAGTTTTCATGGATGTTATCTTTCCGAAAATTTCACATTTTCTTTTTACACTCTTCTTCACTCCGGACGAAAAATATGTTAAAATAGCTTAGACCCAAGGGTCGTGAAAATTTTGAAAATATGTATGAAAATCTAAGGAGGAAATCAAACTATGAAATGGGTTTGCACAGTATGCGGTTATGTTCACGAAGGTCCTGAAGCTCCAGAAGCTTGCCCTGTATGCAAGGTTCCTGCTTCCAAGTTCAACAAGGTAGAAGGCGAAATGACTCTGGCTGCTGAACATGAATACGGCATCTACGAAAAGACAGTAAAGAACAACGCTGATATCAGCGAAGAAGATAAGAAGTACATTTTCGACCAGTTAATGGCTAACTTCAATGGCGAATGCTCCGAAGTAGGTATGTACTTATGCATGGCACGTATTGCTCACAGAGAAGGCTATCCTGAAATCGGCCTGTACTGGGAAAAGGCTGCATGGGAAGAAGCAGAACACGCTGCCAAGTTCGCAGAACTGCTGGGCGAAGATCTGGAAGCAAACATGAAGGCTACTACTAAGGACAACCTGGCTTGGAGAGTAGAATGTGAATTCGGTGCTACCGCAGGTAAGTTCGAACTGGCTAAGTGCGCTAAGAAGAACAACCTGGATGCAATCCACGACACCGTTCACGAAATGGCAAGAGACGAAGCAAGACACGGCAAGGCTCTGAAGGGTCTGCTGGAAAGATACTTCGGTTAATTCACTCTGCGAATCTGAAACATATAAACAATCAGGGGGAACGGGAAACCGTTCCTCTTTTTTCGAGGAAATTACAATGGCAACGATTGATATTTATAAACAGTACTTTTCCGCCGAATGCACGTTTAATGATGTAGAACGCCGAGGTGCTTCCGTTTGGCTGACTGCAGACAGCTGCAGCGGCATGATCCGCTACGAAGTCGGCGTATCCTTCTTCCCACACCGTGATGAAGAGGATTTTGCGGTAAGCTACGACGCCTGCGGACTGAAGGAACTGCTGAACACACAGGGGCGCCGCTCCAAAAAACGCGACGAAGAGTGCATGGCACAGCTGCACGCAGCTGCCGACGAAATCGCAGCTTCACTGGGAGGCAAAATCCACTGGGATCAGCCGCTGAGAGAAGCGCAGTGTGAGTAGATTCAGCTGTAGATGAAATAGTAAAGGACTGACTCCTGTATCATGCAGGGTTCAGTCCTTTTTTCGTCAGTGTTTATTTCACATTTAATTCTTTCATCAGCTGACTGCAGTATGCCTCATCCGATGCCGCTTTAATAATATCATCGATTCTTCCCAATTCTGCAAGACGGGCATTTAAACGCTTCATAGCTTCCAGCTGGGCCTGACTGTTTTCCAGCTGGGCCTGACTGCTTTCCAGCTGTGCCTGACTGTTTTCCAGCTGGGCCTGACTGCTTTCCAGCTGTGCCTGACTGTTTTCCAGCTGTGCCATCTTTGCATCTAATTCCAGCTGTTTCGCCGCAATTTCCTGTTTCTGCTTTTCCAGATGTTCTTCTGCTTCTTTCAGCAGAGAGCTCATCATCTGCATTTCATCATATAAGGTCACTTTTCTCCGAACCTCCTTCCGCAGACTGGCAGCCTCTACTGCTGCATCCATCCGTTCCAGCCAGATGTCACCAGCTGTCACCTTTCCTGTCCGCAGATAATAGTAAAAACTCTCCAGTTCCTTCGGTACATTCTCAGTACACGTACTGTTTAGAAACATTGTATACTGTTCATCCCCCAAAGGCAAGCATAAGTTGGAATCGTACATCTGGAAAGAATAAACCGGCTCGTTCATGCAAAATAAATCAAAACAGCAAATAAATATTACAAACCCGGGTTTCAGCTTCTCATAATGCTGGCCTGCATTCAGACTGTCTACTGCCTTGACGGCATGGTAATACCGGCTTCTCTTCGGAGGATGATTCACATTTTCCACTTGAAGCTCGATGTCATACCAGGCAAGGTCGTCCTCGAAAAGTACATCCATACGAACCGATTTGGCCTCTATGTCCACAACTATCGTTTTTTCGGTTTCAGGCTTATTCTGTGCAAAATATTTCCGCAGCTGCTCCATCTGTTTCAGCTGTTCTTCCTCCTCATCGGCAGCATACACAAACCGCAGATCCCTTACCTTACGTCCCGGAAATATGCGTTCCAGCAGACCAATGCAGAATTCAGGATCCTTCATAATGATACCGAACATTACCGGATTCTTAATTGAAAATTTTCTCTGTTCCATAATTTTTCTCCTGTCTGATGTATTGATACGACAGAAGGGGCCCCTTTGATGTCAGTAATATGATACCGCGAGAACAAACGTTTGTGCAATAGTTTTTTGACTGCATATTCTATACATTTTCGGTCAGATTACGACAGGATTCGACAGCAGAGGAATACATAGACAATCAAAACAGGGACATGCATGCATACCCTGCTTTCATAACGCTGTTAACAGAGTATTTCATTGTCCTTATCTGGTTTCTGTGATAAAATTGGGCTAAAATCAATGGGAGGACCAATATGAAAAATAAAACTTTGATTATTCTTTGCGTCATTCTCTGTGCACTGGCTTTATATTCACTATATTTAGATATTTCTGCAGGCGATACAGGCCTGAATCTGCTGAAAGCTCCGGCGCTGATGGTCATTGGAATCTGTCAGATTTTGCGGTGTGTTTACACTGAGAAGCAGGAACTCACCATGCCGTCAGATATCACGGAGCAGGAAGACTATATTCTGGCGAAAAACAGAGTAAACTTCGGCACTAAGTTCGGTATCGCAGGCATTTTGATGATTGCCCTTCCCGTTGCAGCACTATTCATACGGAAGGGCCTCCATGGAATCTGGGCACAAATGGGGTTATATTCCTTTTTATTCGGAGTGACTGCCGCAGTTATCGGGCTGATTCTTTTCATGCTGGGAAGCACCTATATGGCCAAAGCTGAATCCAGGTACCGTCAAGAGCAATCGGTTCCGGTGGAACCTGAGAACAAAATTCCCCGTATCTGCGGCATAGTCAGTGCGATTGCCTGGGCCGTTGTACTTGCGGAGATTCTTATTTCGATGTAACCGGGTTTCCCTGACGTGAATTTGGACAAAATAGCCCGTGACGAAGCTACTCACAGCAAGACTCTGAGAGCGGCGCAGCAAGGCTGATTCGTTTCCAGACATACGAAATGCTATTCTCAAGAGGTGCGTTTCCCCGCACCTTTTTGTAATGAAGTAAGCACCGTGCTTACCAAAATCTGTTTACTTCGTGCTAAAATGCTTAGATGAGTCAGTATCTTTACATGCTGACTCATCCAATGAACACATCAGTAAGGAGCATCTATATGTTAAAAAAATCTACTTTTCACCTGGAGAATGAACTGAAAAAGGCAAACTCACTTGAAAGTTTTCTGGAAGAACATGAAGGGGAACTGGAAGTGGGAAGCCTGGCATCGCAGCTTCAGCTTCTGATTTCAGAAAAAGGCATGATTAAAGCGGATGTAGTCAAGGAAAGCAACCTCAACGGCGTATACGCTTATCAAATTCTTGCCGGAAAAAGAAGACCATCCCGCGATAAACTCCTTGCGCTCTGTTTTGCGATGAACGCCACACTGGAGGAAACCCAGACGCTGCTGCGTCAAAACGAATCTGCCACACTGTATGTTAAGAACCGCCGTGACAGTATCATCATTTTCGCACTTTCACGCGGCCACTCTCTGATCCAGGTAAACAGTGCCCTGTATGACCATGGGGAAGCAATTATTGAATAATCATTTTTTATATACAAAAGGACGTCCCATGCAGACGTCCTTTTGTCATATGTCTTTGTGTTCTTATTTCATTGTTCTGATTGCCTTATATGACCACTTAGTGTAAACCTTTTCATCGTTTACATACTTGAATCCGCGAACCTTGTAGTAGTATGTCTTACCGGACTTCAGGTCCTTATTATTGATGTAGTAGTTTAATTTCGCAGTATAGAATGGCTTCTTTCCGTAGCCGCTGTTCTTCTTGGCAGAACGGAAAACATCGAAACCGTCGAATTCCATACCGTCAGGAGTATTCCAATATACCTTGATGGCCTTCTTGCCATTCAGCTTAGTCATCTTAGAACGTGCCTTGAACCTGATGGATTCCACTTCAGAAATCAGAGCCTTTTCGGCAGCAGTTTCAATCTTGTCGATCTCTGCCTTCACAGCTTCTTCAATGACTTTCACTTCTTCTGCAGTCTTTGCAGCTTCGATATCCTTCTTAGCCTGATTCAGGATCGCTGCGATTTCTGCTGCTTCTGTCTCTGCATAGTCATCAGTATCTACATAAGTGTTAACTGCTGTACTTGCATCCTTCTTTGCGGTAGCCAGAGGATCTGCAGGCTTGGATGGAGCGAATCCGCCGCCACCGCCGCCGGTATTCCCACCGGTGCTGCTTCCAGGGTTGCTGCCTTCATTGCCGTCGCCGCCTTCGCCAGAGCCACCTTCGCCATCATCGGTTTTCTTACCGATTACAGCATATTTTGAGAAGTGACCTGTGGTGAATGCCAGACCCTGTCCTTCGATATAAGTTGTCTTGACTACAATCGGTACGCCGCCTTCGGAATCCTCAGTTTCCTCGGTGAAGTAAGCTACAGTATAATCTTCCAGATTTCCGCCGTCCAGTTCGTCTGCAGAAATGGTAATGCAGATAAAGCCGTTGCCAGCTACAGAGCCGCTTGTTTCAGTAATCTTATAGACTTTCTTTACTTCACGGTCTTCGCCATGGAGCCTCTGTACGTTTTCGTTATACAGTGCGCCATTATATTCTTCTTCATCCAGCACTTCAGTTTTCAATTCGATGTCGTCCCTGCCTATAACCTGGAGAGAATCTTCCACACTGTCCGGATGGATAACTTCGAAGACAATCTTAATGGTATCTGCAGGGGCAGTACCTTCATACTGTATTTTATCGAAGTACATGTTGTAGTCTGTAAAGGTTCCCCAAACTTCAGATTTGAGATTCTTTTCTTCCAGGAACTGCTTGAAATAAGTTGTATTTTCGTAACCGACACCATCGATGCCATAGGTTGCAATTCTGTGAACGGTACCTGGAGCGGTTTTGTATGTACCATCAGCCTGACTGCTTCCGCCGGAGCGAGGACCGTCCCAGCCTATTGCATCCAGCTCATCGTCAGAATCAATCCAGTTCGCCTCTACAGGTTCTTTGCCTGCTTCCCACATCTTATACAGTGTACTGTCGTCTGCCAGGAAGGTATATGGATTTTCCCCGTCGTGAATGTCTGTAATTAAATAGCCATCCGCAAGTTCGAGGTTAACCGTACATACACTGCCTTGACCAATATCCGTAATGATTGCACATGCATCCCTGAAGTATGCACTACGGCTGCCATCCTCGTATGTCACAATGTCAAAATCAGGGAATACTGTATCATATTCGAACATTCTGTCTATAACATTTGCTACCGGACCAACCTTTTCAATGCCTTCCACAGCACCTTCGAAGTACACTTCCAGACCGAATGAAATACATGCACGGAGCTGGCCGCTGCTGCTTTCTGCAGTGAGGTATAAGTAGCTGTGTCCCAGGAAATGATCCAGGTTTACAGGAATTGCTTCGTAACTTTTTCCGCCGACCGTTACAGGAATTGGCTTTCCCAGATTCAGTACAGAATCTGCATCCAATTCTTTTTCCACGCGGAATCCACCGCCGCCTATACCAGAACTGTCTGTAATGCTGTAAACATGAAGCTGCCCCAGCCCCAGTTCCATATTATCTCCAGGTTTGTGGATAATATAGAAGGTGTTTCTACCAGATTTTGCTGTCTCTGAAAGATTTAAATTAATGTCAGACCAATCGTTTCTTACATCATTCAGGCTGTCCCAGGTCTTGTCCTTTGGAATATCCTGTACGACATAGATTCCGTCATTATATCTGTCTACCGGACACCAGGAGTAGTCTTCCCCCAGAATCCACATTACGAAGGTATATGGTCTGCAGTCGTCACAGCTTTCGCATTCTTCACAGTCTTCATAACCTTCACATTCCTCGCAGAATGGAGGTTCCAGAACATTCAGCCGCATCCCGGCCTTGGCCATGTCAAAGTCCTCACCGACGGTAATCTTCCATACATAGTGGGTATCCTGATATAAACCATCCTGCAGCTCTACCTTTACTCCGGTCTTGCCGCCGTCATCAATGTCACGCACATAACGGTTTTCCCAGCCTTCTGTTTCGAAAACATCAAGCTGCAGGTCTTCTGCCTGCACATCTCCTTCTGCCTTCCAGAGTACATAGAATTCATTGGTGGAAGATTCCCCCGCAAAGAATGCAGGATAGCCTTCTTCGCCATCCACGGGTACATTATTCATCCTCACATATTCACCGTTTTGCAGCCTGTATGCGTAGAACTTATCGGTTTCATCAGATACGCCCAGGTTCAGCTCATCAATTGTCAGCTCACGGGTCCACCAGATGTCATTCTCATCATCACAGTAATTTGCTTCGATCCATAACTTGGCACTGCTGCTTAAGTTTCTGGAAATGTTCACCAGGAACACACCATCTTCCACAGAGGTTTCCACATCCAGAACATCGCTGCCAAAGTCATCATAGAAGAACTCTGCTTCTGCAGTTTCTTCTGCAGGTTCTTCACCATCCATGAAGTGACGGATAACTCTGGCTTCCACGGTCATGATTTCGTCTTTGGCCAGTTCCTCTTCGAAACCTGTCATTTCGAAGGTGTAGAAGGTCTGATCCATGTGAATCCAGCGTTCTCCGGAATCCACCGGTTCTGTGGTTTCAGCAGTCAGATCCGCGTCAGCTTCATAGATTTCATAAAGAACGCTAAATCCGCCGTCAAAACCATCACAGGTTACGGTAATGTTTTCATTATCTTCGCGGAGGATTTCAGCATTCACTTCATCCGGATCACTCAGGTTCCATACAACCTGATAGTCTTCTCCGGTTTCTGTGTTTTCGCCGCGTCTGTACTGATAGTGACGGGCATTCGCCATCAGAGTTACTTCCAGCTTGCCCTCTTCTTTCTCTCTGTCAACGTAATCAACATCCGTTCTCCACAGATCATCGACTGCGTGGATCGGGATTTCCTTTACAATAGGGGCTTCCCCTTCAATGTAATTATCATGGGTAATCTTCAGAACCGCTTCGCCGGTCTTCAGTGTTCTTACACTCCAGCCACATTCATCTTCCCATGGAATCAGCTGCACGATGCCGTCGCCGCCTTCAATGGAGACATCTGTAATTTCCAGCCAGAATTCTTCCCAGTCAGGGAATTCTGCGTTTCTTACACTTGCCCGGACTTCAGTTCCGAATTCAAACTGGTCTCCAGGAAGCAGGAACTGTTCATCGTCCATAAAATAGTCGAATTCCACTTCAGGTTCCATCAAGCGAACATCTCTGGAATGACTGATATTCATTTCTTCCTCGCCAGCGAGAACAACAGGCTGGATTTCAAACCATACATCCTCATCTTTTGATGGTACGGGAAGAAAAGCTGCAATGGCTTCCGGATGAAGAATCAGACAAGTTGTCCCGTTTTCTTCATCTACTGCAGATTGACAGAGGCCATCCTGATTATCGAACGGTATGAAACGCTCCTCATCCCATGACCACGTACCGATTCGAAAGGCCAGCTCACATTCTTCGGATTCTATATCTTCCGCCAGACTGCCGTTCATCTCATAATAAACTTCCGCTTCTTCCTGTCCCTTAAACACCTTCGGAGGTCCGTCGGTCAGCCAGGTAATACGATATTCATCACCTTCGGGTTCATTATCCGGTTCTTCACCAGGGTCTTCACCAGGTTCCGCAATTCTTACCAGTGCACCATAGTCACGTTCATTGAAGTACGTATAGAAATCATATTGAGGATATTCGCCATCTTCATTATGATGATACATGAAACTAAACTTATTAGAAGTACCTTCAATATGCTCTACTGTAATGTCCTTTGCTATTGAACGTTCTTCACCGCTTCCGTATTTGAACTCTAACTCCGCATCGTAAGGAACTTCCTTTATGTTTCCAATAAAGGAATGACATTCCTCTTCTTCAGACCACTTATACTCTGCAGTGTACAAATACTTTTCCGCATCGACACCGTCTACCATCCACAGCAAGTCTGTCAGATGCTCGGCCTGATTTCCACCATCTTCTTTGATGGCATTTAGTTCTTCCAGCGTTAAATCACTGTAAACCAGCCATGTTTCCACATGTTCTGCCGGCTGACTGGCACCATCTGCAAAAGCTGCCGCCGGCATCATGGTGACAATCAACATTATACACAAAAGTGAACTTAAAAATTTCTTCATTTTTGCGCTCCTTTCCCATTTTATTTATGGTTCAATGATAGTCCTTTCGCAGGGTGAAGTGTTAAGCACTGTGCTTACTTTCTGCAAAGAAAAAGCCCCCGGCCTACTGGCCAGAGGGCAGTTCTTCGTTCATATAAAAGGTCAGTGGATTCATATTGGACTTGACGGTAAACCAGGTATCTCCGCCTTTCGGATTTTCGAAGGTGAGCTTGTATACCGGCCCATGCCAGAGTCCGTATGGCTCAACCGGTTCTATGGAGACCATTGGGCTGCTGCAGGCCACCTCCAGCACATCCATTCCCATGGCTGCCGCGAGATAAAGCGTTACCACTTCATCCCGACGATAGGTGCAGTCTATACCATAGGTATCCCCCTGTCCGCTGATACGGCGGGACTGCAGATACCCTTGTGTAAAATCAACCTGTGTGGGCAGGCTGGTATAGGCACTCATGCTCTCCGTCAGAACCAGCACATCAATCGCATATTTCTTTCCGCCTTTTTCTGCATAGATATATCCGGTTGCTCCCGCATCACAATCCTGGGAAACGATGTCCCATCCCCCGGATTCCGGAAGCCACCGTTTGACAACACCTACCTGGGGATCACAGTAAACGTCATATGTACCGTCTACTAACGTTCCATCCTCTGTATAATATCTGGCTCCCTGGCCACCATCGCGGTGAACATGGGAGTAATCTTCCATCCACTCATACTTATAAAGCTGAAGCCACTCGCCTTCCATGGCAGGAGGTTCCCCCTCTGCCTTCACCGGCGGGGTTGCTTCGGGGTATTTCGACGAAACCTCTGCAGCATCATTTACTGCCATCCCCCCCGCACCCGCCAGAATTACAGTCGCCGCAGCACTTGCAGCAGCCAGCTTCATAAGCCGGTTCCGACGTATGAGAGAAGGTGCCGGATCGGCGTATTTTGTCGGATCACCAAGAACATCTGCCAGCTCCTCTGCGGTCTGATACCGGTCATCCGGATTGATTTTCGTGCAGGTTTCAATGACTGCGCTCAGCCGGCCTTTGCGGTACTGCTTCACCGTCGGATGCACTCCGGTCAGCAGCTCATTGAGCAAAATCCCCATGGCATAGACATCGGATCTGGCATCAGAACGTGTGAGGCCAAACTGCTCCGGTGCCGCATATACTACCGTACCGATGAGCTGGGTATCCTGCATCTTTTCCGGCCGAATGGTCATAGATCCATCCAGGTCGAGGAGGCAGATTTGATTTCCTTCCATCAGCAGTACATGCTCAGGCTTGATGTCCCGATGAATAAATCCCCGCTTATGAAGCGACGTCAGGGCATCACAAACCTGCAGAGCAATCTCCACAGCACGTCTTTCACTTACGCATCCCCGTTCAGAAAGATAATCCTTTAGAGAAGTTCCCTCCATCAGTTCTTCTTCCACCACAAAGAATCCTTCCTCCTCATACGTCCTGTACACCATAGGAAAGCCTTCTGCCCCGTATCGTTCCAGGACCTGATAAGCAGGAATCATTCTGCGGTACAGACGGAGAATAAAGCTGCCCGTATCCCCCCGCTGCACCTGAAGTACTGCGTGGTCGTCTTTTATGCTTAATGTTTTTTCCAGCGTCATACCGCTGCTTCGGAGAACGTTTTCCACTTCAAACATGATTGTTTCTTACCTCGCATTATGTTAGAATTGTACCATAAAGGAGTAGATTATGCCAAAGAAAAGCACATCCAATCTTGAAAATGAATTAAAGCGCAGCCAGTCTATTCACGACTACCTGCAGACAAATCAGGAAGAACTGGCAGCAGACAGCCTTCCATCGCTTCTTCAGACGCTGATGACCGGGAAGAATCTCACGAAGGCCGAAGTGGTACGCGAAAGCAACATGAACGAAATCTATGCTTATCAGATTCTGTCCGGAGTCCGCCGTCCATCCCGTGATAAGCTCCTGTGCGTCTGTCTGGCCATGAGAGCCAGCCTGGAAGAAACACAGGATGTACTGAAGCGGAGCGGATTTGCACCCCTTTATGCCCGTAAGCAGCGGGACAGTATTATCATGTACAGCTTCACTCATGAGCAGACAATTCTTCAGCTGAACAGCAATCTCTTCGATCACGGGGAAGAGGTTCTGGAGTAACTTCGTCTCATCCCTTTTCTGTGAAACGGAACTGCAGCGGGGTACAATTTGACTCTACCTTCAGCTGTACATCTCCTCCCTCAGGATTGCGGAATGTCATGGCGAAGACGGGAAGATCCCAGTCCTCAGTCTCTTCACAAGGTTCTATGGTTACCAGGCCGCTGTCACATACAGGCTGCAGATTATAGAACCCTTCCATGGCTGCCAGATAAACGGTTATCGCTTCCTCGGGACTGTAAGACAGGTTCACCACGCCAGGGTATGGAAACCCCGGTTCCTCTTCCGGCTGCAGATATCCTTCTGCCAGATTGTTCTTCGACGGAAGCTGAGAGTATGCACTCATGGGTTCACCCTGAACCTGTACTGCGATCGTATAGTGCTTCCCATCCTTTTCAGCGTGAATATAGCCGGTTTCACCCATATTGCAGCCCTCAGAGCTTACGGTCCAGCCTTCATACCGAGGACTCCACCCTTCGACAACGCCTACGTTCGGATCAGCATACACCTTCCATGTCTGGTCTATAAGCATGTTAGTTTCTGTATACAATGATCTGGACTGAGCGCCTATGCGGAAGTTATAATAAAGATCATACTTATGGCTTTTGTCACCATACATCGGCAGGGTTTCGCCAGGAGTTTCCTGCTGCGGCATCAGCGCAAACAGCCCGATTACTGCACAAAGAACTGCCCCAGCCAGCATCATCGCTGGTTTTTTTCTTTTTTTGGCCTGCAGGCTTCCGGCCAGGCGCTGTAGTTCCTGCTCCAGATCTGCCACAGTCTGATACCGTTCCGCCGGATTCATTCGGATACACCGCTCGATAATTTCCGCCAGAGGACCTTCCTGGTACCGGATCACCGCAGGATGTTCTCCGGTCAGCATTTCATTCATCAAAATCCCCAGTGCATAAATGTCTGCACGTTCATCGGACCGGGTCAGTCCAAACTGTTCCGGTGCTGCGTACATGGCGGTTCCCAACAGCTGCGTATCATTTTTCTTTCCAGACAAAATCCGCATGGATGCATCCAGATCAATGAGCACTACGCGTCCTTCCGCTGTCAGCAGTATATGCTCCGGTTTAATGTCACGATGGA